>NZ_JAAQWS010000002.1:0-529517 GCF_012985645.1 Pseudomonas sp. WS 5410 | reverse complement strand
CTCAAGCCCTGGTCATCATTGGCCGCAAGCTGGCGCGCATCGCCTTTTCGCTCATGAAAAACCTGAGCGAATACCAGTCAAAAGCGGTTTGGGGGGCTTCCCCAAAACCATAGAATCTCCCACATTAAATTGTGTTGTCTAGCCAAACCCGTGCTGTAAACGAGATCCCCTGTGGGAGTGGGCAAGCCAGCTCCCTCACTGCTTTGCGGTCTCTGCGCCGACTGTTACCAAATCCGAAATAATCCATCTTGCGATTAGCCCTTTCTCTCCCCGTGCCGGCGCTTTATCCTTGTCGGCAACAACCTGAAACGTTTCATCTGCCACCCAAAAACCTGATGCGCGCCCGCCCCGCCGGTCGCCGTTTGCGTACTAAAACCAAAAACTATTAAGACCTGCCCTTGCCTATGCCTGCTTTCCCAACACTGCGCCTGTGCGCTGCGCTGCTGCCTTTGTGCCTGATCACCTGTGCCCAGGCCGCCCCTGCCTTTGACCGCGAGTCACCGTGGATGCTGGGTGATTTCGGCGGCTCCCGGACAGCGCTGTCTCAACAAGGCTACGACTTCAAGATCGACTACACCGGCGAGATGGGCAGCAACCTGCATGGCGGCTCGGACCATGACCGCACCGCCCGCTACAGCGACCAATGGGCCTTCGGCAGCCACCTGGACCTGCAGAAGATCCTCGGCTGGCACGACGCCGAGTTCCAACTGACGATCACCGAGCGCAGTGGCAATAACATCAGCAATGACCGCATCAACGACCCACGGGTCGGCGGTTTTACCTCATCCCAGGAAGTCTGGGGCCGTGGCCAGACCTGGCGCCTGACGCAGATGTGGTACCAGCAGAAATTCTTCGACCAAAAACTGGATATCAAAGCTGGGCGTTTTGGCGAAGGCGAAGACTTCAACAGCTTCCCCTGTGACTTCCAGAACCTGGCGTTCTGCGGCTCCCAGGTGGGCAACTGGGTCGGTGGCATCTGGTACAACTGGCCCGTGAGCCAATGGGCGCTGCGGGTCAAATACCACCTGACGCCCGAGTTGTACGCGCAGGTCGGCGCCTATGAGCAGAACCCGTCCAACCTCGATCGCGGCAATGGCTTCAAGCTCAGTGGCAGCGGCACCCAGGGCGCCCTGCTGCCGGTGGAGCTGGTGTGGACGCCAACGTTCCATGGCCTGCCGGGCGAATACCGCGCCGGTTACTACTACAGCAGCGCCAAGGCCAGCGATGTCTACAAGGACCGCCACGACCAGCCCGCCGCCGTCAGTGGCGAGGCCTATCGCAGTGCCTCCAGCAAGCACGGTGTGTGGCTGGGTGTGCAGCAGCAGGTCACCCGCCTCGCCAGCGACAACAGCCGTGGCTTGAGCGTGTTCGCCAACGCGACGATGCACGATAAGAAGACCAACGCTGTGGATAACTATGTGCAGGCCGGGGTGGTCTACAAAGGCCCGTTCGATGCCCGCGCCCAGGACGATATCGGCTTTGCCGTGGCCCGCGTGCACGTCAACCCGGCCTATCGCAAGAACGCCCAGGCCAGCAACCAGGCCCGTGCGGTCTACGACTTCGACGCCGCCGCCTACCTGCCGGTGCAAGACACCGAATACAGCGCCGAGTTCTATTACGGCGTGCATGTCAGCAACTGGCTGACGGTGCGCCCGAACCTGCAATACATCCGGCATCCGGGGGCCGTTGCCCAGGTGGATGACGCGCTGGTCGGCGGGATCAAGCTGCAAGCGTCCTTCTGAATCGCAATAAACGCAATGAGACCTGAACCAAGCCCGCGCACAAACGTCATCTACAGTGAACAAGCGCGGGACTACTTTAAACGTCACGGAGAATCACACTATGAGCACTGATGGTGCTTCAAGCCCAAGCCGCCTGCTGCCCAGGCTGCTGGGGATCTTGCTGCTGATCATGGGCCTGGCCTTGTTGGCCGGGGGCATCAAGCTGAGCATGCTCGGCGGGTCGCTGTACTACCTGCTGGCCGGTATCGGCATCACTCTGACCGGCGTCCTGCTGCTGGCTACGCGCCGCGCGGCGCTGGGCCTGTACGCTGTGGTGCTGTTCGCCAGTACGGTGTGGGCTCTGTGGGAAGTCGGCCTGGACTGGTGGCAACTGGTGCCGCGCCTGGCCCTGTTGTTCGGCCTGGGCATCGTCATGCTGCTGCCGTGGTTCCGCCGTCCCCTGCTGCGCGGCCAACCCGCCCCGCTGGGCACCGGCGCGCTGAGCGTAGCCGTGGTGCTGGCCGGCGCAACCGCCGTGGCCAGCCAGTTCACCAACCCCGGTGAAATCAAGGGCCAACTGGACCGCGACGCGGTACCGGGCATGACCAACGCCGCGCCGGCCCAGGCCGATGGCGACTGGAATTCCTATGGCCGTTCGGGTTTCGGTGATCGTTACTCGCCGCTGGCGCAGATCACCCCGGAAAACGCCCACAAGCTGGTACCGGCCTGGACTTATCGCACCGGCGACCTGCCTGGCCCGGGCGACCCCGGTGAAACCACCGCGGAAAACACCCCGCTGAAAGTCAACGGCATGCTCTACGTGTGCACCCCGCACAGCCAGGTGATTGCCCTTGATCCGGACACCGGCAAGGAAATCTGGCGTTTCGACCCTAAGCTCTCGACGCAGAAAGCCGAGAACTTCAAGGGTTGGGCGCATATGACCTGCCGTGGCGTGTCGTATCACGATGACGCGGCCTACGCCGCCACCGAGCAAAGCCCGGCCACCGGCGCCGCCGCGCCAGCCGCCAATGCCTGCCCGCGCCGCATTTTCCTGCCGACCGCCGACACCCGTCTGATCGCACTGAACGCCGACACCGGCAAAATGTGTGAAGACTTCGGCGACAAAGGCCAGGTCGACCTGGGCGCCAACATCGGCACCTTCGCCCCCGGTGGTTACTACTCCACCTCGCCGCCCGCCATCACCAAGAACCTCGTGGTCATTGGCGGTCACGTCACCGATAACGTCTCCACCGACGAACCAAGCGGCGTAATCCGCGCGTTCGACGTGCACACCGGCAAGCTGGTGTGGAACTGGGACAGCGGCAACCCGGACGACACCACGCCGATTGCCGAAGGCAAGACCTACACCCGCAACTCGCCCAACATGTGGTCGATGTTCGCCGTCGATGAAAAACTCGGCATGCTCTACCTGCCGATGGGCAACCAGACCCCGGACCAGTTCGGTGGCTACCGCACCCCGGCTTCCGAGCTGCACGCTGCCGGCCTGACCGCCCTGGATATCGACACCGGTAAAGTGCGCTGGCACTACCAGTTCACCCACCATGACCTGTGGGACATGGACGTGGGCGGCCAGCCAAGCCTGATCGACATCAAGACAGCGGCCGGCGTGAAGCAAGCCGTGATGGCCTCGACCAAGCAAGGCAGCATCTACGTGCTGGACCGTGCAACGGGCGAGCCGGTGGTGCCGATCAACGAAATCCCGGTACCGCAAGGCGCAGTGGCAGGCGATCACACCTCGCCGACCCAGCCCAAGTCCGACCTCAACTTCATGCCACCGCCCCTCAAGGAGCGTGACATGTGGGGCGTGACCCCGTTCGACCAAATGCTCTGCCGGATCGACTTCAAATCCCTGCGCTACGATGGCCCGTTCACCCCGCCATCGCTGCAAGGTTCGATCGTTTACCCCGGCAACTTCGGCGTGTTCGACTGGGGCGGCATCTCGGTTGATCCGGTGCGCCAGATTGCCTTCGTCAACCCAAGCTACATGGCGTTCAAGTCGACCATGATCCCGGCAGAAAAAATCGCCGCCATGGGCCCGCGTGTCAGCGAGACCGAAGGTGTGCAGCCAAACAAAGGCACGCCTTATGGCGTGGTCCTGGAAGCCATGCTCTCGCCAATGGGCCTGCCATGCCAGGCACCGGCCTGGGGTTATGTGGCCGCCGTGGACTTGACCAACAACAAGACCATCTGGATGCACAAGAACGGCACCGTGCGTGACAGCTCGCCAGTGCCCATCCCCCTGAGCATGGGTGTGCCAAGTCTGGGCGGGACCTTCACCACCGCCGGTGGCGTGTCCTTCCTCAGCGGTACCCTCGACCAGTACCTGCGTGCCTATGACGTGAAAAACGGCAAGCAACTGTGGGAAGGCCGCCTGCCTGCAGGCGCGCAAACCACCCCGATGACCTACACCGGCAAGGACGGCAAGCAGTACGTGCTGGTCGTGGCGGGCGGTCATGGTTCCCTGGGGACCAAGCAGGGTGACTATGTGATGGCGTTCAAGCTGGCGGATTAAGCGACAGCTGCAACAAAAAAACCCCGGAATTCCGGGGTTTTTTATTTGAAATACAACTCAAATGTGGGAGCTGGCTTGCCTGCGATAGCGGTGGATCCGTTGGCATATGTTGCACTGACCCACCGCTATCGCAGGCAAGCCAGCTCCCACACAAGCCCTCTCCCATATTTTGACCGCGCCGGACCCGTCACACCGTACTGCGATCCCGGCGCATCCACATCTCAAAGGCCATGGCATTCAACGGCCGGCTGATCAGGTAGCCCTGGGCGGTGTCGCAATTCCATTGTTTGAGCAGCCTCAGGCTGGGTTCGAACTCCACCCCTTCGGCCACCACCTTGAGCCCCAGGTTGTGGCTCATCTCGATGGTCGAACGCACGATCACCGCGTCACCGCTGGTACTGTCGAGGTTGCGCACAAAGGACTGGTCGATCTTCAGCTCCTGCACCGGCAGGCGCTGCAACTGGGCCAGGGACGAGTAGCCCGTGCCGAAGTCGTCCACCGACAGGCTGATGCCACAGCCGCGCAGTTGCTCGAGGATGCGCAAGGCCTGTTCCGGGTTGTGCATGATCGCGCTTTCGGTGATCTCGAAAATCAACTGCCCGGCCAGCACCCCATGCAGTTCCAGCAGTTCGGTCACCCGCGGCGCCAGCCCTTCGTCGCCGAGGTCGTCCACCGAAATGTTCAGCGACAGCTGCACCTCCAGCCCGCGCACGCTCCACTCTGCCAACTGACGGATCGCCTCTTCGATCACCCAATGGGTCAGGCTGGCCATGCTGCCGGAGCGTTCGGCCAGGGGGATGAATTCGACGGGGGACACCAGGCCCAGGGTCGGGTGCTGCCAGCGCAACAGTGCCTCGGCCTGGCGCACGTAGCCGTGGCGCAGGTCGAGCTTGGGTTGATAGCACAGGAACAATTCGTCTTCGATGGCGGCGCGGCGCAGGTCGCGAATCAGGCTGATCTGGCGTTGATGGGCAAGGTCGCGGTCTTGTTGATAGATCTGCAGATAGCCGGGCAACGCGGCCGCATCGTGGCGCGCAATGGCCGCGCGGCTGATCAGTTCTTCGACCTGCTGGCCATCTTCGGGGTAGGCGGCAATGCCCATGCTCACTTCGTGGCGCAGTTCATCGACACCCACCCGCTGCGGCTCGGTCAACAGGCTGTACAGGCGGTCGGCGCGAGCCACGGCGCTGTCGAGCTTGGTGTTTTCCAACAGCACCAGAAATTCGCTGCCGGTAATGCGCGCCGCCGAATCCCCGGCCGCCAGGCTCGACAGCAGACAGCGGCTGGCTTCGCGCAACATTTCCTCGACCCCTTGGGGGCCAAAGCCTTCGTTGATCACCCGGTAGTTTTCAATCCCCAGGTACAGCAACACCACCGGCCGCCGCGCACTGATCGCACTGCCCAGGCGCTCCATGGCCAGGGCGCGGTTGGGCAGGCCGGTCAGCGCATCGTGCAGGGCATTGTGCGCCAATTGCCGCTCGCGCACGGCGATGCCGCTTTGCATGGCATTGAAGGCACGGGCCAGCAGGCCGAATTCATCCTTGCCGCGCACCGCCACTGGCGTGCGGTAATCCCCGCCACCAATGCGCTCGGCTGCCTGCACCAGGGCATCGAGCGGGCGCGACACGCGGCGCGCCATCAACAGCGCGCCCACCAGTGAGACCAGCAGTGCCGCGAGGGCGATGCCGAGAAATTGCCGGTCCAGCGGTGCAAAGGATTGCAGGGCCTGGTCCAGCGGGCTTTGCAGCAAGGCCATGACTTGCCCGCCATCGCCGGTGTTGGCCAGGGGCAGCACCTGGCTGAGAAAACGCTGGCCGTGAAACTCGCTCATTTTTGCCAGCGCCCTGGGGTGCGAAGCCTGTAGCGCCTCGATAATGGCCGGGTGATCAGTCACGGGCTGGGTGCTGAACAAGGCGCCCGGCTGGCCCTTGTCCACGCTCATGAACGACACCTCCAGGTTGCTCAGGGAGCGCAACTCGGCGGCAAACACCTCATCCATGGAAAAGCCCATGACCACCCGCGCAATGGGCAGTGGGTCCAGCACATCTTCCTGGACCAGCAAAAACGGCCGGCCGGCCAGGGAGACGACGAGCATATGCAGGGAATTGCGCCGAGCCTGACGCAGCGCCTCGGCGTAGGGAAAGACTTGCTGCGCCGGCACGCCAGCCAGGGTGCTGACGATGACCTGCCCATCCAGCCCCAGCACAAACACCTCGCTGGAACGGATGCCGCTGCCCTGTCGGTGCAGGGCCGCAAGGATCGCCGCCGGCTGGCCCTCAGCGACGGCACGGCGCAACTGTTCGTCCACCGTCAGCCAGTCGAGGCCGTATTGCAGGCGTCGCCCGCGCAGGTCCAGCAGGCGCTCGAACACTCGGCTGCCGGTCTCCAGTTGCACCAGGGCCTGATTTTCCACGGCCCGGGTAGTGGCCACTTTCACGGCAAAATACACCGCGCCCACCACGACCAGCAGCAGCAACGCCAACACCCCGGCCAGCCGCGCCTGGAAGGCGTGGCGCCATTTCATCCGCTTGCCTCCTGGCAGCGTGCCCACGCCCCAGCTCAAGCGCCCTTTTGTCATACGCTTCCCTCGCGACTGGCGGCCCGGTGTCAAATAAATGCCCGTCGATGCCGAACATTTGGAAAACCCAGATTAGTCTTCGCCGAGCAGAAGTAAACCTAATAAATACGGGAGGTTGGCTGACATTATTTTGACGACAGATCACCGTCTAAACGGCGCACGCAGGCATAAAATCGCCCCTGATTTGCTGAAGGTTTCTGGGTGCCGCACAAACAGCCAGTGCCACAGGGGTCTTCGAAAATGTCATGCAATTTGTTGCTAACCACGCCGGGCCATTGAAACCACCGCTCACCTGCCCCATCTAACCCCCATACTTCACTGTGCAGGTGCCCCATGAGCGACCAGCAAGAATTCCCCGATATCGACCTCAACGACTACGCCGACCCCGAAAACGCTGAAACTCCATCGTCCAACACCGGCCTGGCCCTGCCTGGGCAAAATCTGCCGGACAAGGTCTATATCATCCCGATCCACAACCGGCCGTTCTTCCCGGCGCAAGTGTTGCCGGTGATCGTCAATGAAGAACCCTGGGCCGAGACCCTGGAGCTGGTGAGCAAATCCGACCACCACTCCCTGGCGCTGTTCTTCATGGACACGCCGCCCGAAGACCCGCGGCATTTCGATACCTCTGCCCTGCCGTTGTACGGCACCCTGGTCAAGGTGCATCACGCCAGCCGCGAAAACGGCAAGCTGCAGTTCGTTGCCCAGGGCCTGACCCGCGTGCGCATCAAGACCTGGCTCAAGCACCACCGCCCACCGTATCTGGTGGAAGTCGAATACCCGCACCAGCCCAGCGAGCCGACCGATGAGGTCAAGGCCTACGGCATGGCCCTGATCAATGCGATCAAGGAACTGCTGCCGCTCAACCCGCTGTACAGCGAAGAGCTGAAGAACTACCTCAACCGCTTCAGCCCCAACGACCCGTCGCCCCTGACCGACTTCGCCGCCGCGCTGACCTCGGCCACCGGTAACGAGTTGCAGGAAGTGCTGGACTGCGTGCCAATGCTCAAGCGCATGGAAAAAGTGTTGCCGATGCTGCGCAAAGAGGTGGAAGTCGCGCGCCTGCAAAAGGAAATCTCCGCCGAGGTGAACCGCAAGATCGGCGAGCACCAGCGCGAGTTTTTCCTCAAGGAACAGCTCAAGGTGATCCAGCAGGAGCTGGGGCTGACCAAGGACGATCGCAGCGCCGACGTCGAACAGTTCGAGCAGCGCCTGGAAGGCAAGGTGCTGCCGGCCCAGGCGCAGAAACGCATTGATGAAGAGCTGAACAAGCTGTCGATCCTCGAAACCGGCTCGCCGGAATACGCGGTCACGCGTAACTATCTGGACTGGGCGACCTCGGTGCCGTGGGGCGTGTATGGCGAGGACAAACTCGACCTCAAACACGCACGCAAAGTCCTGGATAAACACCATGCGGGGCTGGACGACATCAAGAGTCGCATCCTCGAGTTCCTCGCGGTCGGCGCCTATAAAGGCGAAGTCGCCGGTTCCATCGTGCTGTTGGTAGGCCCGCCGGGTGTGGGCAAGACCAGCGTCGGCAAATCCATCGCCGAGTCTCTGGGGCGGCCGTTCTACCGTTTCAGCGTCGGCGGCATGCGCGACGAGGCCGAAATCAAGGGCCATCGCCGCACCTACATCGGCGCCCTGCCGGGCAAGCTGGTGCAGGCGCTCAAGGATGTGGAGGTGATGAACCCGGTGATCATGCTCGACGAGATCGACAAGATGGGCCAGAGCTACCAGGGCGACCCGGCGTCGGCCCTGCTGGAGACCCTCGACCCGGAACAGAACGTCGAATTCCTCGATCACTACCTGGACCTGCGCCTGGACCTGTCCAAAGTGCTGTTCGTGTGCACCGCCAACACCCTGGACTCGATCCCCGGCCCATTGCTGGACCGTATGGAAGTGATTCGCCTGTCGGGCTATATCACCGAAGAAAAAGTCGCCATTGCCAAGCGTCACCTGTGGCCAAAGCAGTTGGAAAAAGCCGGCGTGGCCAAGAACAGCCTGAGCATCACCGATGGCGCCCTGCGCGCGCTGATCGACGGCTATGCCCGTGAAGCCGGGGTGCGCCAGTTGGAGAAGCAACTGGGCAAGCTGGTGCGCAAGGCGGTGGTCAAGCTGCTGGATGAGCCGGACTCGGTGATCAAGATCGGCAACAAGGACCTGGAAAGCTCCCTGGGCATGCCGGTGTTCCGCAACGAGCAGGTACTGTCGGGCACGGGTGTCATCACCGGCCTGGCCTGGACCAGCATGGGCGGCGCGACCTTGCCGATCGAGGCGACGCGTATCCACACGCTCAATCGTGGGTTCAAGCTCACCGGGCAGTTGGGTGAAGTGATGAAGGAGTCCGCCGAAATCGCCTATAGCTACATCAGCTCCAACCTGAAGTCGTTTGGCGGTGACCCGAAGTTCTTCGACGAAGCCTTCGTGCACCTGCACGTGCCGGAAGGCGCCACGCCCAAGGACGGCCCGAGTGCCGGGGTGACCATGGCCAGTGCATTGCTGTCGCTGGCGCGCAACCAGCCACCGAAAAAAGGCGTGGCCATGACCGGCGAACTGACCCTGACCGGGCACGTACTGCCGATTGGTGGCGTGCGCGAGAAGGTGATTGCGGCGCGGCGCCAGAAGATCCATGAACTGATCCTGCCGGAGCCCAACCGGGGCAGCTTTGAAGAATTGCCGGAGTACCTCAAGGAAGGCATGACGGTGCACTTTGCCAAGCGCTTTGCGGATGTGGCGAAGGTGTTGTTCTGATAGATCTGTAGCGTCGGTACTGGCCTCATCGCGGGCAAGCCCGCTCCCATACTTGAATGTGTTCACATATCAAAATGTGGGAGCGGGCTTGCCCGCGATGGCGTCAGCCGCCTCAACACAAAACCCTGCTGTAACACCTTGTCTCATCTTCGGTTATGCTCGCCCTTCGTCGCCAATAAACGGAGCCTTCATGACCGCTGCCCGCCTGCTTCTTCCGCTAAGCCTCGCCCTGCTCGCGGCTTGCGCCAGTGCACCGAAGCAAAACGTCACCGTCGAAAAACAGAGCGCCTGCCCGCTCAAGCTCAAGGCCGGGCAAAACCTGACCCTGACCTTGCCGAGCAACCCCACCACCGGTTATCGCTGGGCGATCCAGGATTCGGCCGGCGGCGTGCTGCGCAGCCTCGGCCCCGAGGTCTACAGCAACCCCGAGGACGCCGGCGTAGTGGGTGCCGCCGGGCAATCCACCTGGCGCTTCCAGGCCTTTACCGCAGGCACTGGCCGCCTGCGCCTGACCTCCCAACAACCCTGGGCCCCGGAAGTGAATCCGGTGGACACCTTTGACTGCGCCATTACGGTGAACTGATATGCCATGGATGATTCTTGCGTTGATGGGTGCGGGTACCTTTATCTACGGCCTGAGCACGCATGCCACCTTGCTGTGCCTGTTGGTCAAGCCGCTGCCGGTACTGGCGCTGTTGGGTTGGCTGCATGATGCGCCGCCCAGTGACTATCGACGCTGGATCAGCCTGGGCTTGATTTTCTCCGTGGTGGGCGATGTGTTGCTGGCCTGGCCCGGCGACCTGTTTATCTTCGGCCTGGGCGCGTTTTTGTTCGCGCACCTGGCGTATCTCAAGGCCTACTTCAGCGACTGCCGGCGCCCGGCCCTGTTGCCGTTGGCCTTGGCCCTGGGGGTTGGGGCGATCCTGTTGAGCATCCTGATTTCCCACGGCCTGGGCGACTTGCTGATTCCGGTGGTGGTGTATGCGCTGGTGATCAGCGCCATGCTCTGGCGTGCACTCGCGCGCCTGGGCAGCGACGTGCCCAAGCGCTCGGCGCAGCTGGCGGCCGTCGGCGCGGCGTTGTTTGTGTTTTCCGACACGCTGATCGGCATCAACCGCTTTGTGGTGACCTTCGATGCCGCACCGTACCTGTTGATCATCACCTACTGGTTGGGCCAGTGGGGCATCACCGCCTCGGCCTTTTCCCAGCCGCGCCGCACGCCCCTGACCTGACTCCCCCTGTGGCGAGCGGGCTTGCCCGCGTTGGGGCGCGCAGCGGCCCCCTAGATGGGACTGCTGCGCAGTCCAGCGCGGGCAAGCCCGCTCGCCACAACAAGCCCGCTCGCCACAGATCAGAGAAGGCGCGCATCGCTCGGCCAAGTTGGCTAAAATGCCGGCCTTTTCCACTTCGTCGCCGGAACAGCCGTGAGCAAAGAACCCGATCGCCTATTCGCCCAGCCCTTGCCCCAGGTGCCGGACTTCGCCTTTAACGAGGACGTGGTGCGGGTGTTCCCGGACATGATCAAGCGCTCGGTGCCCGGTTACCCGACGATTGTCGAGAACCTCGGCGTGCTGGCGGCGCAGTTTGCCCAGCCGGGCAGCGTGCTGTATGACCTGGGTTCGTCCCTGGGCGCGGTGACCCAGGCCCTGCGTCGCCACGTGCGCACCGACGGTTGCCGGGTGATCGCTGTGGATAACTCGGCGGCGATGGTCGAGCGCTGCCGCGAATACCTCAACGGCCAGGACTCGATGTTCCAGGAACTGCTGCCGGTGGAGGTGATCGAAGGCGATATCCTCGCCCTAGAATTCCAGCCGGCCTCGGTGGTGGCGCTGAATTTCACCCTGCAATTTATCGCCCCCGAGGAGCGCCTGGCCTTGCTCGGGCGGATTCGCCAATCGCTGCTGCCCGGTGGCGCGCTGATTCTCTCGGAAAAACTGCGCTTCAATGATCCCGAAGAACATACGTTGCTCACCGATCTGCACGTAGCGTTCAAACGCGCCAACGGCTACAGCGAACTGGAAATCGCCCAGAAGCGCAGCGCCATCGAAAACGTCATGAAGCCCGACAGCCTCGAAGAACACCGCGAACGCCTGCTGGCGGCCGGGTTCTCGAAAGTCGTGCCGTGGTTCCAGTGTCTTAACTTTGCCTCGTTGATTGCCTTGCCATGATTGATCTGTCCCCCCTCGCCCGCCATCTGGTCGGCACTCCCCTGGCCGTGTGGGCCCAGGGCCTGCAAGCACAACTCGATGCAAAAATGGAAAAGGGCCATGGCGACCTGGCGCGCTGGCAAAGTGCGCTGGACGCATTGCCCAAGATCCTGCCAAGCGAAGTCGACCTGCTGAACGGCCTGACCCTCGACACCGATTGCGATGACGCAACCCGTGAGCAGATGCATGCCGCGCTGATGGGCCTGAGCCCATGGCGCAAAGGTCCGTTCAACCTGTTCGGGGTGCATGTGGACACCGAATGGCGCTCGGACTGGAAATGGTCGCGGGTCGCGCCGCACCTGAACCTTGCGGGCAAGCGCATCCTCGATGTGGGCTGTGGCAACGGCTACTACATGTGGCGCATGCTCGGCGCCGGCGCCGACAGTGTGATTGGCGTGGACCCCAACTGGTTGTTCTTCTGCCAGTTCCAGGCGGTGCAGCGCTACCTGTCGGCGCCCAACGCCTGGCACCTGCCCTTCCCGTTCGAAGACCTGCCGCCGAACATGGAAGGTTTTGACACGGTGTTCTCCATGGGCGTGTTTTACCACCGCCGCTCGCCGATCGAGCATTTGCTGGCGCTCAAGGATTGCCTGGTCAAGGGCGGCGAGCTGGTGCTGGAAACGTTGGTGATCGAGGGCGATCAACAACAGGTACTGGTGCCGGAAGACCGTTACGCGCAGATGCGCAATGTGTGGTTCCTGCCCTCGGTGCCGGCGCTGATGCTATGGCTGCGGCGTGCCGGCTTCACTGAGGTGCGCTGCGTGGATGTGAGCGTGACCACGGTCGAGGAACAGCGCGGGACAGAGTGGATGAAGTATCAGTCCCTGAGTGACTTCCTCGACCCTGAGGATCACAGCAAGACGATTGAAGGGCTGCCGGCACCGATGCGTGCGGTGATCATCGCCAAGAAGTAACCCCCAATCGCCCTGAGAAAATACAGATCAAAAATGTGGGAGCTGGCTTGCCTGCTCCCACATTGATCTGGTTCTCACATTGAGGTCAGGGTTTAGCCCGGCGCGCCTTGAAGAACTCACTCAACACCGCTCCGCACTCCTCGGCCAACACCCCGCCTTCATACATCACTCGATGATTGAGAAAGCCCTGGGTAAAGAACTGCCCCTGGCTTTGCACAATCCCCGCCTTGGGCTCCAGCGCGCCGTACACCACCCGCGCGATGCGCGAGTGGACGATCAGCCCGGCGCACATGCTGCACGGTTCCAGGGTCACATACAGGGTGCTGCCCGGCAGGCGGTAGTTGCTGACGGCCTGGGCCGCCGCGCGGATGGCGACCATCTCGGCGTGGGCGCTGGGGTCGCTGCCGCTGATCGGGCAATTGAAGCCGCGCCCGATGATTTCGCCGTCCTGCACCAGCACCGCGCCCACCGGCACTTCGCCGAGGGCCGCGCCCTGGGCGGCGAGGGCCAGGGCTTCGCGCATAAAGTCCTGGTCGCGGCTGCGGTCGATAATCGCCGTCGGGCGTATCTGGCGCATCACGCCACCTCGATGGCGGCCATCAGGCCGGTTTCCATATGGTCGATCACATGGCAGTGGAACATCCACACCCCAGGGTTATCCGCCACCAACGCCACGCGAGCGCGTTCGTTCTTGCCCAGCAGGTAGGTGTCGGTGAAGTACGGCGTGACTTTGTGGCGGTTCGAGGCGATGACCTTGAAACTCATGCCATGCAGGTGGATCGGGTGCTGGTACTGGGTCATGTTCTTCAGTTCGAAAATATAGCTCTTGCCCAACTCGAGCTTGGCAATCGGGCGGTCGGCGCAGGTCTTGTCGGTGATATCCCAGGCCTGGCCGTTGATCTGCCACAGGCTCGGCGGCCTGTTTTCGACATCGACCGAGACCGAGCCGACCCATTCGAAATTGAAGTTGAGCTTCTCGGCATTCGCCAGGTCGGGCTCGGCAATCGGGTTGGCCGGCAACGCCGGTGGCCACTCGCCGGGGGCGTCGGTGTTGGCCACCGAGCGGAAGGTGCCCAGGCGCACCGGGCCATTGCGGATCGACAGCTCTTCGCCGGCCGGCGGGGCTTTGATTGCCAGGCAGATGCGCATGCCCGGGCCCAGCCAGTATTCCTTGCCCAGGGGCCGTGGCTCGATAGGGTTGCCGTCCAGCGCGTAGATCTGCGCCTCGACGTTGGGGATATTCAGGCGATAGGTCAGGGTGTTGTCGAGGTTGAGCAGGCGCACCCGGGTGATTTGCCCGGCAGGCAGGTCGATGACCGCCTGCGGCACACCGTTGATGGTCGACAGGCGCCCGGCCGTACCGCCACGGGCCGCTTCGCGGGGGATGCTGAACTCGACAAATTCACCCTGCTCGTCGATATGCCAGTTTTTCAGGCTCAGGGTGCGTTCGTGCTGGAAGCCGGTGGGCTCGCGCTCTTCGACAATCAACGGGCCGACCAGGCCACGACCCAGCTCTTCGCTGCTGCTGACATGGGGGTGATACCAGTAGCTGCCGGCATCCGGCACGCGGAACTGGTAGTCGAAATACTCACCGGGCAATACCGGCAGTTGCGAGACGTAGGGCACGCCGTCCATTTCCAGGGGCAGGCGGATGCCGTGCCAGTGGATGGTGGTGGCAACCGGCAGATGGTTGATAAAGCGCACCCGCAGCCATTCGCCCTGGCGTACGCGCAACTCGGTGCCCGGCGCCGAAGGGCCAAAGGCCCAAGCCTCGGTCTTGTGTCCCGGCACCAGTTCCACGTCCAACGGTGCGGCGATCAACTCGTAATCGCGCCCGGCGCTGGCGTCCGCGACTTTCCCCAGCCAGTAGCGATAGGCGCCACCGGCACCGACACCCACGACTGCCAGGCCGACGAGGCCACCAAGGATTTGTCGACGGGAAAAGGATCGGGACACAACAACCTCACAAATCTGCGCAGGCCCAAGGCCCGCAAAGGGCAAATACGATACACCCCTGCCGGCTAAACAGTAAGGCTTCGCATTGCCGCATGTGGGAAAGGCCTTATGTGGGAGCAAGCTTGTGTGGGAGCGGGTTTGCCCGCGATAGCGCTGTGTCAGTCAATAGAGGTATCGACTGAAACGCCCTTATCGCGGGCAAGCCCGCTCCCACACAAGCCCAGCGTTGATTAGGGCTTGGCGGCAGCCAGGATCAGCGCTTTCATTTCGGCAACCGCTCCTTTGAAACCGACGAACAGCGCGTGCGCCACCAGCGCGTGGCCGATGTTCAGTTCGTTGATGCCCTTGATCGCCGCCACGGCTTCGACGTTGTGGTAGTGCAGGCCATGGCCGGCGTTGACGATCAGGCCCTCGCGCAGGCCACAGGCCACGCCGTCGATGATGCGCTGCAGTTCTTCGGCCACTTCGGTGGGGGTGGTGGCATCGGCGTAGCGGCCGGTGTGCAACTCGATGGCCGGGGCGCCCACGCGGCGCGAGGCTTCGATCTGCCGTTCGTCGGCGTCGATAAACAGCGAGACTTCACTGCCGATCTGCGACAGGCGCTCGACCGCGGCCTTGATCCGCGCTTCCTGGCCGGCGACATCCAGGCCGCCTTCGGTGGTGAGTTCCTGGCGGGTTTCCGGGACCAGGCAGATATGCGCCGGACGGATGCGCTCGGCGAAGGCCATCATTTCTTCGGTGATGCCCATTTCGAAGTTCATGCGCGTTTGCAGCACGTCCTTGAGCACCAGTACGTCGCGCTCCTGGATGTGCCGGCGGTCTTCGCGCAGGTGCACGGTGATCCCGTCGGCGCCGGCTTCTTCGGCATCCAGCGCGGCCTTGACCGGATCAGGGTAGCGAGTGCCCCGGGCCTGGCGCAGGGTGGCGACGTGGTCGATGTTGACGCCAAGAAGAATGCGATTGCTGGTGGTCACGGAAGCGCTCCTGAAAAGGGAAAGAATCGGCGCACAGCATACACGGGGATGTCAGGGCTTTCGAAACAACTCGCGACTGACCAGCGGCCGACCGCCCAGATGCACGGCCAGGGCCTGGCGCATCAGGCGCTTGGCCGCAGACAAGGCACCGGGGGCGCTCCAGTCGGCGTCGGCCATGGCCAGCAACTCGGTGCCCTGGAACAGGCCGGGTTGCAGCAGGTAGACGCGCTCCAGGCCGGCATCCACCTGCAGGCGGTACATGCCGTCGCTGGCGATGGGCTCGCCGTGCAGGTCGTTGCTCAGTTCAAAACCGTAGCCCAGGTCGTCGAGCAGACGCCACTCGAAAGCACGCAACAGCGGCTCCAGGGGGCGGCCTTCGGCCAGGGCCAGCAGGGTCGCAGCGTAGTGATCGAACACTGCGGGGTGCGGGTCTTCGGCGGGCAGCAGGCGGATCAGCAGTTCATTGAGGTAGAGGCCGCTGAACAGCGCCTCGCCATTGAGCCAGGCCGAGGTGCCGATGCTTTCCAGGCGGCCGACGTTTTTCAGCTCGCCCCTGCCGCGAAACTCCACATCCAGGGCCACGAATGGCCGCGCCAGCGTGCCCGCCTTGCCCCGCGCACTGCGCAACACCGCGCGCAGCCGGCCCTGGGGCGTGAGGAAGTCCACCAGGGCGCTGGTCTCGCGGTAGGCGCGGCTGTGCAGGACGTAGGCGGGTTGGCTGGGGGGTGGGGTTGGGGACATGGGGTTCTCGCTGCGGGAACACGGTCTGGAAAACAACGACTATCCAATGTGGGAGCGGGCTTGCTCGCGAATGCGGTGGGTCAGCCAAAGCATCTGGTGACTGATCCATTGCATTCGCGAGCAAGCCCGCTCCCACATTTTGTCCTGCGGTGTTACTAAAGGCTGATTACAGGTCGCCGTAGCCCAGGGAGCGCAGTGCACGCTCATCATCGGACCAGCCACCCTTAACCTTCACCCACAGGTTAAGCATGATCTTGGAATCGAACAGCAATTCCATGTCCTTGCGCGCCTCGGTGCCGATGCGCTTGATGCGCTCGCCCTTGTCGCCAATGATGATTTTCTTCTGGCCGTCACGTTCGACGAGGATCAGCGCATGGATATGCAGGGTCTTGCCCTGCTGCTTGAACTCTTCGATTTCCACGGTGATCTGGTACGGCAGCTCGGCGCCCATCTGGCGCATGATTTTCTCGCGTACCAGTTCAGCGGCGAGGAAGCGGCTGCTGCGGTCGGTAATCTGGTCTTCCGGGAAGAAGTGCTCGTTCTCCGGCAGGTAGCCGGCGATCACCCGCTCCAGGGCTTCGAGGTTGTGCCCGTGCTGGGCCGAGATCGGCATAATCTGGGCGTTCGGCAGTTGTTCCTGCAACCAGCTCAGGTGCGGCATCAGCTCGGCTTTGTCTTCGATGCGGTCGGTCTTGTTCAGCGCGACGATCAAAGGGCCGGTGACGTACTGCACACGCTCGAGGACCATCTGGTCTTCATCGGTCCACTTGGTGCGGTCAACCACGAAGATCACCACGTCGACGTCTTTCAACGCCGCCGAAGCGGTCTTGTTCATGTAGCGGTTCAGGGCTTTCTCGCCACCTTTGTGCATGCCTGGGGTATCGACATAGACCGCTTGCACGTTGCCTTCGGTCTTGATGCCTAGCATGTTGTGGCGGGTGGTCTGCGGCTTGCGCGAGGTGATCGCCAGCTTCTGCCCGAGGATGTGGTTGAGCAGCGTGGACTTGCCCACGTTGGGACGGCCGACGATGGCAACATAGCCACAGCGTGTTGCGGTTGAATCAGTCATGGCCATTCTCCACGCCCAGGGCAATCAGTGCTGCAGCGGCCGCTACCTGTTCGGCAATACGACGGCTCACACCCTGACCTCGGCTTTTTTCGTTCAATAAGGTGACTTCGCATTCGACGAAGAACACACGGCAATGCGGCTCACCCTGGATATCCACCACTTCGTAGCGTGGCAGTTCGCAGCCGCGCGACTGCAAAAATTCCTGCAGGCGGGTCTTGGGATCCTTGTTGGTATCCACCAGGGTCAGGCTGTCGATTTCCGACGCCAGCCAGGCCATGACCCGCTCCTTGGCCACTTCCATCCCGGCATCGAGATAGATCGCGCCGATCAGGGCTTCCAGGGCATCGGCCAGGATCGACTCGCGACGGAAACCGCCGCTTTTCAACTCGCCGGACCCCAGGCGCAGGTACTCGCCCAGGTCAAAACCACGGGCCAGTACGGCCAGGGTCTCGCCTTTCACCAGGCGCGCGCGCAGGCGCGACAGCTGGCCTTCACGGGCCAGAGGGAAGCGGTTGAACAAGGCTTCGCCAGCGGCGAAGTTGAGAATGGCATCACCGAGGAATTCCAGGCGTTCATTGTTGCGCCCGGCAAAACTGCGATGTGTGAGGGCAAGGACCATCAATTCCTGGTCCTTGAAGGTGTAGCCGAGCTGACGCTCAAGACGACTCAAAGAAACGCTCACGGTTTACCTACTTTCAGTACGTGGCGGCAAAGGCCATCGACGATTAACGCTGTGTTCAAATTCAAATCCTGGCAATGCTGCGTATCGCTCGAGGCCGGACCAATGTCCAAGCCCCAGAAAAGCATTCGGCGCTGTGTTCACAGCGCCGCATGGATTACTTGATCAGCCCCACCCGCGAGAAGTTCGGCAGGTGGCTGAGTTTGGGTTCGGGCCAGCTCATCCAGACCGCGAAGGCCTTGCCGACGATATTCTGGTCCGGAACCATGCCCAGCAGCTCCTTGGGAATACTTGGATCATCCCAGTAGCGGCTGTCGTTGGAGTTGTCGCGGTTGTCGCCCATCATGAAGTAGTGCCCGGCAGGCACGGTCCACTGGTTGTCGGGCGGCGAACGGTAGCGGCTCATTTCCTTGCGGATCTGGTGCTCTACCGCCCCGAGTTTTTCCTCGTACAGCTCGGCGCTGCCCAGGGTATTCGGCTCGGCACCGATGAGTTTCTCAGCCACCGACTCGCCATTGACGAACAGGCGTTTGTCGCTGGTGTAGCGAATCACGTCACCCGGCAGGCCGACCACACGCTTGATGTAGTTGACGTTCGGGTCGCTTGGGTAGCGGAACACCATCACATCGCCGCGCTGCGGATCACCCACCTCGATGATTTTCTTGTCGATCACCGGCAAGCGGATCCCGTAGGAAAACTTGTTCACCAGGATAAAGTCGCCCACATCCAGGGTTGGCTTCATCGAACCCGAAGGAATCTGGAACGGCTCTACCAGAAACGAGCGCAGCACCAGCACGATGAACAACACCGGGAAGAACGACTTGCCGTATTCAACCAGCAGGGGCTCTTTGTTCAGCTTCTCGATCACCACGCCATCGGGCTGGCTGACGCTGCCCTGATAGGACGCGATGGCCGCCCGGCGACGCGGGGCGAAGAACAGCAGATCGAGCAGCGCCAGGAAGCCACAGACGGCAACGGCGATGACCAGCAACAGCGGGAAATTTAGTGACATAGGACCTAACTATCCAACCTGAGCACCGCAAGGAAGGCTTCTTGTGGAATTTCCACGTTACCCACTTGCTTCATGCGTTTTTTACCGGCCTTTTGCTTCTCAAGCAGCTTGCGCTTACGGCTGACGTCGCCGCCATAGCATTTGGCCAGTACGTTCTTTCTGAGAGCCTTGACGGAGGTCCGCGCAATGATCTGCCCGCCAATGGCGGCCTGGATCGCAACGTCGAACATCTGGCGCGGAATCAGTTCCTTCATCTTCTCGGTCAACTGGCGACCTTTGTAGTGCGCATTATCCTTGTGCACGATCAGCGCCAGGGCATCGACCTTGTCGCCGTTGATCAGCACATCGAGCTTCACCAGATTGGCCGATTGATAACGGTCGAAATGGTAATCCAGCGAAGCATAGCCGCGACTGGTGGATTTGAGACGGTCAAAGAAGTCCAGGACCACTTCGTTCATCGGCAAATCGTAGGTCACTTGGACCTGGGTACCGAGGAACAGCATGTCGTGCTGCACGCCACGCTTTTCGATACACAGGGTAATGACGTTGCCCAGGTGTTCCTGCGGCACAAGAATATTGGCGCGCACGATCGGTTCGCGCATGTCTTCGATCGACGACAGATCCGGCAGCTTGGACGGGTTGTCGACGTAAATCGTTTCACCGGTTTTCAGCGCCAGCTCAAAAATAACGGTTGGCGCGGTGGTGATCAGGTCCAGGTCGTACTCGCGCTCCAGGCGCTCCTGGATGATTTCCATGTGCAGCATGCCCAGGAACCCGCAGCGGAAGCCGAAGCCCAGGGCGTCGGAGCTTTCCGGGGTGTACTGCAACGACGAGTCGTTGAGGGTCAGCTTTTGCAGGGCTTCGCGGAAATCCTCGAAGTCATCGGAGCTGACCGGGAACAGGCCGGCGTAGACCTGGGGCTGGATGCGCTTGAAGCCTGGCAGCACGTCGACATCTGGCGTCGAGCTCAAGGTCAGGGTGTCACCGACCGGCGCACCGTGGATGTCCTTGATACCGGCGATGATGAAGCCTACTTCACCGGCTTTCAGATCAGTGGTAGCGGTGTGCTTGGGGTTGAATACACCGACGCTGTCCACCAGGTGGATCTTGCCGGTGGACTTGACCAGAATCTTGTCGCCCTTCTTCACCCGGCCATGGCGCACGCGTACCAGGGACACAACGCCCAGGTAGTTGTCGAACCAGGAATCGATGATCAACGCTTGCAGCGGATCTTCGTAGTTACCAGTTGGCGCAGGAATGGTCTTGACCAGGCGCTCGAGCACTTCGTCGACACCCAGGCCGGTCTTGGCGCTGCACTCGACGGCGTCGGTGGCGTCAATGCCGATGATTTTTTCGATTTCTTCCTTCACACGGTCCGGATCGGCCTGTGGCAGGTCGATCTTGTTCAGCACCGGCATGACTTCCAGGCCCTGCTCGATCGCGGTGTAGCAGTTGGCCACGGACTGGGCTTCAACGCCCTGCCCCGCGTCCACCACCAACAGCGCGCCTTCGCAGGCGGCCAGGGAACGGCTGACTTCGTAGGTGAAGTCGACGTGGCCCGGGGTGTCAATGAAGTTCAGCTGGTACTTGATACCGTCTTTGGCGGTGTAGTACAGGGTAACGCTGTGGGCCTTGATGGTGATCCCGCGCTCGCGTTCGAGGTCCATGGAGTCCAGGACCTGGGCTTCCATTTCACGCTCGGCAAGGCCGCCGCACATCTGGATGAATCGATCGGCCAGCGTCGACTTACCATGGTCAATGTGGGCGATGATGGAGAAATTGCGGATATGACTCAAATCACTCACGGATCAACACTCAAAAAGGCTGCAGGCAGATTGCCCGCTGAAAAATAGCCGGGAATTGTACCTGATGCTCAGGCCAGACGTCATCTTTGACGACCAATAACAAAAATGCCCCGTTCTTGCGAATGGGGCATTTTTTGTTCAACAACCGCGGATCAACCGGCCCGCCGCAGCAGCCAGAACCCGGCCAGGGCACAGATGCCGGTCGGCACCAGCACCGCAAACAGCGGCGAGAAGCCGAATACCAGGCTCGACGGCCCCAGCAGGTCCTGGGCAATGCGGAAGGTGAAACCGACCAATACCCCGGTAAATACCCGCTGGCCCAGGGTTACCGAGCGCAACGGGCCGAAAATAAACGAAATCGCCATCAGCACCAGGGCAGCGGTCACCACCGGCTGCAACACCTTGACCCAAAATGCCAGCCAGTAGCGGCCGTTGTTCAGGCCCTGGTCCTTGAGGTAGTGGATGTAGCTCCACAAACCGGAGATCGGCAGGCTTTCCGGGATCATCACCACGGTATTGAGCAGTTCCGGCTTGAGGGCGATGTCCCAGGTCTGTGTCGGCTCGTTGATCACCTCGGTGCTGGCCTCGGTGCCTTTACCGGGGTTGCGGAAATGGGTGGTGGTGACATCGCTCAGCACCCACTGGTTGTCATTGAACTGTGCCCGTTTGGCAAAGCTCGACGACAGCATGTGGCGCTCTTCATCAAAGCGATAGCGGGTCACCCCCACCAGCAGGCCACCGGGTTGCACGGCGTTGATGTGGATAAATTCATCGCCCTGGCGGTGCCACAGGCCCCGCTTGGAGCTCTGCGCATCGCCCGAGCCCTGGGCCAGCGCACGGTTGGCCTGGGCGGTGGTTTCCGCCGGTGGCGCCACGTATTCGCCGATCAGCACGCTGGCGGCCATCAGCAGCAGCATGGGTTTCATCACCGCCCAGACGATACGGGCAATGGACACCCCGGCGGCGCGCATGATGGTCAGCTCGCTGTTGCTGGCCAGGCTGCCCAGGCCGATCAGGCAGCCGATCAGTGCGGCCATCGGCATCATGTCGTAGAGCCGGCGCGGGGCGGTCAGCGCCACGTAGCTCAGTACGTCAGTGACCGTGTAGGTATCGGTGACGTTGCCCACTTCATCAATGAAGGCAAACAACGACGCCAGGCCGAGGATGATGCCCAATACCGCCAGGATGGCGACCAGTACGCTGCTACCGATGTAGCGATCCAACTTACCCACGAGCCATCTCCTTCATGCCGCGACGGCTCTGCATTTTCAAACGAATCGGTTCCCAATACAGCAGGCCCAGGCCAATCACCAGGAAGATGCCGTGGACCCACCACAGCCCCAGGGTCGGCGACAGCTTGCCCTTCTCCAGGGAGCCACGAGCGGAAATCAGGATGGTCAGGTAGGCCATGTACAGCAGGATCGCCGGCAGCAGCTTGAGGAAGCGGCCCTGGCGCGGGTTGACCCGGGACAGCGGCACCGCCATCAAGGTGACGATAAACACCAGCAGTGGCAGGGAAATACGCCATTGCAGCTCGGCAATCGAGCGCAGTTCCTTGCTGCCGATCAGGGCTGAGGTCGGGATGGCATCGCGGTCAGTGACCTCGTTGCTCACATCCGGCCGGGCCAGCATGACCCCGTAGGTCTCGTACTTGATGGCGCGGTAGTCGGCCTGGCCGGGGCTGCCGTCGTAGCGATAGCCGTTTTCCAGGATCAGGTAGCGGCTGCCGTCCGGACGCACTTCCTGGCGCCCGCTATCGGCCACCAGTACCGAAATGCCTCGGTCTTTCTTGTCCTGGCCCAGGCGCTTCTCGGAGATGAACACACCGCCGAGGTTGGCCCGATCGTCGGTCATGCGCTCGGTGTAGGTTACGCGGGTGCCGTCGTTGAGCGCCTGGAAGCGCCCCGGTTCGAGGGTGTCGAACTCGGTCATCGCGTCCTGTTTGTTGAGCACCAGTTGAAATTGCATGGCGCCCTGGGGCGCCAGGCTCAGGCTCAGCCAGGCCACCACCAGCGCTACGCCGGTGGCCGGGACCATGGTCATGGCCAGCAGACGCTGCTGGCTCATGCCGGTGGCCGACAGCACGGTCATCTCGCTTTCGAGGTAGAGCCGGCCATAGGCCAGCAGGATCCCGAGAAACAGGCCCAGGGGCAGGATCAGCTGCAAGAAGCCAGGCAGGCGGAACCCCATGATCAGGAACAACGAGCCCGGATCCAGGGCACCCGAGGCGGCCTGGGCCAGGTATTTGACGAAACGACCACTCATGATGATGACCAGCAGTACCGCACTCACGGCACTCAGGGTCAGCAGAACTTCGCGGGACAGATAACGGAAGACGATCAAACCAGACACTCCAGGGTTGTCAGGCTAAGGCGGCCAAACAAGCAAGCATATCAAGTCGCCCCGTTGACACGGGCCGGCGAAAAAGATGGCGCATTATCCTGTGATTGTCCGCGCCTGTCACGGAGCTTGCTCACACCCATGCACAAAGCTGGCGTCAAGGGTTGTCAGGCTCGGGCGACGCGGTACAAACTGCGGGCTTTGTCGCGGCCGTCTACAGGCGGCCCAGCCCACAGGCCGGAGTACAGACTCCAGGCTCTTTGACCTTATATAAGGGACCCGAACATGGAATTGGTTGTAAAAAGCGTTAGCCCCGAAACGTTGAAGACCGCCACCCTCGTGGTCGCCATCGGCGAAGGCCGCAAGCTCGGCGCGGCCGCCAAACAAGTCGATGAACTGAGCGGTGGCGCCATCAGCGCGGTGCTCAAGCGTGGCGACCTGGCCGGCAAAGTCGGGCAAAGCCTGCTGTTGCAAGGCCTGCCGAACCTCAAAGCCGACCGCGTGTTACTGGTGGGTGTGGGCAAGGATGCCGAACTGGGCGACCGCCCGTTCCGCAAGATCATCAGCGCCATCCTCAACACCCTCAAGGGCCTGGGCGGCAGCGATGCGGCACTGGCGCTGGACGAAATCGTGGTCAAGGGCCGCGACAGCTACGGCAAGACCCGCCTGTTGGCCGAAACCCTGCTGGACGGTGGTTACACGTTCGAACAGTTCAAGAGCCAGAAAGCCGAACCCCGCGCCCTGAAGAAAATCACCCTGCTGACCATCAAGGCCGCCCAGGCTGAAGTACAGCGCGCCACCACCCACGCCCAGGCCATCGCTGCGGGCATGGCGTTCACCCGCGACCTGGGCAATATGCCACCAAACATCTGCCACCCGACCTACCTCGGTGAACAGGCCAAGGCCTTGGGCAAAGAATTCAAGGGCCTGAAAGTCGAAGTCCTCGACGAGAAGAAGATCAAAGAACTGGGCATGGGCTCGTTCTATGCCGTGGGCCAGGGCAGCGACCAGCCGCCCCGCCTGATCGTCATGCAATACAACGGCGGCAAGAAGGCCGACAAACCGTTCGCCCTGGTCGGTAAAGGCATCACCTTCGACACCGGCGGCATCAGCCTCAAGCCGGGTGCCGGCATGGACGAGATGAAGTACGACATGGGCGGCGCCGCCAGTGTGTTCGGTACCCTGCGCGCCGTGCTGGAGCTCAAGCTGCCGATCAACCTGGTGTGCATCCTGGCCTGTGCCGAAAACATGCCGAGCGGCGGTGCTGCCCGCCCAGGCGATATCGTGACCACCATGAGCGGCCAGACCGTGGAAATCCTCAACACCGACGCCGAAGGCCGCCTGGTGCTGTGCGATGCCCTGACCTACGCCGAGCGCTTCAAGCCCCAGGCAGTGATTGATATCGCCACCCTGACCGGCGCCTGCATCGTCGCTCTCGGCTCCCACACCTCGGGCCTGCTGGGCAACAACGACGAGCTGGTCGAGCAATTGCTCAGCGCCGGCAAGGCGGCCGACGACCGCGCCTGGCAGTTGCCCCTGTTCGATGAGTACCAGGAGCAACTGGACAGCCCGTTCGCCGACATCGCCAACATTGGCGGGCCAAAGGCCGGCACCATCACGGCGGCGTGCTTCCTGTCGCGTTTTGCCAAGAACTTCAACTGGGCCCACCTGGATATCGCCGGCACCGCCTGGACCAGCGGTGGCAAGGACAAAGGCGCTACCGGCCGTCCGGTGCCGTTGCTGACCCAGTACCTGCTGGATCGCGCCAAAGCCTAAACGCAACTCTGTAGGAGCCGATTTACAGGCTCCTACAGGTTTTTGCGTGCCTGCCTGGAAATGTAATGACCCAAGTCGACTTCTATATATTGCCCAGCGCCGATCCGTCGGCTCGCCTGGACTTTGCCTGCAAACTCACGGAAAAGGCCTGGCGCATGGGCCACCGCATCTACCTGCACTGCAGCGATGCCGCCCAGCGTGACGACCTCGATGCCCGCCTGTGGCGCTTCAAGGGCGAGAGCTTCGTGCCCCACGGCCCCGCAGAATCGGAGCCGGACAGCCAGGTGGTGCTGGGTGTGGGCGACAGTTGTGGCGATCACCATGACCTGCTGGTCAACCTGGATCTGAAAGTGCCAGCCTTCGCCAAGGGGTTTGCCCGGGTCGCGGAAGTGGTGGTGGAAGATCCGGCTATTCGTCAGGCCGCGCGTGAGAGTTTCCGTTTCTACCGCGAACAGGGCTATTCTCTGCAAGATCACCGATTACAGCGACTCTGAGCACATGATGGACACTTCAAACCCGCTAAAACCGTCTGACCACCTGCTGGACGACCTCGAGTCGATCCGCCAGTTGCTGGGTGATGACAACCTGCAACCGCCGCTGCTGACCGATACTGTCGCAGAAGAGGTACAGATCCCCCTGCTGTTCGATACGGTCGGCGCCAAGCCAGCCGTCGCCGCGCCGGTCGAGCCGCCCGTCGTCCAGGCAGCACCCGCCGCCGAAAAAGCCCCCGATGCCCTGTTGTTGCACCTGGACAACGAACTGCGCGCCGCTGCGCAATTGATCATGCAGGACGTGATCGACGACTTTGCCCCGCATATCGAAACCGAGATCAAGCGCCGGATGGATGCGCGGATGGAGCGGTTGCTTAGCCAGTACCAGTCCTAAGCCACATAGATATCCCCTGTAGGAGCGGGTTTGCCCGCGATGGCGGTGGATCAGTCGATTTGTCGATGACTGACACACCGCTATCGCGGGCAAGCCCGTTCCCACATTTGACCCGCGCCAGCCTTAGCCCCTCTCTTCGTCTCGCCCTCTCCCCTATCCCTCGTTATACTTGCCGGCTTTCCTGAATAAATGCCAACTAGGGTCCCGCCGCGCATGGATAAGACCTACCAGCCGCACGCTATTGAAACTTCCTGGTACCAGACCTGGGAGTCCGAGAACTATTTCGCTCCGCAAGGTGCGGGCGAGTCCTACACCATCATGATTCCGCCGCCGAACGTCACTGGCAGCCTGCACATGGGCCATGGCTTCAACAATGCGATCATGGATGCGTTGATCCGTTTCCGCCGTATGCAGGGCCGCAACACCCTGTGGCAGCCAGGCACCGACCACGCGGGTATCGCCACCCAGATGCTGGTGGAGCGCCAACTGGAAGCCACTGGCCAAAACCGTCACGACCTGGGGCGCGAGAAGTTCCTGGAGAAGATCTGGGAATGGAAAGACCATTCCGGCGGCAATATCAGCCGTCAGATCCGTCGTCTCGGCTCGTCGGTGGATTGGAGCCGCGAGCGCTTCACCATGGACGATGGCCTGTCGGAATCGGTCAAGGAAGCCTTCGTGCGCCTGCATGAAGATGGCCTGATCTACCGTGGCAAGCGCCTGGTCAACTGGGACACCAAGCTGCACACAGCGATTTCCGACCTTGAAGTGGAAAACCACGACGAGAAGGGTTTCCTGTGGAACCTCAAGTACCCGCTGGCCGACGGCGCCAAGACCGCCGAAGGCAACGACTACCTGATCGTCGCTACCACCCGTCCGGAAACCATGCTCGGCGACGCTGCCGTAGCGGTTAACCCGAACGACGAGCGTTACCAGGCACTGATCGGCAAGTTCGTCGAGCTGCCGCTGGTAGGCCGCCGCATCCCGATCATCGCGGACGACTACTGCGACCCTGAATTCGGCACCGGCTGCGTGAAAATCACCCCGGCCCACGATTTCAACGACTATGAAGTCGGCAAGCGCCATAACCTGCCGCTGCTGAATATCTTCGACAAGAACGCTGCCGTACTGCCCGCCTGCCAGGTGTTCAACCTCGACGGCACGCTGAACGACAGCATCGACGGCAGGATCCCGGCTGAGTTCGCCGGTCTCGATCGTTTCGAAGCACGTAAGCAGATCGTTGCCGCATTTGATGCCGCCGGCCTGTTGGTCAGCGTGGACGACCACGCCCTGAAAGTGCCAAAAGGCGACCGCTCCGGCACCGTGATCGAGCCGTGGCTGACCGACCAGTGGTATGTGTCGACCAAACCGTTGGCCGAGCCGGCGATTGCTGCCGTGGAAGATGGCCGTATCCAGTTCGTGCCCAAACAGTACGAAAACATGTACTTCTCGTGGATGCGTGACATCCAGGATTGGTGCATCAGCCGTCAATTGTGGTGGGGCCACCGCATTCCGGCCTGGTACGACGAGTCTGGCAAAGTCTATGTCGGCCGTGATGAAGCCGAAGTGCGCGCCAAGCACAACCTCGGCCCGGACGTGGCGCTGCAGCAGGACAACGACGTACTGGACACCTGGTTCAGTGCCGGCCTGTGGACCTTCTCGACCCTGGGCTGGCCGCAGCAGACCGAGTTCCTGAAGAAGTTCCACTCCACCGACGTGCTGGTGACCGGCTTCGATATCATTTTCTTCTGGGTTGCCCGGATGATCATGCTCACCATGCACTTGGTGAAGAATGAAGACGGCACCCCGCAGGTACCGTTCAAGACCGTGTACGTACACGGCCTGGTACGTGATGGCCAGGGCCAGAAGATGTCCAAGTCCAAGGGCAACGTCCTGGACCCGCTAGATATCATCGACGGTATCGACCTGGAAACCCTGGTGCAGAAACGCACTTCGGGCATGATGCAGCCAAAACTGGCGAAAAAGATCGAGAAGCAGACCCGCGACGAGTTCGCCGACGGCATCGCCAGCTACGGCACCGACGCCCTGCGTTTCACCTTCTGCTCGCTGGCATCCACCGGTCGCGACATCAAGTTCGACATGGGTCGCGTCGAAGGCTATCGCAACTTCTGCAACAAGATCTGGAACGCAGCGCGCTACGTGCTGGACAAGGGCGAAGACTGCGGCCAGAACGGCGAAGCCTTTGAGCTGTCCCTGGCTGATCGCTGGATCATCTCGCAGCTGCAGCGCACCGAAGCCGAAGTGACCCGCCAACTCGACCAGTTCCGTTTCGACCTGGCCGCCCAGGCCTTGTACGAGTTCATCTGGAACCAGTATTGCGACTGGTACCTGGAACTCTCCAAGCCGGTGCTGTGGGACGAGAACGCGCCGGTCGAGCGCCAGCGCGGTACCCGTCGCACCCTGGTGCGCGTGCTGGAAGTGGCATTGCGCCTGGCGCATCCGTTCATGCCGTTCATCACCGAAGAAATCTGGCAGCGCCTGGCGCCGCTGGCCGGTATCGAAGGCAAGACCATCATGCTGCAACCTTGGCCAGTGGCCAATGAAGCACGCATCGACGAGGCTGCCGAAAGCGATATCGAATGGCTCAAGACCCTGATGCTCGGCACGCGCAATATCCGCGCCGAGATGAACATCGGCCCCGGCAAGCCTTTGGCGGTGTTCGTGAAGAACGCCAGTGCCGAGGACCTGCGCCGTCTCACCGAGAATGACGCCCTGCTCAAGAAGCTGGCGAAGCTGGAGTCGATCACCGTATTGGCTGACGGCGCCGAAGCACCGCTGTCTGCCACCGCACTGGTCGGCGAGATGGAAGTGCTGGTGCCGATGGCCGGCCTGATCGACAAAGGTGCCGAGCTGGCGCGCCTGGATAAGGAAATCCTGCGCCTGCAGGGCGAAGTGCAGCGCGTGGGCGGCAAGTTGTCCAATGCAGCCTTCGTGGACAAGGCCCCGGCCGAAGTCATCGACAAGGAACGCGCCAAGCTGGCCGAGGCCGAACAGGCGTTGGGCAAGCTGGCGGAGCAACATGCGCGGATTTCCAGCCTGTAAGAGGCAACCCGCGTAAAAAAAGAGACCTTCGGGTCTCTTTTTTTTGGCCCTGGAAAACACCCCGCTTCCCACATTTGCCCGGGGCGGGCTCAGGATGTGTGACAATGGCCGCCACTTTGAGCCAACACCAGAATCATCATGACCGCCCCCAGCACACCCAAACCGCCCCGCAAGAAGCCGAAAACCGCCGCCACAGCCAAGCCCGTGGTGCCACGCAAAGAGGCCACTCTGCATCCGCGCAACCGCCACCAGGGCCGTTACGACTTCCCGGCGCTGATCAAGACTACGCCGGAACTGGCCCAGTACGTGATCCTCAACCCCTACGGCAAGGAAAGCATCGACTTCGCCAGCCCGGACGCGGTGCGGGTGTTCAACCGGGCGCTGCTCAAGGCGTTCTATGGCGTGCAGCACTGGGATATCCCGGCTGACTACCTGTGCCCACCGGTGCCAGGGCGTGCCGACTACGTGCACTTCCTCGCCGACCTGCTGGCCAGTGTCAACGACGGCAAGATCCCCCGTGGCTCGATCGTCAAGGTGCTGGACATCGGCATGGGCGCCAACTGCGTCTACCCGCTGATCGGCTACATGGATTACCGCTGGAATTTCCTCGGTTCCGAGATTGACCCTACCGCCGTGGCGGCCGCCAAGGCCATCGTGCAGTCCAACGACCTGAGCAAGGTCATCCAACTGCGCCTGCAAACCAACCCGAAACATATTCTGCTGGGGCTGCTGGAGCCGGGTGAGCGTTTTGACCTGACCATGTGCAACCCGCCGTTCCATGCCTCCATGGACGAAGCGACCAAAGGCAGCGAGCGTAAGTGGCGCGCCCTGGGCAAGGCCGACCCCAAGCGCAAGTTGCCGGTACTGAACTTCGGCGGCCAGTCGGCAGAGCTATGGTGTGAGGGCGGCGAAGCGCGGTTTGTCACGCAATTGATCGCCGAAAGCGCGCATTTCGCCCATAAAGTGCTGTGGTTCAGCACCCTGGTGTCAAAAGCCTCCAACCTGCCTGCCATCGAGACCGCGCTGAAAAAAGCCGGTGCCCTGGAAAGCCAGGTAGTGGAGATGTCCCAGGGCCAGAAACAGAGCCGTTTTGTGGCCTGGACCTTCCAGACCAAGAACGAGCAGCAGATCTGGCGCCAGCGCTGGGTGCGCTAGAGGTAAATCGCAGGCAACAAAAAACCGTGCCCGGATCGCTCCGGTGCACGGTTTTTTTTGCTGCGTCTTACTTGTTGATCGAGTCGGTCAGGCCTTTGGCCACAACCAGCTTGATCACTTTCTTCGCAGCGATTTCGATGGCAGCGCCAGTCGAAGGGTTACGGCCGGTACGGGCTGGACGCTCGGTCACTTTCAGCTTGCCAACACCTGGCAGAGTGATTTCGCCGCCGTTGTCCAGCTGGTCACCAACGATCTGAGCCAGTTGCTCCAGTACGGCACGTACTTGAACCTTGGTGGTATCAGTGGATTCGGCGATATCAGCGATCAGTTGGTCTTTAGTCAAAGCCATTGTGGTGTTCCTTCCCTATCAAATTCATTTGGATTGCAGAGTGCAGTGTCAGCCATCGAGCCCGACCGTCATGGCCTGGCACCCCTGGCCATAACCGCGAGAGATCGGGGTTATAGATGCCTGAAACGGGGTTTGGTTCGACCTGACAAATGCTGAATGCACGCTTAACGCCGATACATCGCGTAAGACCGGGCAAAACTAGCACAGAGACGGGGAAATATCCGCTTCTACCTACCCATTTGGTCAGCTTTATCGCTCTAAACCGTGAAAAAAAGGCATATGACCCGTCAGAGGCCTCCCGAAACCGCTTCAAACGACGCCGCGACCAACGGGTGCGGTACACTGGCGACTTTTTCCGGGAGGCCAACCGCTCCCGCTCAACCAGCCGAGAAGCCCATGCCGATCCGTCATTGCATCGTCCACCTGATCGACAAAAAACCCGACGGCACGCCCGCAGTTCTCCACGCCCGTGACTCCGAATTGGCCGAGTCCGCCGCCATCGAGAACATGCTCGCCGACCTCAACGAGAGCTATAACGCCAAACAAGGCAAGGCCTGGGGTTTCTTCCATGCCGAGTCCGGCGCGCACCCGTTCAGTGGCTGGTTGAAGGAATACTTCGAAGGCGGCAAGGATTTCACCGCCTTCAGCCGGATTGCCGTGGAGCATCTGCAAAAACTGATGGAGGAGTCCAACCTCTCCGTCGGCGGCCACGTGTTGTTTGCCCACTATCAACAGGGCATGACCGACTACCTGGCCATCGCCCTGCTGCACCACAGCGAAGGCGTGGCGGTGACCGACGAGCTGGACGTGACGCCCTCGCGCCACCTGGACCTGGGCCAGTTGCACCTGGCGGCACGCATCAACGTGTCCGAATGGCAGAACAACAAGCAGTCCAAACAGTACATCTCGTTTATCAAGGGCAAGAACGGCAAGAAGGTCTCGGAGTACTTCCGCGACTTTATCGGCTGCCAGGAAGGCGTCGACGGTCCGGGCGAGACTCGCACCCTGCTCAAGGCCTTCAGTGACTTCGTCGAAAGCGAAGACCTGCCGGACGAGTCCGCCCGCGAGAAAACCAAGACCCTTGTGGATTACGCCAGCAGCCAGGCCAAGCTCGGCGAGCCGATGGGCCTGGAAGAACTGTCGGGCCTGATTGATGAAGATCGGCCAAAGGCCTTCTACGACCATATCCGCAACAAGGATTACGGCCTGTCGCCGGAAATCCCGGCGGATAAACGCACCCTCAACCAGTTCCGCCGCTTCACCGGGCGCGCCGAGGGCCTGTCGATCAGCTTTGAAGCGCACCTGCTGGGCGACAAGATCGAGTATGACGAAGCCGCCGGCACCCTGATCATCAAGGGCTTGCCGACCCAACTGACCGACCAGCTCAAGCGCCGTAACTGATGCTCGGCGGGGTACTGAAGAAAGTCCTGCTGGTGTTGCTGGTGGTGGTGGCGATCCAGAACTGGGGCAAGATCGAGCGACTGTTCAATCCGTCGCAGGTCGTCCCGGAGCAGGTACGCGCCACTGCCCGGGTCACGCTGTACAGCACCGAGTGGTGCGGGTACTGCAAGCAGACCCAGCGGTTCCTCGATCAGAAGGGTATCCCCTACAAGACCGTGGACATCGAGAAGGATGCCCAGGGACGCAAGGCTTATGAGGCCCTGGGAGGCGGCGGGATTCCATTTGTGGACGTGAATGGCACGCAGATCCGCGACTACAACCCGGATGCCATCCTGTCCGCCCTGAACCTGTAGGCGCGAGCAAGCCCTAATGCCGACCCGTTAAGCGAACGCAATGCTCAACGCAGCGAAGACCAAATGTGGGAGCGGGCTTGCTCGCGAAGACGTCGGCCCAGCAAACATTGATGTTGACTGACCAGCAAGCCCGCTCCCACAGGGGATCTGCACCTGACTGAACGGCATTCGAGCAAACCCGCGCCTACAGCGGTTTGATTAACGGATTAAGAAGCCCAGGCGCGGAAAGTGCACATGCACGGTGCCGCCACGCTCATCCTCGCGGCGCAGGATCAACTCTTCGCGACCGGCAAACACCAACTCCCCCGCCACCGGGTCGACGCCATAGTCGGTCGCGGCGATGGTCACTTGCTGGCCGACCTTGAACCCGTTGGGATCTTCAAACACTTCATCCGGCAACGCCGCAGGCGCGCTATCGCGGGCGATTTCCAGGGCCTGCCCGGCATTCATCTCGCTGGCGGTGCCATGCCCGAAGCCCAGCACCCGAGCAAGCCAGGCGCTGGCAGCCGGATAGTTATCCACAAGCGGCGAGGTCACTGATGAGCCTTTGAGGAACCACAACGGATGGGCCATGGCGAAGTCGGCAATCGACGGTTCGCCAAACAGGAAATCCCCTGACTGACGCTGCAACTGTTGCTCAAGCCGCGCAATGATTGCCGGCCACTGGTGCCGCACCACCTCCAGCGGCATGCGGGCGGCGCTACCGTCGCCGAACATCTTGCTACGGTCGGCGACCAGCACCTGCAGCAACTGCGGTGGCACCTTGGCAAATTTCACGGCCAGGGATTCGGGTTGGAACACCAGGGCCACGGCATGGGAAAACACCACTGAATCGGCCCAGGCGGCAAAACTTTGGCTGAGCAGTTCCTGGCCTTCGGGAAACAGCGGCGGCGTGGCCTTTTCCTGTTCCAGGCGACGGGCGATCAGCGCGGTGTCGCAATAAATATCCGCGCCCACCTGCAGCACCGGGGTTTTGCGGTAACCGCCGGTCAGGGCCGTCAGGTCCGGCTTGGGCATCACCGGGGGAATGATCACCGAATGCCAGGACAGCCCTTTGAAGCCCAGGAGCAGGCGGGCTTTTTCCGCGAAAGGGGATTGGGGGTAGTGGTGCAGGATCAACTCAGACATGCCGGACTCCGCCAGATGAAGGAGCGGCCAGATTATCGCGCAAAACCCCGGCGGCCTAGCCATTGGCCTGATGGGAACTGATCAGTCAGATTGATAAGCCCGGGCCAGACACTCCTTGGCGCTTTTCTTGAGCTTCTTTATCAGGCGTTCCTGGCGCAGGGCTTCGCCCTTGCTCGCGCAAGCCTCGGTATACACCAGCGCCACCGCCGGGCTGGACAGAAAAAACCGCGCGCCCTTGCCGCTCTGGTGCATCGCAAAGCGGCGCAGCGGATCGTTGCTGATCCCGCAATAGAGCGCGCCATTGGCCGCCCGGACCAGGTAGACAAACCAGGGTTTGGGCGCGACAGGTTCAGGTGGGCTGTTCACAAAAGGTTCTGGCAAACGAAAAGAGCGCCAATCTTATCAACGACTGGCCTGGAACGCCTTCAACCCTTTCAACGCCTGGCCGCGCACCGCGTTGCGCACCAGCGGCGTCCAGCCCAGCAGCAGGCCCTTGGCGCCAAGGGCCTGACGCGACCAGCGCCACAGGTCGAAATGGTCGTGGTGCTCGCAGATCTTGCCGTCGCGAAACACAAAGCGCGCCTGGATATCGTTGACCACCGTGCGGCCGGTCTGGCTGAACAGGTAGGTCGCCACCCAGTGAGCACTGCCTTTGTTGTCGTCACTGTGTACCTGGTCGAAGGTCAGGGAAAAGTCCTTGGCCCGGGTGGTGAGCATGCGCCACATGTCGCCAGCATCGCGCCCGCGCAATTCGCCGAACGCCGGGTCGCTGAACAGCACATCCTCGGTGTAGCAGGCACTCATGGCCTCGGCATCCAGGCGCTGGAAGGCGCCATAGAATTCGTTGATCAGGGCGTTATGGGCGTCGCTCATGGGCAGCATCCGGCAAAGGGTTGAAAGTCACTTACGATAGTGTGCATGGGCCTGCAACACCATCGGCATTGATCTGCGGAATACCTAGGGCACCATCCCGCAGCTGCGAGCATAGGCGAACAGATCCACGTCGGTGGAAATACACAGGCGGTTCATGGCCGTGCTTTTCTGTTTGCTGATGGTAGAAATGCTGCGATTGACCCGCGCGGCGATCTGACTGACCGTCATGCCACTGGCGAGCATGCGCACCACTTCGCGCTCCTTGCCGGACAACTGCGGCTGTTGCGACTGGTCGCCCGTACCCGCCTCCACCAACTGCACCCGCAGGCATTCGCTGACAAAGGTCTGGCCGGCGTGCACCGTCTTGATAGCCAGGGGCAACTCCTTGGCCGAGGCACTTTTGGCGACGATCGCCTGTGCGCCATGGGCAAAGGAGGCGCGCAAGGTGGCGACATTGGCAAACATGGTCACCAAAATCACCGGCAACCTCGGGTACTGGCGGTGCAACAGGCTCAGCAGGCCATAGCCGTCAGCCTGCTGGCCGCCCGGCATAGCGAAGTCGGTCACCAGTACGTCGCAGGGCGTGGTTTCCAGCAACCGCAGCAGTTCATCGGGGCCATCGGCCTCCCCCACGACTTTGCACCGACCATTCGCCTCGATTACCACTCTCTGCCCGATACGCACAATGGGATGATCGTCAGCAATAATTACGCGAAGCATAAATACCCACGGATGATGGCAACTTGAATCCGCGCAAAATACCTGCGCCGGTCCCCTTCAACAACTGCCTGAGCTCCCGGTTTTTTCATCACGATCAATGTTTGGTAGCCAGCCCGGCAACACCTACAAAATAAAAAGAAAACGCCTACACCAAAAACTTTCAACACAGACTTCCATTTACCTACAAATCGACAAAGGCATCAAAGCGAGCCCAAGTAAGTGAGGTAGGTATGCAAGTCAGCCTGGAACGCTTCCAGCTGCGACGCGCTCAATGCTATGCCCTGGGCATGGACGCGCTCGATCAGGCGCATGCCTCGCAACTCCAGGTCCGCCACCCCGAGGAAGGCCAGGCTCCCCACCAGGCGATGCAAGCGCTCGGCGGTCAACGGCGCATTCAGAGTCCGGCACGCATGAGCCAGGCCGACACTGTCCTCGCGGGCTTCGCAAAGCAGGCTGGCGAGCATCTGGTCCACTACAAGAGCATCGCCAAAGGTTTCAATCAGGCCGGCACGGGTCGGCCAGAGTGCCGAAACGGGCACCGGCGCCTGCACATCGGCCGGGCCTGGCAGCCACAGTGCCAACACGCTATGCAATTGCCCCAGGGACAACGGCTTGAGCAACCAGGCATCCATGCCTGCATCGCGGCAACGCTGGGGGTCGTCATGTACTAGGTTACCGGTCAAGGCAATGATCGGTACCCGCCTCTGGGCGTTAGCGTGTTCACGCAGACGGATTGCACGGCTCATGGTGTAGCCGTCCATATGCGGCATCTGACAATCACTGATCACCAGGTCGAATCGTCGTTCGGTAAGGGCTGCCAGCCCGTGCTGCCCGTCGCCGACCAATTGATGGCCCAGCCCGAGCTGTTTGAGGAACCACCCCATTAAGATGCGGTAGGCGGAGTGGTCTTCCACCACCAGTACCTTGAGGTGCTGCCAGTGCACAGGCGGTGTAGGCGAAGGTGTCGGTTCACGGGAAAGCACTGCGTTGGAAAATACGCCAGTCTCCATGGTCACCTCATGATTGCGATGGGTCCTGCAACGCCCAGCGCTCGTAGTAGGCCGGCAACGCTGACGCAACAGCCAGGGGACGTGCGAACACTTCACACGACTGCTATCGCACTACAAAAGTAGCCTTATGAAGGCGGTCATGACGATGCAAAAACTACGAAAAAACCAACTTTCCTACAAAACAAATTAACTTATTCCGACACGTTCCAAACTGATTTCCCTCTCCCGCCGATTGTCGTAATAGTTGTATTTCCCCTGCCCAGCCTCCCCGCTAAATTGCGCCTACCCCGAGAAGAGGGAGCTCAGGCGCCGCCCCGCAGCAGCCCTGAAACCCATAAGCCCAAGCCGCCTTGTAAGCCACCCTTCACAAAGGGCAGGTATTGCCGTGTGCGCCTTATCAGCCGAACCTGCACTGGAACAACCTGAACATGAACAAGTCGTTAAACCTGGTGGGCACCGCCCTGTTGCTCTCCAGTGCCTCGTCGGCCTTTGCCGCCAGCACCGTGGACCTTACGGTCAAAGGGCTTATCACCCCAAGCGCCTGCACCCTCACCGTGCCGGGCGCTATCGACTTCGGGAAAATCTCGGCCAAAGACCTGAACCCGGACACACAAACACGAATTGAAGACAAGACCCTGCAACTGACTGTGAATTGCGAGGCCATGACGCTGTTTGCGATTAACCCTGTCGATAATCGGGCAGGTACATCGCACGGCACCAATGCCTCAGGCTATGGCCTGGGGCTGATCAATGGCACGGAAAAACTCGGGATGTATGTAGTGATCGTGCGTAACCCCGTCGCCGACATCCCATCGCAAATGCTGCAATTTCGCGATGGCACATGGCGCATGCAGTGGGACGACGACTATGTCGCGCCCAACCGGTTGATTGCATTCGGCAGCTTTGTCCCGGATGTCGGTTACTTGCCGCACCCCCTCGAAACCGCATCCGTGGAGATCGTGCTCAATACCTGGATTGCCCCGGCAAACACGCTGACCCTGACCGATGAGGTGGCGCTGGACGGTTCGGCAACCCTGGAAGTGAAGTACCTCTAAACCGGTCGACGCTGCTTGGACCACTCCAGATAAAGGGCCCTATGTCTATGAACGCTTTTGCCTCCAGACTCCTACTGACATTGCTGTTCACACCGGCGGCATTCGCCGCCAGCACCACCGACCTCGCCGTCAAAGGCACCATTACGCCCAGCGCCTGCGCACCGTTGATCTCAGGCGACGGCACCATCGACTTCGGGAAAATGTCGGCCAAGGACCTCAACGCCGACCAGCACACCAAACTGCCCAATCAATCCATGCTACTGAGCGTGCGCTGTGAAGCACCGACGCTTTTCACCCTGAACACTGTCGACAACCGTGCCGGCTCCTCGGCCAACCACGACAACTGGCATGGCCTGGGCATGACGCCCGAGGGCGAGAAACTGGGAGGGTCCGCCTTTCATCTCTACACCCCCATAGCTGACGGTGCCCCGGTACGGACCATTACCTCGCGAGACGGCGGCGTGACGTGGGAACTGACCAATATGCTCAACCACACCCTGGTGACGGCAGTTGCGAGGGGCAATGACCTGGTACCTATCGCCGTCCGCGCCTTGGACGCGGAGATCCGCCTGTACACCCACATTGCGCCTGCCGATGGCCTGACCCTGACCGACGAAGTCCCCGTCGATGGGCACGCCACGGTCCAGGTCAACTATCTGTAACGCCACACACAGCCCCAATCGAAAGGAACTCGCTCCCATGAAACCCGTGTTCACCGCCATCGCCACCAGCCTGCTGCTGCTTGGCTCTGCCACCAGTTACGCGGCCTCCACCGTCGACCTGACCGTCAAGGGTCTGATCGTACCCAGCGCCTGTACGCCTAACATGGACCATGGCGGAATCGTCGACCATGGCAAGATTTCCGCGAAAGACTTGCATGCAGACAGCCCCACACAAATCGGCACCCACGTCCTGATCCTGGGGGTCACGTGCGATGCCCCGATTCAATTTGCCCTGCACGCCATCGACAACCGCGCCGGCTCGTCCCCCACTGCGGCCCAGTTCGGCCTGGGCTTGATCAACGGCACGCAAAAACTGGGCTGGTTCGGGTTGACGCTGCGCAACGCGGTCGCCAACGGAATACCGATGCAGCCGATTGCATCCGCAGACGGCGGCAATACCTGGTACAGCGAAAAGTTCTGGAATCCAGGTTTGTACATGGCCGCAGCCACCATGGATGACGCCACCCAACCGGCCTCCATCCAGGAGCTGGTGGCGGAACTGGTGGTGGAAACCAGCATTGCCCGTACCGACGGCCTGGACCTGAGCAACGAGGTCACCCTCGATGGTTCCGCCACCCTTGAAGTCAAGTACCTGTAACCCTTGGACGCCCATGCCTGGCTGAGACTTGCGGGCATGGGTATTTCTTTCGTATCGGCCGTGTCTACTTCGGCCAGTGGCGCCCACCGATGAACACCTACCCTCGCCTTCTGGCGATCTGGCTTTTGCTGACGAATGCCGCAGCGGCCTTCGCCGCGTCTTCTGTCGATATCACGGTAACGGGGCGGCTGACGCCGGATGCCTGCCACGTGACGCTGTCAGAGGACGGCACGGTTAATCATGGGAAAATTCCCGCACACACCCTCAACGCCAACGAGTTCACCGTACTACCGGGCCAGTTGCTGGAACTGAAGGTGCAATGCACCAGGCCGATGTTGTTTGCCCTGGTGGGGCTCGATAACCGCGCGCAATCCTCACTGGCCCCTGGGTTCTTCTATGGCTTGGGCCGAAACATCCACGTCCCGGCCGAGCGTCTGGGGTCCATCGCCCTGTCCTACCGCAACCCCCAGGGCGACTCACAGCCCATGCAGGTCCTGGCCTCCACCGACAGTGGCGAAACCTGGCGCCCGGAACCCAATGCGTACCCCAAATCCTATGTCGGCTTTGCCCTGCCCGGAGATCGCCAGCCGGACTTCATCGGCCAGTTGACGACTCAATTGCGCATCGACACGTCGATCAACTTCACCCAGTACCTGACCCTGAATCAGGAGGTGCCGCTCGATGGTTCCATCGTGCTGGACCTGCGTTACCTCTGACCTCTTCACGCTGCCCCAATGGAAGACCCCGGCATGACCACAACCTTACTCAAAACAGCAACCTGCTGGCTTGCCCTGTCGCTGCTGCTTGGCGCACAGGCCCAGGCCGACGGCATGGTGCCGGACACCTCCGTGGTGATTATTTACGAAGCCGAGGGCGAGGCCGCCGTTTCAGTGACCAACACCGACGGCCAGCTCGCCTTGTTGCACGTCACCCTGGAAGACATTCCCGAAGACACCGAACCCCTGCTGGTAGTCACGCCGCCACTGTCACGGGTGGAGCCGGACAAGTCGCAATTGGTCCGTTTCATCCTGCAAAGCCAACAACCGCTGCGTACCCAGCGACTCAAACGGGCGATCTTCGAAGGCATGCCCCAGGGCCGTTCCGCGGCCAAAGCCGGGCACGCACAGGTCGGCGTGACGGTGCGCCAGAACCTGCCGGTGATCATCCACCCCAAGGGCCTGGCCCTCAATCGCACGCCCTGGACCAGCCTGACCTGGTCGCAACAGGGCAGTACCTTGCACGTGCGCAACGACAGCCCGTATGTGGTGCGCCTGGCCCAGGACCTGCGCCTGCTGCCCGGTGACGGCAAAGCCATGCTGCCTCGCACCTACGTGTTGCCCGGGGAGACCCTGAGTGTGCAGGCCAGCGGCGGCCCCGCCACTAAAGTGCGACTGCAACCGGCCACCGTCTACGGCTTTGCGGCTGCCGCCTACGAAGCCCCGATCATCTGACGAGCAACAAGAGGTCCCCGACCCGCAACAGACGCCCTTCAATCGAGTGCCTTTCGTGAAAACAATATTGAGCTCCCGTGACGGCGAAGCAGTGCCCGACACCCCCGCTCGCCTTGCCTTCCCCGCGATGCTGCTGGCCTGTGCCTTATTGCCGGGCAAAGCCTGGGCCGAAGCACGGCCCGGCTTCGACGCCACCACCCTGCACCAGCGCGGCATTGACCCACAGTTGGCCAACCTGCTGCTGGACGCCCCGCGCTTTGCCGCCGGCAGGCAGGCGGTGAGCCTGCGGGTCAACGGCCAGCCTCGTGGGCGCCTGGAGGTGGGTTTTGATCAACAGGGCGTACTGTGTTTTGACCGATCCTTGCTGGACGCCGCCAACCTGACGATCCCCGGCGACGAAGGGCCCTGCCATGATTTTCTCGCGCAGTACCCACAAAGCCTGGTGGAGCCGGACCCCGCCAGCCTCAGCGTGTCCCTGGTGGTGCCGACCGATGCATTGCGCCCGGTGCAACAGGACGTCTCGGGCTATGAAACCGGCGGCGTCGCCGGCTTGCTCAATTACGATCTCACAGGGTTCTATAACCGCTTCGGCGACGGCAACAGCCGGTTTGGCTCGGCCAATACCGAGGTGGGTTTCAACGCCGGCGACTGGATCGTGCGCAGCCGCCAAGTACAGACCTGGCAGGATGGGCTGTCGCGCAGCACCCATCTGGAGGCCTATGCCCAGCGCACTTTTGCCAGCCATCAAGCCGTGCTGCAAGCCGGGCAGATCAGCCTCTACAACCCGGTGTTATCCGGTGCGCAGATCACCGGGGTCCAGGTCCTGACCGAACAGGCTCTACTGGAACAGGGGCAAAGCGCGACCATCGACGGTATTGCCAACAGCCCGGCGCAAGTCGAGGTGCGGCAGAACGGCGCGTTGATTCACTCCACGGTGGTGCCCGCCGGACCGTTCTCCCTGACGGACGTACGGCGCCTGAACTCGCGTTCGGACGTCGAAGTCACGGTCAAGGAAAGCAGCGGCGGCGAGCGACGCTTCACCGTCCCCGCCGCCATGCTCGGCCTCGGGTTGCCAGCACCGGGGTACTCGGTGGCGGTGGGCCGTGTGCGCAATATCGGCGATGCCCAGGGCGACGATCCGTGGGTCGCCAGCGCGGGCTGGACCGGTGCCGTGCACTCGCAACTGTCCCTGGGCAGCGGCGTGCTGATGTCCAGTGAATACCGGGCTGCGGGGCTGAGCCTGGGTTGGCTGCCGTGGCTGGACAGTCAGATCCAGCTGTCCACACAGCTCGCCGATACCCAGGCGCGGGATAAGGTCCGTGGCCTGCAAACCGACCTGTCCTGGGCCCAGCGCCTGAATGATCAATGGTCGTTCAGCGTGGCCAATTCCTGGAGGACACCGGGCTATCGGGAACTGGAAGAAGCCACCTACGCGCCCGACACCACCCAGCAACCGCGCTCCCGTTATCGCGATCAACAAAGCGCCACGCTGGGCTGGTCCCACCCGTGGCTGGGGGCTTTCAGTGCCGGGGTTTCGCGCTCGAGCAGCGCTGACGGCGAGAGCAGCAGTCGCGGCCTGGCGTCCTGGGGCACCAGCGTCGGCGGGGTGTCATTGTCGGCCAGTGCCGAGTGGCAGATGGGCGGGCGCCAGCAGCAGGACAACGCGGTGTACCTGAACGTCAGCCTGCCTCTGGGCGAGAGCCGCCGCGTGCGGGCCTGGGTCCGCAACTCGGGTGGCGAACATCGCACGGGGCTGGGGCTGAACGAACAGATCGACGATCAATTGAGTTACCGCGTCAGCGCCGAACACGACACCCGCGACCAGCAGGTCGAAACCACCCTCGGCCTCTCGGCCCTGCCCCGCTACAGCCAACTCGATTTCAGCTACAGCCGCGCCGATGCCGAGCGTTCGAGCTATCAGGGCAGCGCCCGGGGGGGCGTGGTGCTGCATGGTGGCGGTGTCACGTTGTCGCCGTATGCGGTGCGCGACACCTTTGCCGTGGTGGCGCTGGGCGACATGGGCGGTATCAAGCTGAGCACGCCCAGCGGCCCGGTGTGGACCGACTGGCAAGGCCAGGCCGTGGTGCCCCAGGTGAGCGCCTATGGCCGCAGCCCGGTAGAAGTGCAGACCCGCTCGCTGCCGCGCAACGCCGATATCAACAACGGCCTGACCATGATCTCGGCCGGGCGCGGCGCCGTGCAACGGGTCGAATTCGGCGTGACCTTGACCCGTCGAGTGTTGCTCACCGCGCGCACCGCACAGGGGGCGTTGCTGCCCCGTGGCGCCTCTGTCAGTACCGCCAGCGGCGAGTTCGTGACCCTGGTGCAGGACGGTGGCCAGGTGTTCCTGCCCAACGTGCTGGAGCAGTCCGAATTGTGGGTCAGCGCACCAGAGATGGAGCGCTGCCGGCTGCAGTTTGAACTGCCGGCCAAGGGCGATCCCCAGGTGTACTTCGAAACCGCGCCAGCGAGCTGCAACGCCTTATGAGGACGATCACCATGCGCCTTTTCCGCGCCCCAAAGCGACTGATGGCGGTCGTGCTTACCGTCGGCCTTGCCGGCAATGCCCTGGCCGATGACGAGTGCCAGTTGACCCTCAGTGAATCCTTGCTGGATTTGGGCCTGATGAGCCGTCTTGCACAAAACGACAGTACCCCCCAGCGCCTGCTCGGCGAGCGCCGCCTGAGCCTGAACCTGAGTTGTCCGCAACCGGCGGATATGGGTGTGTTCTATCGGGCTCTGGCGGCGAATGCGCAATACCTGCAATTTACCGAACATGGACACTACGCCCTGCAAGTCAGCGATGGCGTGCTGGATGGCCAGGCAGTGGAGCTGGGGTTACTACCGGGCGCCGGCCAGCCTCCCGCCACCGTCGCCACAGCGTTGAACTGGCGTCCAGGCCATGGGGTGGTGCCGATGGTCCGCGGCACTCCGGTGCAAGGCCAGCACTTTTCCCTGCAAGTAAGCCTCAGTGCCTGGGCCGACGTGGCCGCGACCCACGTGCGCGATGCGACCACCTGGGAAGTGTCGGGCACCTTCGACGCCCCCCAAAGCGGGCGCTACCGGGAACTGACCCTGCGCGCCCACTTCGCCCCCGTCGCTTGCACACCGCAGTTATCCAACGGCGGCCTGGTGGATTACGGCACCTTGCTGGCCAAGGACCTGAGCGCCACTGCAGAAACCCCGCTGCCCACCCGTACGTTGCAGTTTTCCGTGAGTTGCGATGCCCCCGCACGCTTCGCCCTGGTGATGCACGACAACCGATTCGGCTCGGCCACCGGCGGCACCGATGAGACCGCCTACGGCCTGGGCGTGGATGCCAGTCACAACAAAATCGGTCGCTACTATCTGAACATCGACCCGGCGGACTTCAGCGCCGATAACCTGGGCACCCTCTATCGCACCGACTCCACCAGCAACGGCCAGGCCTGGAGCAGCGCCACCGCCCGGCAGATCCCGATCGCCGCCAATAGCCTGATGGGGTTTACCGACAGCATCGGCAGCACCCTGGGGCCGATTGCCGCTCAACACCTGGTCGGCACGGTGCGCATCAAGCCCTACCTGGCCCCCACCCAATCCATGGACCTGCGCAACGTGGTGCGTATCAACGGCTCCGGCACCCTGGAAATCATCTACCTCTGACCTCTGGAACCTTCTTTATGCACAAGCACTGCCTGGCTTTGCCCGCCCTGCTGTTACTGGTCTCGGCGCAACCTGCGCTGGCCGCCTCGACCGTGGACCTGAGCGTCAAAGGCCAGGTCACGCCGACAGCCTGTACCCCGCTGCTGTCCAGCGGCGGGATGATCGACTACGGCAAGATTTCCCAGCATGACCTGAACCTCGACAAGGGCACACGCCTGCCGATCAAGCAGTTGCAAGTCAGAATCGGCTGCAATGCCCCAGCCCGCTTTGCCCTGCGCATGCGCGACAATCGCAACGGTTCGGCCACGGTCAACAGCGAGATCTATTACGGGCTGGGGTTCGACAACAGTGGTAATCGCATCGGGCTGTATTCCATGACGTTTGATCCCAGAAAAACGCTGGTCGACAGTACTTCGCTGATCTACGGCACCGAGTCCACCACCGGCGGCCTGGCCTGGCGTACCGCCAACCTCAACACCATCGAGATTGGCGCCAACAGTTACCTGGGGTTCACCGAAACCAAAGACAGTGTCGCCGGACCGTCGGCGATTCAGGTTCTGATCAGCACGGTCAAAGTCGAGGCGGTGATCAATGCCCGGCAGAACCTGGACCTGAGCACCGATACCCCGCTGGATGGCTCGGCAACCCTGGAAGTCCTGTATCTCTAGAGTTTCTCGCTGGTGACCTGCACATACTGCGCACGTCCTGCGCCCAGCCCGGCGACGATTGCACCCAGGCCGATTACCGCGAAAATCCAGCCAATGGCCGTCCAGCCGCCGGTCCAGTCATGCACCAGGCCGACCGCGAACGGGCCAAGGGACGCCAGGGTGTAGCCGATGCCCTGGGCCATGCTCGACAGGTTGGCGGCCACATGGGAATCGCGCGAGCGCAGCACGATCAAGGTCAGCGCCAGGCTGAACGTGCCGCCCTGGCCCAGGCCCAACAGAATCGCCCAGCCCCACAGACCGTCCAACGGTGCATACAGGCACCCGAACAGGCCGCCGAGGGTCAGCAGCATCACCACCACAATGGCCAGGCGTTGATCCTTGCCACGGGTAGCCAGCCAGGGTGCGGCCAGGGAGCTGGCCAGTTGCACGATGATCGAGCCGGACAGGGCCAACCCGGCTTCAGTGGCACTCAGGCCACGGCCGATGAGGATCGACGGCAACCAGCCGAACACGATATAGGCCAGGGACGATTGCAGGCCCATATACAACGTCACCTGCCAGGCTAGCGGGTCGCGCAGCAAGCCTTTGACCCGATACGCCACCTGGTGGGCGCCGTGTTTCTGCCCGACTTGCGGTAACCAGAACAGCGCCGCCAGCAGTGCCGGCAGCATCCAGAAGCCCAGGCCGATGTTCCAGCTGTCTGCGAAGTAATGACTCAACGGCACCGTGGCCCCTGCTGCCAACGCCGCGCCCAGGCACAGGGCCATGGTGTAGACCCCCGTCATGGCCCCGGCCTGCCTGGCGAAGTCACGCTTGACGATCCCCGGCAACAACACCCCGATAATGCCGATACTGGCCCCGGCCAACAGACTGCCGGCGAACAGCCCGACCTCACCGAACGAGCTGCGCAGAATGATCCCGGCGGCCAGGGTCAATAAAATCCCCAGCACCACCCGCTCGGCGCCAAACCGTCGGGCGAGGATCGGCGCCATGGGCGCAAACAGACCCAGGCACAGCACCGGCAAGGTGGTCAGCAGGCCGGCCTGGGCCGCCGACAACCCCAGGCTGGCGGACACTTCACTGAGCAGCGGTGCCATGCTCGACAACGCCGGGCGCAGGTTCAACGCCACCAGAATCAGGCCCAGTAACAACAGCCACGGACGATGCACCTGCGGCGGACTGTGCTGGACCACCTCGTCGTCGGCCTCGGCGTCGATCAGCAATTCTTCAAGGGCATTTTCTGGGCGGGGCATGGCGTTCTCGGGTTCAAGGTTCATTGATCAACTGCCGGGACAGGGCTTTGGCGCGCTCCGGGGCCTGCTGCTCCACGGCATTGAGCAGTTCGACATGCAGGTCGAACACTGCCTGGCGACGCGGCTTGATATTCAGGGTCTGGCGCAACTGGGCGCCGACGATGCTGGAAAAGTACTGGTACAGCTCGCTCAAGGCCGGGTTGTGGGCCGCGTCCACCAGGCGCTTGTGGAACACCAGGTCGCACTGGATGTAGTGCTCCAGGTCGCCGTGGTAGTGCTCGCCACTGGCCCGCAGCGCTTGGTGCAGGCGTTGCAGATCCTCAGGGGTGCGGCGCAAGGCCGCCAGGCCGACGGCCTCGACCTCAAGAATCTGCCGCGTCTCCTGCGCCTGCTCCAGGGTGCACTGGGACATGGCATTCATCACCCCCAACGGATCGGTCATGGAACGCAGGTAGCTACCGTCTCCCTGGCGAACCTCGATCAGCCCGGAGAACGCCAGCACCCGCATGGCCTCGCGCACGGTATTGCGGCTGATGCCCAGCTCGGCCGACAGCTCCGGCTCGGTGGGCAGGCGCTCGCCAATCGCCCATTTGCCTTGGGTGATGCGCTGGCGCAGCTGGTCCAGGGCCTGGTCGACCAGGGAGCGTTTGATCAGAGGGGCGATGTCCGGCATGGGTTTTGTACTTTCGTCCAATCATAGGATGAATTTTCGTACAGCCTATTCGGAGTTGCCTACAGAAGCAACGCACCAGGGTTTTCAGGCGGGCAAAGGAAGCGAATTTTCGATCAGTAAAATTACCCTTCAAGGGTAACTATTGGCCTCAGGTGTCTTATGGAAAAGTACACACCTCATTACGATTTGGCGGTGATAAAGGCGGATGTCAGGCGGCTTGGAAGGAACGCAAAACCATCAGTGTCCAGGGCATGGAGCGTCGGGTCGACACTCTTTCAGGCTGGGAATGCGAAGCCTGTGGTGACGGCTTTTGGGACCCCGATACCGATAGTGCGGATCACTATGCAGAAGCGGGTGATGAGTTGGTTCTCGCCGCGCGAAAAATGATCGGCGCCGAGATAAAACGCATCCGCCGAGGGTGCTGATTTGTTCGGTGCCTTCACCTCTACCGTGAACAGCGACACTGAAGTACTCAACGCTTCCTAGCCGCAAAAAAAACCCGGCGCCAGGCCGGGTTGGTCTCAAACATCCATCAATGCAAAATCTGACTCAAGAACAACTTGGTCCGCTCATTCTGCGGGTTGTCGAAGAAGTCATTGGGCGCCGCCTGTTCCACGATCTCGCCCTTGTCCATAAAGATCACGCGGTTGGCCACGGTGCGCGCAAAGCCCATTTCGTGAGTCACGCACAACATGGTCATGCCGTCTTCGGCCAGGCCGATCATGGTGTCCAGCACCTCCTTGACCATCTCCGGGTCGAGGGCCGAGGTCGGCTCGTCGAACAGCATGATTTTCGGCTTCATGCACAGGGCACGGGCAATCGCCACGCGCTGTTGCTGGCCGCCCGACAATTGCCCCGGGAACTTGTGGGCCTGCTCCGGAATGCGCACGCGCTCCAGGTAGTGCATGGCGATTTCCTCGGCCTTGCGCTTGGGCATCTTGCGCACCCACATCGGCGCCAGCGTGCAGTTCTGCAGGATGGTCAGGTGCGGGAACAGGTTGAAGTGCTGGAACACCATACCCACTTCCCGGCGCACGCTTTCGATCTGCTTGAGGTCATTGGTCAGTTCCACGCCATCGACCACGATGCGCCCCTGCTGGTGCTCTTCCAGGCGGTTGAGGCAGCGGATGGTGGTGGATTTGCCCGAGCCCGACGGCCCGCACAGCACGATGCGCTCGCCCTGCTTGACGTTGAGGTTGATGTCTTTCAACACATGGAACTGGCCGTACCACTTGTTGACGCCCTGCATCTGGATAATGCCTTCAGGGCTCACCGGCTGTTTGATTGCTTCGCTCATCAAAAAACTCCTAACGCTTGTGGCCAGTGTCGAGCTTGTGTTCCAAATGAATGGAATAGCGCGACATACCAAAACAGAAAATCCAGAACACCAGGGCCGCGAACACATAGCCTTCAGTGGCCATGCCCAGCCATTTCGGGTCGGCGGCGGCTTGCTTGACGCTGTTGAGCAGGTCGAACAAGCCGATGATGATCACCAGGCTGGTGTCCTTGAACAGCGCAATAAACGTGTTGACGATGCCGGGGATCACCAGCTTCAGGGCTTGCGGCAGGATCACCAGGCCCATGCTGCGCCAGTAGCCCAGGCCCATCGCGGCGGCCGCTTCGTACTGCCCCTTGGGAATCGCCTGCAAGCCACCGCGCACCACTTCAGCCACATAGGCCGACTGGAACAGGATCACGCCGATCAGGGCCCGCAGCAGCTTGTCGATGCCCATGCCTTCAGGCAGGAACAGCGGCAGCATCACCGACGACATGAACAGCACGGTAATCAACGGCACGCCGCGCCAGAACTCGATGAAGGTCACACACACCACACGAATCGCCGGCATGTTCGAGCGTCGCCCCAGCGCCAGCACAATCCCCAGGGGCAAGGCCCCGGCGATGCCAACGGTGGCGATGACCAGGGTCAGCATCAGGCCGCCCCATTGGCTGGTGGCGACGTTGGTCAGGCCGAAGATCCCGCCGTGCAGCAGGAAGTAGGCGATGATCGGGTACAGCACCAGAAAGCCCAGGCCATAGACCGCCTTGCGCTGAAACCGCGAGATAAACAGCGGTGCCACGCCAATCACGGCCAGCCACACGGTGAGGTCCACGCGCCAGCGCAGGTCGCCGGGGTAGTAGCCGTACATGAACTGCCCGAAGCGCTGTTGGATAAACACCCAGCAGGCGCCTTCCTTGGTGCAGTCGGCGCGGGTGGTGCCGACCCAGTTGGCGTCGAGGATCGCCCACTGCAGGATCGGTGGCACCACCAGGTACACCAGGTAGAACGCCAGCAAGGTCAGCAGGGTATTGAGCCAACTGGAAAACAGGTTGGCGCGCATCCATGCCATCGGGCCAAAGACTTTGTTCGGCGGCGGCATATCAGGTTTGAAAGTATGGGAAGTCATGCGGGTGTCCTCACCGTTCGATCAGCGCAATGCGCTTGTTGTACCCGTTCATCAGCAGGGAAATGCTGATGCTGATTGCCAGGTACACGCTCATGGTGATGGCTATGACCTCGATGGCCTGGCCGGTCTGGTTGAGCACCGTGCCGGCAAACAGCGAAACCATTTCCGGATAGCCGATACCGGCGGCCAGGGACGAGTTTTTCGCCAGGTTCAGGTATTGGCTGGTCAGCGGCGGGATGATCACCCGCAGGGCTTGCGGGATGATGACCTTGCGCAGCGTGGGCCCGGGGCGCAGGCCCAGGGAGCGCGCGGCTTCGGTCTGGCCGTGGCTGACCGACTTGATGCCCGAACGTACGATCTCGGCAATAAACGCTGCTGTGTAAACCGTGAGCGCCAGGGTCAGCGCCAGCAGCTCGGGGATCAGAACCCAACCGCCGACGAAGTTGAAGCCCTTGAGTTCCGGCATTTGCCAATGTACGGGCGCGCCAAACAGCAACGTGCACAACGCCGGGATCACCAGGAACAGCGCCAGGCCTGCCCAGAATTTATGGAACGGTACGCCGGTGGCTTCAAAGCGTTTATTGGCCCAACGGCTCATCAACACAATGGCGATGATCGCCACCACCACGCTGACGACAAACGGCCAGAACCCGTCGGCCGCGACGGCCGCCGGCATGTTCAGGCCACGGCTGCTGACAAAGAAGGTGTCGCCGAAGTTATGGCTGTTGCGCGGCCCCGGCATGGTCAGGAACACCGCGAAATACCAGAACAGGATTTGCAGCAGCGGCGGAATGTTGCGAAACACCTCCACATACACCGTCGCCAGTTTGCTGATGATCCAGTTCGGTGACAGCCGGGCCACGCCGATGATAAACCCGAGGATGGTGGCTAGGACCACACCGATCACGGTGACCAGCAAGGTGTTGAGCAGACCGATCACAAAGACCCGGGCATAGCTGTCCGATTCGGTGTAGTCGATCAAATGTTGAGCGATGCCGAAACCGGCGCTGCGCTCGAGGAAGTCGAAGCCGGAGGTAATGCCCCGGTGCTGAAGATTGGTTTGCGTGTTGTTGAACAGGTACCAGCCCAACGCGACCACCGCCACGATGGTGATGATCTGGAACAGCCACGCACGCACTTTTGGATCACTGAAGCTGAGCTTCTGTTTTGGTGCGCCGATTTGAGTTTGCATTAAGTGCCCCGCAAAAAATGGAACAGAACATCACCCGGCGGTTGGCCCACCGGGTGATAGAACCATCAGCGATCAGCGCACAGGAGGTGCGTATTGAATGCCACCGTTGTTCCACAGCGCGTTCAGGCCACGGTCGATTTCCAGCGGGGTGCTCTTGCCCAGGTTGCGCTCGAACACTTCACCGTAGTTACCGACCTGCTTGACGATCTGGACCACCCAATCCTTCTTCACTTTCAAGTCTTTGCCGTATTCGCCGTCAGCGCCCAGCAGACGAGCAACGTCCGGGTTCTTGGTGGCCTTGGCTTCAGCCTCGACGTTTTTCGAGGTGATACCGGCTTCTTCAGCGTTGAGCATGGCGTAGCCCACCCAGCGCACGATGGCCAGCCACTCGTCGTCGCCATTACGCACGACCGGGCCCAGGGGCTCCTTGGAAATGGTTTCCGGGAGGACCACGTAGTCTTTCGGCGCGGCCAGCTTGCTGCGCTGGGCGAACAGTTGCGACTTGTCGGAGGTCAGCACGTCGCAGCGCCCGGACTCCAGGGACTTGGCGCTTTCATCGGAGGTGTCGAAGGTGATCGGGGTGTACTTGAGGTTGTTGCCACGGAAGTAGTCGGAAACGTTCAGCTCGGTGGTGGTACCGGCCTGGATGCAGATGGTTGCACCGTCCAGTTCCTTGGCACTTTTCACGCCCAGCTTGTTGTTGACCAAAAAGCCGATGCCGTCGTAGTAGGTGATGAACCCCGGGAATTTCAGGCCCATGCCCGCATCGCGGGAGCTGGTCATGGTGGTATTGCGCGAGAGGATGTCGACTTCGCCAGACTGCAGCGCGGTGAAACGCTCCTTGGCATTCAATTGGCTGAACTTGACCTTGGTCGCGTCGCCGAACACCGCAGCGGCCACAGCGCGGCAGTAGTCAGCGTCAATCCCGAGGATCTTGCCGCTGGCATCCGGCACCGAGAAACCCGGCAGGCCGTCGCTGACGCCACATTGCACAAACCCTTTCTTCTGCACTGCATCCAGGGTGGCACCGGCCTGGGCCAGACCACTGATCCCCAATACGGTTGCCGCAGTCACGATGGCCAGGGTGGACTTCAATACCTTCATTCAAACCTCCAGTTGCTCTTGTTGTGTCGGAGCTCGAACCTCTGCGCACCCTTATGAGGCGATATCGACCCGTGTTGGCTTTTTTTGGGGTCAAGCAGCAAGAGGCTGTCGCTGTCATTGCAGCGGCTATCCCAGAGGCGGTAGTCACTGATAGTGTTACCGTCCCCGGATAGTTCTGACATCGACCTACACATAGCAAGCGCCGTACCAGAGTGTCAGCTGAGTCGTTTCAGCCCAGGATCAATCGCAAAACAGTCAACCATGCGACATCTTGTTAACTGAGCCGCCTTGCACGAACTGCCTTGTCGCATCTCTTCGGCGCGCACGCACATTTATGGAGCAAACATGACCGACCCCTTGATTCTTCAGCCCGCCAAGCCCGCAGACGCCTGCGTAATCTGGTTGCATGGCCTGGGTGCCGATCGCTACGACTTCTTGCCAGTGGCGGAGGCGTTGCAGGAAACCTTGCTGTCCACGCGCTTTGCATTGCCCCAGGCTCCGACCCGTGCGGTGAGCATCAATGGCGGCTACGAGATGCCAAGCTGGTACGACATATTGGCCATGACCCCGGCACGGGCCATCAGCCGTGAACAGCTGGATGAGTCGGCAAAAATGGTCATTGATTTGATCGACCAACAAAAAGCCAGCGGAATAGACGCCTCGCGCATTTTCCTTGCCGGCTTTTCCCAAGGAGGCGCGGTGGTCCTGCACGCCGCCTTTATGAAATGGCAGGGAGCCTTGGGTGGCGTGCTTGCCCTCTCCACTTATGCACCGACGTTCAGCGATGAACTGGAACTGTCCGCCAGCCAGCAGCGCATTCCGGCCCTGTGCCTGCACGGCCAGTACGATGAAGTGGTGCAGAACGCCATGGGCCGCAGCGCCTATGAGCATTTAAAGCAGCAGGGTGTCACCGTGACATGGCAAGAATACCCAATGGGTCACGAAGTGTTACCCGAAGAGATCCGCGATATCGGTCAATGGCTAAGCCAACGCCTTGGCTAAAAAACCGCCATTGTGTAGCCGCGTGTCCAACGCACTACGCCGCGCCCGATTCTTGCATTACACTGGCCGGCGTACATTCCTTAACCAATTGATGAGATGACCGTGCTCAAAGCACTCAAGAAGATGTTCGGTAAAAGCGAGGCTGAACCACTCGCCCCTGTTCCCAGCGCCCCGGCCCAAACTTCCGGCAGCCGCAATGACGGTAAACAGCCTGGCCGAACCGCGCCCGTTGCCTCGCCAAAACCAGCGCCTGCCACGCCTGCCGTCCCGGCTCCAGCCGCCCAGCCCGTAGAAGAACCACCGCGCGTAGAAAAACCGCGCCGCGAACGTGCGCCAAAACCGGTGGTAAAGCCGTGGAAACTGGAAGACTTCGTGGTTGAGCCCCAAGAGGGCAAGACCCGCTTTCACGACTTCAAGCTGGCCCCGGAATTGATGCATGCCATCCAGGACCTGGGCTTTCCATACTGCACGCCGATCCAGGCCCAGGTACTGGGCTTCACCCTGGCCGGCAAAGACGCCATTGGCCGCGCCCAGACCGGTACCGGCAAGACCGCAGCGTTCCTGATCTCGATCATTACCCAGCTGCTGCAAACCCCGCCGCCCAAAGAGCGCTACATGGGCGAGCCACGGGCACTGATCATCGCCCCGACCCGGGAGCTGGTGGTGCAGATCGCCAAGGATGCCGCCGACCTGACCAAATACACCGGCCTCAACGTCATGACGTTCGTGGGCGGCATGGACTTCGACAAACAGCTCAAGCACCTGGAAGCGCGGCACTGCGACATCCTGGTCGCCACCCCGGGCCGTTTGCTGGACTTCAACCAGCGTGGTGACGTACACCTGGACATGGTTGAAGTGATGGTGCTGGACGAAGCCGACCGGATGCTCGACATGGGGTTTATCCCACAAGTGCGTCAGATCATTCGCCAGACCCCACCGAAAAACGAACGCCAGACCCTGCTGTTCTCCGCGACCTTCACCGAAGACGTGATGAACCTCGCCAAGCAGTGGACCACCGACCCGTCCATCGTCGAGATCGAGGCGCTGAACGTCGCCAGCGAAAACGTCGAACAGCATATCTATGCGGTGGCCGGTGCCGACAAATACAAGCTGCTCTACAACCTGGTCAACGACAACGGTTGGGAGCGGGTCATGGTATTTGCCAACCGCAAGGACGAAGTGCGGCGCATTGAAGAACGCCTGGTTCGCGACGGCGTCAATGCCGCGCAACTGTCCGGCGACGTGCCGCAGCACAAACGCATCAAGACCCTGGAAGGCTTTCGCGAAGGCAAGATCCGCGTGCTGGTGGCCACCGATGTGGCAGGCCGCGGGATTCATATCGACGGCATCAGCCACGTGATCAACTTCACCCTGCCGGAAGTGCCGGACGACTACGTACACCGTATCGGCCGTACCGGGCGTGCAGGCGCTGCCGGTGTGTCGATCAGCTTTGCCGGGGAAGACGATTCGTATCAATTGCCGTCGATCGAAACCTTGCTGGGCCGCAAGATCAGCTGCGAAACGCCGCCGACGCATTTGCTGCGTCCCGTAGAGCGTAAACGCCCTTAAGCTGGAATGCGGTAAAAGATGTGGGAGCGGGATTGCTCGCGAACGCAGTGAATCAGTCAATATGTCCAGAGACTGACACACCGCATTCGCGAGCAAGCCCGCTCCCACATTTGCTTTCAGCGCTTTCACATTCAAGGAGGAACACATGAACCAGGCCGACTACATCATCATCGGCGGCGGTATTGCCGGTGCCTCCGCCGGTTACTGGCTGTCCCGACACGCCCGCGTCATCGTGCTGGAGCGTGAGTCCATGCCGGGCTATCACTCCACTGGCCGCTCGGCCGCGCTGTATATCGCCGCCTACGGTACCCCGCAAGTGCGCGCCCTGACCCTGGGCAGCCGCGACTTCTTCGATCACCCGCCCGCAGGTTTCAGCGAGCATCCGTTGCTCACGCCCCGTGGCGAACTGCTGGTGGACCTGCTGGGCGATCCTGACGAACTGCAGCGCCAATACCTGAGTGCCAAGGCCCTGGTACCCGAGACGCAGCTGCTGAGTGCCGAGGAGGCGCTGCACAGGCTGCCGATCCTGCGCCCGGAAAAAGTCCACGGGGCGATCTACGACCCGACGGTCTGCGACATCGACACCGACGCGCTGTACCAAGGCTATCTACGTGGTATCCGGCGCAATGGCGGAGAAATCCACACCGACAATGAAGTGCAGAAACTGACCCGCGACGGCGAGGGCCAGTGGCACGTGCGCACTTCGCAACAACGCTTCAGCGCCCCGGTGATCCTCAATGCCGCCGGCGCCTGGGCCGACACCATTGGCGAGCTGGCCGGAGCGCGGAAGATCGGCCTGCAACCCAAGCGGCGCAGCGCCTTTATCTTCGCGCCACCCGCCGAGGTGAATAGCCACACCTGGCCGGAACTGGCGGCCCTCGACGGCTCGTTCTACATGAAGCCCGACGCCGGCATGTTCCTCGGCTCACCGGCCAATGCCGACCCGGTGGCGCCCCACGACGTGCAACCCGAAGAGCTGGACATTGCCACGGGCATCTATCACATCGAACAAGCCACCACCCTGAGCATCCGCCGCCCGACCCGCACCTGGGCAGGGTTGCGCAGCTTTGTCAGCGATGGCGACCTGGTGTGCGGGTTCGATCCACAGGTCGAGGGTTTATTCTGGGTCGCGGCCCAGGGCGGTTATGGCATCCAGACCTCACCGGCGATGGGCCAGGCCAGTGCGGCATTGGTTCGCCACCTGGCGTTACCCGAGGCGTTGCAGCGTGCCGGCCTGACGGAGGCGATGTTATCGCCCCGGCGCCTGGGTTGATTGCAGGCACGGTACCCTGCTGGATCATCCTTGATACAACTGCGCAATGATGGGCTGGCGAATGCGCGACGCCTCGTCTCTGAATGCCTGGTAATAGCCTGCACTGCTGGCCGGCATATCCACCAGGCGACTGCCCGTGGCTTGCGGCTGGGGATGGGCCGAACCGGGAGCACCTGGCACGGGTTGGGCAGGATCGCCACCACCCGAGCCTGCCGATGTGGTTCTGGCCTCTACCGAGCGACCAAAGTTGGTACTTCTCAATACGAAACGGGTGACCCCGTAAATCTTGCTGAAGCTAGTGATTCCCTGTTTATCGGTGAACTTATAGCTCAAGCCCAGCATCCGCTTGCCAGCCGCCAGAAAGCTGGCCCCCAGTGGGGCGTCAAAAAAGCTGCTGTACTTGACAAAGTCCTTGGCCGTGCTGGCCTTGAGAGCCGCAGTGTAGGCCATACTTGCCGACGTGTAGGCCCCCGCAAAGCTAACTACCCATGACGCCACAGAGAACCCGAAAGATGCCCACCCCAGGTTTTGGATGTGGTGCGAACGGTCCCAACCCATCGCCCTGTCGACCTCAGCGATACTCAAGGCTGCGACACTAAGCGTTCCCCCAACCACCCCCAACGATGCAGCCCCCAGCAGCGCCGCCTTGGAAGCAACAACCATCCCCGCCGCAGATGCCGCCGCCGTTCCAGCTGCCGCCGCATATGCCGCTACCGCGGTAACAAATCCGGGAGCCGCAAAACCTACCGTCACTATCGACAACACCAGCGCAACTCCGGTCAATACCCACTTCAACCAGTTCGGCAACAACCCGCTGGGGTCCATTAGGTTGACCGGATTACCAGCACAGTAGGCATAGCTGTTGATCCCCCCCTCGTCAAAAGGGCTCAGCGGATCAGGCTGCAAGAACATCATCAGGTGAGGATCGTAGACCCGTTGACCGTTGCCGAGAAAGTAGAGGTTGATCGCCGCATCCAGCCGTTGACCATTCAACGCCGGCAGTTGCAGATCAGCCATGCTACGGACCTTGCCGTCATCCAGCGGGATTTTCGTATCGCCGTAGGGCGTGTAGTGTCGCCGCACATGGGCCTGGCCTGGGGCCGATACGCCGCGCACGCTACCGCTGGCATCGTTCATATGCAGTTGCAGCCCGTCGACGCCCCCGCTGCGTGCCATCACCTCATCCCCGCCGTCGGCGTAGCGGATCTTTTTATTGCCTTCAACCAGAGTCTCCAGCCGGTCGCCGGCGTATGCCAGCATCACCGGCGGCTCACTGCCCCGGGACGCCAGTACCTGACGGGCCTCGGCATCGTATTGGTAGCTGTACTTGAGGGGACCGGCCTGCACTGTGGTCAACTGCTCAAAACCATTGTAGGTATAGGCCTGGCCCGCCGGGTGTGCCTGCAAGTTGCCCGCCGCGTCATACGTCAGGGTGACATCCTGCGCCGGGCGTGTGTGGGTCAGCCGGGTCAGTTGAGTGGGATCGGCACCGGTAAAATAACGCTCGCAGGTGTCTTGCGTGCTGTCGGCAAACGTCGTGACAACCCGAGTAATGTTATTGAGGCTGTCAAAGCTGAAATCCTGCCCGACAATGCCACGCCCCAGATGATCCTTGGGGTGTTCGGGCCCCGTGCAGCGATAGGTCTTGAGCCGCAGAAAGGCATCGTAGGTGAAGGTTTCGCCGATCACCAGGCGTGAGCCGGCGTCCTTGAGTTCCCGTGTCGCCAACATACTGTTGAGGTGATACGTGCTGGTCATGACCTGGAACAGCGCACCGTTCTGCTCGAAGCGGCGCTCGGCTTCCCGACCCAGCGAGTCATAGGACAGCTTGGTAACGACTCGCGTGCTTTCATAGGCGGTGCTCAGGACATGCGGCCGGCCCAATGTATCGTAGGTTTGCTCAATGACTATGGCGCCAGTGGTCATCTTGGAGAACCGCCCGAACACATCGTACTCAAGCTGGCTGGACTGGCCGTCGGCGGAAGTTTGCTGCAGCAGGCGCCCGCCAGGGGAATAGCCATACTGCGAGGTCAGGACGTTGCCGTTGGCGGTTTGGATATCCTTTTCAGGACGGCCGTTGGCATCCATAACGAACTCATGGATCAAGCCATTGGTCTCGGAACGTGTCATCGCACCGGTAACCGGGTCATGCCGGTAGGTGCTCGCCGGATGGCCCGACATCTCAATCCGAGTCGGCACATCCAACTCTGTGTCATAAGCCAGGGTCTGGCGAACCCCACGGGAGGAAACCATGGTGAACGGTTCCATCTCTCCGGCCTTGTACTCCCAGGTCGTGGCCTGCCCCGATGCCCCACGCGTCTGGCTGGTCATTCTGCCGAGGCTATCGTAGGTACGGGCCCCCAGCCGTTTATTGTCGACCGTAAAAGCACTGGCCAATTCACTGCTGGTGCCGGGGGCGTAATCCGTTTTACGCAGCCGATGAGGAGTGCCATCTATTGGTTTTTGAAGGGTCGTCAGCACCCGGTCGAACACGTCATAGGTCAGCTCAGTGGACGTTTTATTGACATCCACTGCCGTCACGCAGCGCCCCAAGCCATCGTAGGTATACGACGCCAGCTCCACTTTATTATTGTTGGCATCCAGGCGCTCCACCTTCATTGGTTGGTTATGCGTATTGAAATAGGTCAACAGCCGTTCACCTCCAACCACGCCCTCCTCCGTAAGATTGAGCCGCGGGTCATACTCGTTGATGACAACACGGCCGTCGGCGTGGGTGACGCGGCTGGCGTTGCCCCACTTACTGTAGGAGTGGACGCTGCGCAACGAGCGTTGCCCGTTGGTCACGTAGTCGCTCTTGACCACTTCCACAGTTTGCCCAAGCGCGTCATAACGCCAAGTGCAGGCGACTCGCTCCTGGCTCGAGCCGATCAATTGTGCTTCGGACACCTGGCGTCCGGCACCGTCGTAGTAGGTAATCGTCTTGTTACCTTGCGCGTCCGCGGTAATCAGATGGGCACGCTTATTCTCTTCGGCAAAATGGTAAGCGTATTGCCGCGTCGCTTTCTGCGGCGCTCCAAGAGCTACGGTTTCTGCGGTCAGCCGGCCATTGACGTCGTACGCTAGGCCCATCGTGCTGCCGCCATCTCGCGTTAACGACAACAGGCGTCGACTGACCATCGAAAGCGTGCGTTTTGCCTCAAGCCATTGACTTCCTTGTTCTTCGCGCCCTTTCAACCGTCGGGTTTCGATCAGGTTATCGCCTTCAATGACGTAACTGAAATCACTGGTCAACAGCTGCCCGCCGACCGTACTGGTGCTGCTCTTCAACCGGCCAGCCAGCGCCACAGGGGTTTCGTAGTAAGTCTGCTGCATCACTAGCACACCAGCCTGGCTGCTCGATTGCTGTAGCACAAAATAACTACTGCCCGTCTGGGGGACGCGCGTATGGGTATATTCCGTGAGTCGCGCGGTAGGCGTGCCTCCTACAGGTACGAGTCGCTCTTGTTTGAGGTAGCGCTGGAACAATTTGTGGGGGTCCGCCGGGCATTTGCCTCTTTCGCCGGCAATCGGGTAATAACTGTATTCGGTGCGAATGCCAGAGGGTTCGGTGCGGCTGAGTTCGTTGCCATAATCATCGGTTTCGATCTGCTGGATCTCTTCCCTCGAGGTGCCACCAGCTACGAGTTCATAGCGATTGGTAACGGTTTTGGGCAGTTGGAAGTTCGCGGGCTGGCTGGGAAATAGACCGGGGAGCGTGTTATAGGTGATATTTACTTTACTGCGCGTTCCCTCGCGTAGGACCTGCTTTTCGGTCAACAGGTGAAACTTATTGTAGGTGGTACGAGTGACGCTCAAGACCGTATTGTTATTGGCCGCGTCAATGCTTTTCTCCTCAGTCCAATAGTCATAGGCGCCGCTAATCAGATACAGGTTGTCCTCACCCTCTTTGAAACCACCCGCATAAGGGAACCCCGTGAAGTTCTGCCCTGGACTGTAATCATAAGTCCGGATCATTGGAGGTTGATTGGCACCTGGAGTCTGCGTCCAACTGGACACACGGGGGATGAATTGGTTGTTGCCATATTGATGACCGTTCTCGGTATAGTTGATCTGCTCAGTTCCGCCCATCGGCGTTTGCACCCGCTCAATCGCAACCAAGCCATTACGAAACGGCGTCCTGTATACAAACGTATAGGCAGCAACCCCCGGCGCACCACTACGATCGTAAGGCGCAGTGACACCTGTAAGGCGATCATTGATCTGTGTAAATCGCGTACGCGCATAACGCCCCCCCTCGACACGTCTATCAGCCGTTTGCAGGCGCCCACTCGCGTAGGTCAGTAGCAGCAACTCTTCCTGTTTGTGATTGAGGATACGCTCAAGAGAACCACCTGGGGCATAGCCGAATCTGAAGACCTCACCATTTTCAAATCTTATGGAAGTAATTCGATAAGGGAGCGTACTACTGGTACGCTCCAAAACTTCAATCGTGCCATCCCGATAAATCACATGCAGCGTGGTTTCATTCGTTCGCCTTACCACTAGATCTTTAAGTTTTCGATCCTTGAAAACCATCATTCCGCCAACAGAAGGCATACCTTGCGTCTTAAATCGCTCGCCGCTAATCAACGTGAGTTGCGCACTGGAAAGGTCAAATTCCGTATTACTCAGGCGCCACCCCAACCCATAAGGTACACGGCCAGGCTCAAACATTGAAAATAACAAAACAATACTGCGACTGACCTCGAGAGGCCCCTCAGGAGATAATTGAGCCAAATTGATTTGGGCACCATACTGACCTGTTCGTGGATCGACGGAACCGTTCAAGTACGAGGAAAAATTAAATGCGTTGGAATAGACATTCATGGTAAGCACCTGTTCTGAAGACGAGACGCACAAATCTAATCAGCTCTCATAATCCAACAACTCAATATTTTGCCTACTTCCACGCATAGTATATACATGCATGCAGCCATAATTATCGACTAGTCGCCAAGGTGTGTTGCCCTCCCCTTCAAACATGGGGAGCTCAATGGAAACCCATAACGCACGCATAATCGTATTTACTCGATTAAATCTCAGAATATGATAATTATCTGACAAGTTTTCATGTATCTCATCAAGAGAGGGGCTTGACCCAGGCTTATCGTGGCCCACTACAACTCCGCCTTTTCTATCAACTCCACCGGACCCATTAACAAAAGACGTCTGAAAGTAACGCCCCTCCCAAGGGACCCACATGGGTGCGTCTAACCCCATTTGGGAGATAAACCTCACCCCAGGCGGGGGCAACCAATACCAAACATCAATATCGGTCTTCGTATTGTGATTCCAATAAGCGTGATCCACAGTAAGTATAAGATCACGAACTCTCACTCGATAAGGCTGCCGAGGCGAGATATTCACCCAAGCATTAAACTTTGAATCCCCTTCGTTAAAATTCGTGGTATAAACTTTACCATCTATAATTATCTTAGCCATAAGCCTCCGACTCTCCATTGAAGCGCCGGTTTCCAAACGCATAAATCGCTCAACTATCTCTATAGTATCCAGCGCCCCACTCTTTTGTTGCGTAGTGTTCTCCCCAATTCCGCCCTCCTCTGCGTCTTGTATCTCTCGAATCCAAAGTCCGGTATCATATATATTTTTCACGGTATCGCAGGACCACCCCCCCGGTAGAGGCTGGTTCACATTTGGAGAATATAATGTGACCGCTACACTGGCTTTTTCATCCTCCCGCAGGAGCGTGCTCTCCCAATTACCATTAATCCCTTCCTGCACCATAGTGACTTCAATAAGAACTTTGCACTGATGCCGGCCATTGGCATACAGCGCGTCAGTAGAATCCTGACCATTAGCAAGGACGATGTGGAAGTGCTGAGGTCGCCTTGCTAACTTAACGGGCTCCACCGTCAGACGATTGCCACTTTCATAGGGAACTATTTTAAATACATGAAGATTCCCATAGTTATCCCGCAACCGCCACTTGCTATTCAAAACCTCATGCGGAAGGTCCGGAATCTGTGTAGTAAGTTTAACCGCGCACATAACACGATTACTTATCCGATGAATCACTGGATCCTCACCTGGATTTACAACTGGAAGATACTGGTGAACCATACTCAACCGTAAAGTACTGCTCGAAGACCCAGAGAAAACTCCTCCTTTATAATTACCCGAAAGTCCATAAGACGTCTGAAAGGAGGTCCCTTCATTTGGCACCTCCACTGACTCATTCAACCCATAATTATGAACAAACCACAAACCATTAACACCTTCCCAATAGTACATATCAATATCAAGAAGCCCTGTAATATTTAAAGCATCATAATCAACAATCAAATCAAGCTCTGTAGAAAGCAATACTGGGGGCACCGTGGGCTTGATAAATACCGACGACTTAAAATCAGTCGGATATTCGGAATAGCTGTTAGTAACCGTCTCTCCGTCCAACACAATAGTCGCCATGAACTGTACAGCCTTGAGAGAGACATTTTCCTCAAGGCGCATATAACGCCTGACAATCTCTACCCCCGCGTCAACAACCGTATTGTTTGGCAGACTCTCGCCGAGTTCTTCCCCAGTACGATTCCAGAGTCCTGGATCATATTCGTTCTTCTGCGTATCGCAACTCCACCCGCTGCCTACACTGGCATTATCCGCGATAGAAACAGGTACGATTTTTACACTCGCTCGCTCACTATCGGTTAAGGAGGCTTGACTCCAGACACCTTTTTTCCCCAAAACCTGCTTTAAAACCTCAACTACAACTTCAACTTGATGATACCCATTGGCATAAAGTGCATCCGTATAGTCAGTGCCATCAGCAAACCTGACCTTAAAATGCACAAGCCGCATATTATGTGATTGCCTGATCATCTCGTTCTCCAAAAACCGCATCCATCGCCGTAGCGCGAACTTTCTCGAAACCAAATTCGATCTGAAATTCCACGAACTTAGATATCGAACACTTAGGGAGATTAGAGACCAGGAAAAAAGAGAAAGTAACTGTTAAAATTGACAGTTAATTAGCTGAAATAGAAATAACTTAATGAACCTTTATAACTATAAACCACAGCCATGACTGCGTGTTCTTGCAAGCGCCACCCAATGATAAACAATCAGGCTTTCCAGCGACCCGCCGCCGCATGATCACTCTCTCGCCCCTCAACCCACCGCGCCCCCTCACTGGTGTTCTCCTTCTTCCAGAACGGCGCCCGGGTCTTGAGGTAGTCCATCACAAACGCACAGGCATCAAACGCCGCCTGGCGGTGGGCACTGGCAGCCGCGACGAACACGATGGGTTCGCCGGGCTCCAGGGCGCCGATGCGGTGCAGCACTTCGAGCTTGAGCAGCGGCCAGCGCTGCTCGGCTTCGACGGCGATCTTGGCCAGGGCTTTTTCGGTCATGCCGGGGTAGTGTTCAAGGAACATCCCCGCCACATCGAGGCCATCGTTGAAATCGCGTACATAGCCGACAAAGCTCACCACCGCACCCACACCCACGTTGGCCGCGTGCATGGCGTTGACTTCGGCTCCGGGGTCAAAGGGCTGGGCTTGCACACGAATGGCCATGGTCAGCCTCCGGTCACGGGCGGGAAGAAGGCGACTTCGTCACCGGCCTGCAAAGGCTCGTCGAGGGAGCACAGTTCCTGGTTGCGCGCACACATCAGGCTGGCCTCGTTGAGCACCTCGAAGCCCGCATCAGCCGCCAGTGCCAGGCGCACGGCATCGACCGTGGCGAAGTCGCCTTCGACCTCCAGGGAGTCCAGGCCTATCGCCTCGCTGTAGCGTGCAAAAAACAGTACGTTGATGCTCATGCCTGGTCCGCCTTGAAATGCCCGCTTTTGCCGCCGAGCTTTTCCAGCAGGCGGATGTTCTCGATGGTCATGCCACGGTCCACCGCCTTGCACATGTCGTAGATCGTCAACGCGGCAACACTGGCGGCGGTCAGGGCTTCCATTTCCACGCCGGTCTGCCCGGACAGCTTGCAGCGGGCGATGATGTGCACGGTATTTTCCCCTTCGGCTGCCAGCTCAACCTTGACGCCCGTCAACATCAGCGGATGGCACAGGGGGATCAGGTCGCTGGTCTTTTTCGCCGCCTGGATCCCGGCGATGCGCGCCACGGCGAACACGTCGCCCTTGGGATGGGCGCCGTCGACAATCATTTGCAGGGTCTGGGGCAGCATGCGCACCCGCGCCTCGGCCACGGCTTCGCGGAACGTCACGGTTTTATCGGTGACGTCGACCATGTGGGCACGGCCCTGGGAATCGAGATGAGTCAGCACGGGGATACTCCTGATCAGAAGCCCCGATTGTAAACCCAACGCAGATCAAAAGGTGGGAGCAGGCTTGCCTGCGATAGCGCAGTGTCAGTCACCAACGCCATCGCGGGTAAGCCCGGCTCCCACAGGAATTGAGGTGAACCGGGCGATGGAGGTATCGCCCGGTTTCGGATTACAGGTGGGATTCGGCGTATTCGGCCAGAATCGAGCGAGGGACACCCTGCAAGGCGATGTGCACGCCGTTCGGGAAATCCTTGAAGCGTTCCGTCAGGTAGGTCAGCCCGGAGCTGGTCGCGGACAGGTAGGGAGTGTCGATCTGTGCCAGGTTGCCCAGGCACACCACTTTGGAACCGGCGCCGGCACGGGTGATGATGGTTTTCATCTGGTGCGGCGTGAGGTTCTGGCATTCGTCAATCAGAATCAGGCTCTGCTGGAAGCTGCGACCTCGAATGTAGTTGAGGGATTTGAACTGCAACGGCACTTTGCTGAGGATGTAGTCGACGCTGCCATGGGTGTTTTCGTCATCCATGTGCAAGGCTTCGAGGTTGTCGGTGATCGCCCCCAGCCACGGCTCCATTTTTTCTGCCTCGGTGCCGGGCAAAAAGCCGATCTCCTGGTCCAGGCCCTGCACGCTACGGGTGGCGATGATGCGCCGATAACGCTTGGTGACCATGGTCTGCTCGATGGCAGCCGCCAGGGCGAGGATGGTCTTGCCCGAACCCGCCGCGCCGGTCAGGTTGACCAGGTGGATGTCCGGGTCGAGCAGCGCGTACAGCGCCAGGCTCTGGTAGATATCACGCGGTTTCAGGCCCCAGGCTTCCTGGTGCAACAGGGGCTCCTGATGCAGATCGAGGATCAGCAGCTTGTCGACCTGGATCTCTTTGATCCAGCCCACGAAGCCCTGTTCGTCGATGATGAACTCATTGATATGCACCGCCGGCAGGTTGTCGGTCAGTTGCACCTGGTGCCAGGTGCGGCCATGGTCCTGGCGGGTCTCAACCTTGCTCACGCGGTCCCAGAACGAGCCGGTCATGGTGTGATAACCACGGGACAGCATCGACACATCGTCGACCAGTTGATCGGTACTGTAGTCCTCGGCAGCGATCCCACACGCTCGTGCCTTGAGGCGCATGTTGATGTCTTTGGTCACCAGCACCAGGCGCAGGTCCTTGTCGCGCGCGTGCAGGTCGATCAGTTGGTTGATGATCTTGTTGTCGTTGAGGTTTTCCGGCAGCAGGCTGTTGGGCTCGCTGCGCTTGCTCATCAGGATCGACAGCAAGCCCTTGGGCCCGCTCTTGCCACGCTGGATCGGGACGCCGACTTCCACATCATCGGGCGAGGCCTCGCCCAGGGTCTTGTCAATCAGGCGGATCGCCTGGCGGCATTCGGCGGCAACGCTGTGGTGCCCGCTTTTGAGTTTATCGAGCTCTTCAAGCACGATCATCGGGATGGCGACGTGGTGTTCTTCGAAATTGAGCAACGCGTTTGGATCGTGAATCAATACATTGGTATCAAGCACATAAAGGATTGGCTGGTCGGAAGAAGGGTTACGTCCATGATCATCCATACTCGGTCACCTTTGTGGGAGCCAGTCGACGCAATACCACAACAGTGCTGCGCCTCGATTCGAGCGCCGAATACACCGCAAAGGGAGTCTGGGAAGACGCCACCTGTGGTGCAGGTTTCGGCGATCTGACTTCGTAATACCGCAAAACCCATGACAGGAAAAAGCACTTTGACGCTTTTTTGAAGTTTATTTTTCAGGATGACGAATAGCACTGGCGGGCCGCCACGCACCCCGCTAAAGTCGGAAGTCCGCCTGCATCGAAATGTCGCAGCAAATCACCCCAAAAAACCCTCATCCCCAACAGGGCCGGGCTTTTGCCCTTTTCAGCGAAACGCTTCCCGACAATCCTGCCAACCCAGCCCACTTTGCGCCGTTGCCTGTAGCAACAGCGGCAATGCGACCCGCGCCTTGTCCTGGGTGTCGTGGAACACAATCACCCCTTTACGCCACAACAACATCAGCGTCAGCACCCGCTGGGCCGACTCGTCGGCCTTGAGCAGGCCCGGTTCATCCTGGGAGTCGATATCCCACAATGCCACTTGCAGGCCCTGGGCCCGGAAAAAGCCCTGGCTGTCAGCCCGGCGCTGGCCATAGGGTGGGCGGAACAGCGGCACGTAGTTTTCCGGCAGCAGGTTCTGGGTCAGCGACGCACTGCGGGTGATCGAGCCTTGCCAGTCAACCCAATGGCTGTGGGAACGGTATTGCCAGCCCTGGATGCCCACGCACTGACCCTGGTACAAACCCTGCACATCGACGGCCGAGGTCTTTTCCAGGCGGGTTTGCAGGCTGTTGCCCAGGACAAAGAAGGTGGCTGTCATTTTCTGCTTGCGCAGGTAGTCGGCCAGCCAGTCGGTCTGACCGCCCAGCGGTGACGGGCCGCCATCGAAGGTCAGTAAAAACAGGCGGTCGTTGAGTTCATCGCCATTGCGCTCGAAATCCCCAAAACGCGCCACTTCGCTGCCGATCTGCGGGAACAGCGCGGCCTTGCGCAGCAGTTCATCCAGGTAGCGTTGGTGAAACGCGCGGCTGGGACCGGCCCAGCCTATATAGAAAGATTGCTCGCTCACCTCGAACTTGCCGGCTTGATCGCGCAGGTCGTCGAGGTTGTCCACCAGATAGCAGAATGAGGCGTCCTGTTCGCAGCTTTGCTGGGCGAACATGTAGTTCTCCAGCAACCGCTGCCAGAGGTGGCGGCGCAGGTCGTCGATAGCGCCCTGGTTGACGATCTTCAGCCCCAGGCGCTGCTTGAGGGCCGGTTCATCCAGGGCCTCGCTGGCCAGCAGCGCGTTGGCGAACATGAGGATTTCGGCGCGTGATGCCACATCAAACAGCGCCGGGCTGCTGAGTTTTTCCGGCCAGGTGCCACGGTCCAGGGTCGCGACATCCACACTGGCCGCCTGGGCGCCCAGGCACGTCAGCCAGGCGCACACTAAAAGCGCAATTCGCACAACAGGTCTCCCCCTCCTGATTCGTCGGCCACTATAGCCGATCACCATCCTCCCACAGGGATAACCGTATGGCAGCTATTGGCGTGATAGGTGGAGTCCAACGCCCCAACCCCCTAGAATCCCCCGACGATTACAGGAGACGACTTCATGCTGACGGTGATTTCCCCCGCCAAAACCCTCGATTTCGAGACCCCGCCGGTAACCCAGCGCTTTACCCAGCCGCAATACCTCGACCACTCCCAGGAGTTGATCGAGCAGTTGCGCGAGCTGAGCCCGGCGCAGATCAGCGAACTGATGCATGTTTCCGACAAGATCGGCGGCCTCAACGCCGCACGTTTCGGCAGCTGGACCCCGGCCTTCACCCCGGCCAATGCCAAGCAGGCGCTGCTGGCCTTCAAGGGCGACGTCTACACCGGCCTCAATGCCCAGACCTTCAACGACGCCGACTTCGCTTACGCCCAGGACCACCTGCGCATGCTCTCGGGCCTGTACGGCCTGCTGCGTCCCCTGGACCTGATGATGCCGTACCGCCTGGAGATGGGCACCAAGCTGGGCAACGCCCGTGGCAAGGACCTGTACGCCTTCTGGGGCACGCGGATCAGCGAATGGCTCAACGAGGCCCTGGCTGAGCAGGGCGATGATGTGCTGCTGAACCTGGCCTCCAACGAATACTTCTCGGCGGTCAAGCGCCCAGCCTTGAACGCGCGGATCATCAATACCGAGTTCAAGGACCTGAAGAACGGCCAATACAAGATCATCAGCTTCTACGCCAAGAAGGCCCGGGGCATGATGAGCCGCTTTGTCATCGAAGAGCGCATCAACGACCCGGCGCAGCTCAAGCAGTTTGATGTCCAGGGTTATCGCTTCAGTGCCGAGCAGTCCAAGCCGGATAACCTGGTATTTTTGCGCGATCACGCACCGGAGTAGGTCGCCAGTACAGCGCAAATCCGATGTGGGAGCTGGCAAGCCTGCTCCCACATTTTTTCCGTATTTCAAATGCGGAATCGTCATTACTTTGACGTCAAAAATATTTCTTCAGATTTCCTAACGTTTCTTTCACTCGACATTCGTCAGAATTTTTCGTAGTGGCACCACTTTTTTCAAACAGTAGTGGCACAAAACTATATCCCCGCGTCAACTCCCTATAACCACTAGCCCAATCCGCAAGTGCTATCAATATAGTACTAGTGCCATCTTTCCTAATATTTCAAGAAATTTCCAGAAACAGGATGAGCGGCCAGGAACTATGTCCTTCAGTGCCGCTCATACCACCGGTAACGATTATCTCTGTTCTTGTGCGATATGACTTACACAGCGACCAACGGAAGTAGCAAAGTTGTCATATTCAACTTTGACCCTTCGGTCTAATTAACAACTGTTTAGTTGAGGGCGGGCGATAAGGTTGCATGACCATCCCCTACAAGGCCAAGGCTGAGCCTACCCAAATGGGTCAGTGAGACAACCCAATGCGTTGATAGATAAGGGCTTTATGTCCATATCAAGGCGTTGCGGCACTGACGCCAGACCCTTCTCACCGAAGGCTGGCTGCATTTCAGGGCAAGCCCCAACAATAAGGCCAAGTTGCGCACAACTTGAGTGCATTAGTTAGTCACTCGACTTTTAACATGCCTGTACATGGCAATGCTGTGTCTATTCACCGCATTACCTAGTGCATGAGTGACGCTTGAAAACATGAACTCCAGCCATCTAATGGCGTGATAAAGATAGAGGTAAATGCGATGCGCATCAGCATATTTGGTTTGGGTTACGTGGGCGCAGTATGTGCCGGTTGCCTGTCTGCACGGGGCCACGAAGTGGTCGGCGTAGACATTTCCAAGGATAAGATCGACCTGATCAACGCGGGCAAATCCCCCATCGTTGAACCCGGCCTGGGCGAACTGTTGAGCCAGGGCATTGCCACCGGCCGCTTGCGCGGTACCACCAACTTCGCCGACGCCATCCGCGATACCGACCTGTCGATGATCTGTGTCGGCACGCCGAGCAAGAAAAACGGCGACCTGGAACTCAACTACATCGAGGCGGTATGCCGCGAGATCGGTTTTGTCCTGCGTGACAAGACCACCCGCCACACCATCGTGGTGCGCAGCACCGTGTTGCCCGGCACCGTGGCCAACGTGGTGATCCCGATCCTCGAAGACTGCTCCGGCAAAAAAGCCGGCGTCGACTTCGGTGTCGCGGTCAACCCGGAGTTCCTGCGCGAATCCACGGCCATCGCCGACTACGACCTGCCACCGATGACCGTGATCGGTGAACTGGACAAAGCCTCCGGTGATGTCCTGCAATCGCTGTACGAAGAACTCGATGCGCCGATCATCCGCAAGGACATCGCCGTTGCCGAGATGATCAAGTACACCTGCAACGTGTGGCACGCCACCAAAGTCACCTTCGCCAACGAAATCGGCAACATCGCCAAGGCCGTAGGCGTCGATGGTCGCGAAGTGATGGAAGTGGTCTGCCAGGACAAGACCCTCAACCTGTCCCAGTACTACATGCGCCCCGGCTTTGCCTTCGGCGGCTCGTGCCTGCCAAAAGATGTGCGCGCCCTGACCTACCGCGCCAGCACCCTGGACGTGGAGGCGCCGCTGCTCAACTCGCTGATGCGCAGCAACGAATCCCAGGTGCAGAACGCTTTCGACATCGTCTCCAGCCACGACAAGCGCAAGGTCGCCCTACTGGGCCTGAGCTTCAAGGCCGGCACCGATGACCTGCGTGAAAGCCCACTGGTGGAACTGGCGGAAATGCTTATCGGCAAGGGCTTCGACCTGAGCATCTACGACAGCAACGTCGAATACGCCCGTGTGCATGGGGCCAACAAGGACTACATCGAAGGCAAGATTCCCCACGTGTCGTCCCTGCTCAACTCGGACTTCGACGATGTGATCAACAACAGCGACGTGATCATCCTCGGCAACCGCGACGAGAAATTCCGCGCCCTGGCCCAGCAAGCCCCGCACGGCAAGCAAGTGGTCGACCTGGTGGGCTTTATGTCCCAGGCCACCAGCGTCAGTGGCCGTACCGAAGGCATTTGCTGGTAACAGCAACGGCAAGTTTCAAGCTGCAAGTGTCCTGATCCCCAGCGCTTGCAGCTTGAAGCCTTCTTCACCTTCGGATGACGCTTATGTCCAAGTTAAAACACGTACTGCTCCAATCCGCCGGCTGGCTGGTCTTTCTGAGCCTGCTGATGGGACTCGCCCTGCTGCTGCCGGCGAGTACGTTCGACTCCGAGTCGAAGAATTTTATTTTCCTGATTGGCGCCGTGGGTATCTGGCGCTACTCGATGGGTGCTACGCATTTCTTTCGCGGCATGCTGTTCCTGTACGTGGTCTACCCGCACCTGCGGCGCAAAGTGCGCAAGCTGGGCAAGGCGGCGGACCCGTCCCATGTGTTCCTGATGGTTACCAGCTTTCGTATCGACGCATTGACCACGGCCCAGGTCTACAGCTCGGTGATCCGCGAGGCCATCGAGTGCGGTTTCCCCACCACCGTGGTCTGCTCCCTGGTGGAAATGTCCGATGAGCTGCTGGTCAAGAGCCTCTGGGAAAAGATGAACCCACCGGCTCACGTCAAGCTCGACTTCGTACGTATCGCCGGTACCGGCAAGCGCGACGGCCTGGCCTTCGGTTTTCGGGCGATCTCCCGCCACCTGCCGGACGACCGCGCCGTGGTGGCGGTGATCGACGGCGACACCGTGCTCGCCGAAGGCGTAGTGCGCAAGACCGTGCCGTGGTTCCAGCTGTTCGGCAATGTCGGCGGCCTGACCACCAACGAGTTCTGCGAAGTGCGCGGCGGCTACATCATGAGCGAGTGGCACAAACTGCGCTTCGCCCAACGCCACATCAACATGTGCTCCATGGCCCTGTCCAAGCGCGTGCTGACCATGACCGGACGCATGTCGGTGTTCCGTGCCAGCGTCGTCACCGACCCCGGTTTTATCGCCGACGTGGAAAGCGACTCGCTGCAACACTGGCGCCTGGGCCGTTTCAAATTCCTGACCGGCGATGACAAGTCCAGCTGGTTCAGCCTGATGCGCCTGGGTTACGACACCTTCTACGTGCCCGATGCGGCGATCAACACCGTGGAACACCCGCCGGAAAAGAGCTTTATCAAGGCCAGCCGCAAGCTGATGTTCCGCTGGTACGGCAACAACCTGCGCCAGAACTCCCGGGCCCTGGGCCTGGGCATGGGCCGCCTGGGTCTGTTCACCAGCGTGGTGCTGTTCGACCAGCGCGTGTCGATGTGGACCTCTCTGCTCGGCCTGACCGTGGCGATCATCGCCACCTTCAAGTACGGCGGTGCGTTCATCCTCGCTTACCTTTTGTGGATCGGCATCACCCGCCTGATCCTGACCCTGTTGCTGTCGTGCTCGGGACACAAGATCGGCCCCGCCTACCCGGTGATTCTCTATTACAACCAGATCATGGGCGCGCTGGTGAAGATCTACGTGTTCTTCCGCCTCGATCAACAGTCCTGGACCCGCCAGGACACCAAACTGACCCGCGATTTGGCCAGCTTTCAACGTTGGTTCAACACCTGGTCGTCTCGGACCATGACCTTCTCCGCCGGCAGCATTTTCGTCGCCGTGTTGCTGATGATGGTCTGACCCTGCCAAGCCTGAATTAACTTAAGGAAATGCCCTGATGAACAGTCAAGTAAACGCCAACGTTGTCCACGAATCCGAAGCCCAGCGCCAACACGCCCGGGTGAAAATCCCGGCCAAGCTGCGCTTCTTCGGTGCCGACCGCACGCCCATGGAAGTGCGGGTCATCGACCTGTCCGCCGGCGGCCTGGCCTTCAATGCCGCCCAGCAACCGCTGAAGGTCGGCGATGTGCATAAAGCGCGCCTGCAGTTTGTCATCGACAACCTCGGCCTGGCGATGGACGTGGAGCTGTTGATCCGCTCCCACGACCGCCAGACCGGCCGCACCGGCTGCCAGTTCCAGAACCTGGATGCCCAGGATATTTCCACCCTGCGGCACCTGATCACTTCGCACCTGTCCGGCGATATCGTGACCATGGGCGATGTACTGGCGACCCTGCAGCGCGACAACTTCACCAAGGCACGCAAGGTCAAGGACAGCGGCAGAGGCATGAGCGCCTTTGGTCGCCTGCGCGCCGTGACGTTCAGCCTGGCGATCTTCCTGGTGGGCCTGGCGGCATTCGGGTTTGTGTTCAAGTCGGTGTATGGGATGTACTTCGTCAGTCATGCCCAGGCCGGCCTGGTCAGCGTGCCGGGGATGAACGTCACGATGCCCCGCGACGGCACCGTGCAAAGCCTGATCAAAGACAACGGCGTTGCCGCCAAAGGCGTGCCACTGGCGACCTTCAGCACCAGCATGCTGGATGTGCTCAAGGGCCACCTGGACGAAGACCAGCTGCAACCGGCCAAGGTCGAAGAGCTGTTCGGCAAGCAAATGACCGGCACCCTGACCTCCCCTTGCGACTGCATCGTCGCCCAGCAACTGGTGGCTGATGGTCAATACGCGAGCAAGGGTGATGTGATCTTCCAACTGGTGCCGCGCGGCAGTCAGGCGAATGTCGAGGCGCGCTTCTCCTATCGCCAGTTCGGCGACGTGCGCCCAGGCACCCCGGTGAGCTTCCAGGTCGCCGATGAAGAACAGACCCGCACCGGCACCATCGTCAGCAGCACCAGCCTCAACAGCGCCGACCTGTCCTCGGATATCCGCGTGCAGATCAAGCCCGATGCCCCGCTGGACAGCGCCTATGCCGGCCGCCCCGTGGAAGTGACCAGCGACCGTGGTCCGTCCCTGAACTGGCTGATTGATAAAGCCATGGCTGCTGGTTTGTAAGCGAGGATTTGCCTGTGAACCCTATTTCAAGAACAACACAATCCTTGTGGGAGCCCACTCCTGTGGGAGCCGGGCTTGCCCGCGATAGCATCGACTCGGTGCAGCAGATGCACCGCGGCGATGCCATCGCAGGCAAGCCAGCTCCCACAAAAGCTCGCTCCCCCTTGCGACCTGTAGCGCTGCTGGCATTGGCCGTCACACTGGCCGGTTGCGCCGGCCTGCCCGACCAGCGCCTGGCCAATGAAGCCCTCAAGCGTGGCGACACAACCACCGCCGCGCAGAACTACCAGCAACTGGCAGAGCTGGGCTACAGCGAAGCCCAGGTCGGCCTGGCCGATATCCAGGTCGGCAGCCGTGACCCGGCGCAGATCAAGCAAGCCGAAGCCACCTACCGTGCGGCCGCCGATATTTCGCCCCGCGCCCAGGCCCGTCTCGGTCGTCTGCTGGTGGCCAAGCCCGGCGCCACCGAAGCCGAGCACCGCGAAGCCGAAGGCCTGCTGAAAAAAACCTTTGCCAATGGCGAAGGCAACACCCTGATCCCGCTGGCCATGCTGTACCTGCAATACCCCCACGATTTCCCCAGCGTCAACGCGCAGCAGCAGATTGATACCTGGCGCTCCGCCGGCTACCCGGAAGCCGGCCTGGCGCAGGTGCTGCTGTACCGTACCCAGGGCACCTACGATCAGCACCTGGATGACATCGAAAAAATCTGCAAGGCCGCGCTGAACAGCACCGATATCTGCTACGTCGAACTGGCCACTGTCTACCAGAAGCGCGAGCAACCGGAGCAACAGGCCGAACTGCTCAAGCAGATGGAAGCCGGCTACAGCCGTGGCACCGTCAGCGCCCAGCGGGTCGACAGTGTGGCCCGTGTGCTGGGCGATGCCTCATTGGGCAAGACCGATGAAAAAAGCGCCCAGGCCCTGCTGGAAAAAATCGCCCCTGGCTACCCGGCGTCCTGGGTCAGCCTCGCGCAACTGCTCTACGACTTCCCGGAACTGGGCGACGTCGAGCAGATGATGAAGTACCTCGACAACGGTCGCGCCGCCGACCAGCCCCGCGCCGAGTTGCTGCTGGGCAAGCTCTACTACGAAGGCAAGTGGGTGCCGGCCGATGCCAAGGCCGCCGAAGCCCACTTCCAGAATGCCCAGGGCCGGGAAGTGGCCGCCGATTACTACCTCGGCCAGATCTATCGCCGTGGCTACCTGGGCCAGGTCTACCCGCAAAAAGCCCTGGATCACTTGCTGACGGCCGCGCGCAACGGCCAGAACAGCGCCGACTTCGCTATCGCCCAGCTGTTTTCCCAAGGCAAGGGCACCCAGCCCGACCCGCTCAACGCCTATGTGTTCAGCCAATTGGCGAAGCGCCAGGACACGCCGCAGGCCAATGAACTGGCCGCGCAACTCGAACAACAACTGCCGCCCGCCCAGCGCGCCGAGGGCCAGCGCCTGCTGCAACAAGAGCTGGCCGCCCGTGGTGCCTTGAGCCAAAGCACGCTGCAACTGCACGCCCTGCAAGAAGAAGACGGCGAGGAATCCCTATGAAACTCAATCCATTCGTCAAGGCCGGTATTGGCCTGACCTTCGCCCTGCTGTGGTCGTGCCCGACCCTGGCCGCGCTGACCGAAGACAAGAACTTCGGCCTGGACGTGAAAGTCACCGGCCAGTCCGAAGATGACCGCGACCTGGGCACGCAAAAAGGCGGCGACGTCAACGGCATCGGCCTGGATGTGCGCCCGTGGATCTACGGTGAAAGCGGCGCCTGGAGCGCCTACGCCATGGGCCAGGCGGTGGCGTCCAGCGACATCATCGAAACCGACACCCTGCAACAGTCCGATGGCGACACCACCGAGCAATCGAGCAACAACGACCGCAAGACCAAGAAAAACTACCTGGCCCTGCGTGAGTTCTGGGTCGGCTACAGCGGCTTCACCCCCTACCCCGGCGAGATCCTCAAGCTGGGCCGCCAGCGCCTGCGCAATGATGACGGGCAATGGCGCGACACCAACATCGAAGCGCTGAACTGGACCTTCGACACCACCCTGCTCAAGGCCAATGTCGGCGCCGCCGAACGCTTCAGCGAGTACCGCACCGACCTCAAGGAACTGTCCCCCGAAGACAAGGACCGCCAGCACTTCTACGCCGACGCGGCCTACCAGTGGACCCCGGGCCATTGGGTTGGCGTGCGCGGTCATCACAGCCATGACGACGGCAAGCTCGACTACCCGCAACCGGGCGTGGCCGCCGATTCGCTGGACAAGCGCCAGAACGGCGACCTGACCTGGCTCGGCATTGAGGCCAACAGCGACGCTTATAACTGGCGCAACACCAACACCGTCAACTACTGGGCCAGCGTCACCGGCATGCAGGGCGACCGTAGCAACGTCAACGCGCTGAACGCCGACGGTAGCCGCCCGGCCAACGCCAAGCGCAATACCGATGTGGATGGCTGGGCCACCGACCTGGGTGTGCGCCTGCGCCTCGACCCGCAGTGGCAAGTGGGTGCGGCCTATGCCCGCGCCAGTGCCGACTACGAGCAGAACGGCCTGCAAAGCAACCGCTCGAACTTCACCGGCACCCAATCGCGGATGCATCGTTTTGGCGAGGCGTTTCGCGGCGAGATGAACAATATGCAGTCCATGAGCCTGTTCGGTTCCTGGCAGTTGCGCGATGACTACGACGCCAGCCTGGTCTACCACAAGTTCTGGCGTGTGGACGGCAACAAGCCGGTGGGCAGCAATGGCATCGACGCGGTGCAGAACAACTACGACGACGTCACCGGCGCCGTGCTGTCCAGCGCCTCCCTGCCCCTGGAAGACGGTAAGAAAGACCTTGGCCAGGAGATGGACCTGGTGGTCACCAAGTACTTCAAGAAGGGCCTGCTGCCCGCCGCCCTCAGCCAGTCGATCGACGAACCGTCGGCCCTGGTGCGCTTTCGTGGCGGTGTGTTCAAACCGGGCGACGCCTATGGCAAGCAAGTCGACTCGTACATGCACCGCGCCTTTGTCGATGTGATCTGGCGTTTCTGATGGGAGCCTGCGCAATGAATCCTCACGCCCTCAAAGGCTCGGCCCTGCTCGCTGCGGCAATGCTGCTGGCGTGCGCCCCGGCCTTTGCCAATGTCGAGCCGCAGGTCAAGGCGCCCACCCTCGCCAAGGAACTGCAACAGGCCAAGACCTACACCATCACCAGCCCGCCTACGGCGCCGCTGGAGATGGCCAAGCCGCCGCTGCCGGACCTCTCGGGCTACACCGCCGAAGCCGTGGCGAAAAAAATCGTGCGCAGCAAGGCCGGCAAGGTCAGCGTGCGCCGGATGATGCAGGAAAACGCCCTCAAGGACTTTATCGGCGGCGACAACAAGATGGCCGAATGGGTGGTGCGCCAGCACGGCATTCCCCAGGCGATCTTTATCGACGACGGCTACATGAACCTCAAGGACCTGCTCAAGAAGGTGCCCAAGCAATACCTGAGCGAAACCTCGCCCGGCGTGTTCCTGGCCAGGCTGCCGATTGTGGTCGGCGAAAAAGGCATCCTCGAAATCGACGGGCAGACCCAGGAATTGCGCCTGTCCCAGGAAGCCGGCTCGTTTCTGGTCAACGACGGCCAGCTGTTTGTGCGCGACACCAGGATCACCGGCTGGCGCGAGAAAACCAACGGCCCGGCGACCTTCCGCTCGCCCACGGAATTCCGCCCGTTCCTGCTGGCCTGGGGCGGTACCCAGACCTATATCGTCAACAGCAAGATGGCCAGCTTCGGCTATGCCAACAGTAAGTCCTACGGCGTGAGTATTTCCCAGTACACGCCGAACATGGCCAAGGTCCTCAAGCGCCCGGAGCCGACCGGCTGGATTGTCGATTCCGAATTCTCGGACATGTGGTACGGCTTCTACTGCTACGAAACCACCGGTTTTGTGATCAAGGGCAGCACCTACAAAGACAACATCGTCTACGGCATCGACCCCCACGACCGCTCCCACGGCCTGATCATTGCCGACAACACCGTGTACGGCACCAAGAAGAAGCACGGCATCATTATTTCCCGTGAGGTCAACGACAGCTTCATCTTCAACAACCGCAGCTACGACAACAAGCTGTCGGGCCTGGTGATCGACCGTAACAGCGTGAACAACCTGATCGCCGACAACGAGATCTACCGCAACCACACCGACGGCATCACCCTCTATGAGAGCGGCGATAACCTGTTGTGGGGCAACAAGGTGATCAGCAACCGTCGCCACGGCATCCGTATCCGTAACAGCGTGAACATCCGACTGTACGAGAACCTCGCCATGGCCAACGGCCTGACCGGGGTCTACGGCCATATCAAGGACCTGACCGACACCGACCGCGACATCGCGCTCGACCCGTTCGACACCAAGGTCTCGCTGATCGTGGTTGGCGGCGAGCTGGCGGCCAATGGCAGCGGGCCGCTGTCCATCGACTCGCCGTTGAGCATCGAGCTGTACCGCGTGTCGATGCTCGCGCCGACCAAATCCAGTGGCATCAGCTTCTCCGGCGTTCTAGGTGAGCGCCAGGAAGAGATTCTCGACTTGCTGGTACGCCAGAAAAAAGCCGTGCTGATCGACCCTGTCGAACGCCAGACCCCATTGCAGGACTGAGGATGACCTTTATGCACCCACACATGATCAAGCTACTCAGCCTCTCGGGTTTGACCCTCGGCATCCTGGCCGCCAGCAGCGGCGTGCGCGCCGATGAAGCCCAGGCGCCGAGCTTTACCGCCGAGCCGTGCTGCAACCTGTGCCCCGAGGCCCACGACGCAAAGAACTACACCACCCGTTACCAGCAGAACTTCACCACCCTGGTACAGGCCCAGGGCGACTGGCTGTTCCGTACCCAGGAAGACCTGCGCACCGAATTCGACACCACCCCGGCCGGCTACAAGCGCATGCAGCAACTGCGCGATGCGTTCAAGAGCAAGGGCGTGGAACTGGTGGTGGTCTACCAGCCGACCCGTGGCCTGGTGAACCGCAACAAGCTCAACCCGCAGGAGAAAGCCAGCTTCGATTTCGACAAGGCCCTGGGCAACTACAAGAGCATGCTCGGGCGTTTTGCCAAGATGGGCTATGTGGTGCCGGACCTGTCGCCCCTGACCAACGAGCAATTGCCGGACGAACAGCCGGCCCACGACTTCTACTTCCGTGGCGACCAGCACTGGACCCCGTATGGCGCCCAGCGCACCGCAAAGATCGTCGGTGCCAAGGTGCGCGCCATGCCCGAGTTCGCCGGGATCCCCCAGCGTGAATTCGAGACCAAGAAGTCCGGGCGCATGGGCAAGACCGGCACCCTGCACAACATGGCCGGGCAACTGTGCGGCACCAGCTACGCGATCCAGTACATGGACCAGTTCAGCACCGAGCCCAAGGGCGAAGCGGCGGACGGCGACCTGTTCGGCGACTCCGGCAACCCGCAGATCACCCTGGTGGGCACCAGCCACAGTGGCAAGAACTACAACTTCGCCGGCTTCCTGGAACAGGAAATCGGCGCCGACATCCTTAACGTCGCCTTCCCCGGCGGTGGCCTGGAAGGCTCGATGATCCAGTACCTGGGCAGCGAAGAATTCCAGAAGAGCCCACCGAAGATTCTGATCTGGGAATTCTCACCGCTGTATCGCCTCGACCAGGAAACCACCTACCGCCAGATGATGGCCCTGCTCGACAACGGCTGTGAGGGCAAGCCGGCGCAGATGAGCGCCAGCGCCACCCTCAAGCCGGGCAAGAACGAGTTGATGGTTAACAGCAAGAACATGGACCTGCGCAACAGCCGTCATCAGGTCGACATTCGCTTCGCCGATCCCTCGGTGAAAACCCTGCAAGCCACCCTCTGGTACATGAACGGGCGCCACGAGGACATCAAGATCGACAAACCCGAAACATCCGAGACAGACGGGCGTTTCGCCTTTGAACTGCGCACCGATGAAGACTGGGCCTCGCAGAACCTGCTGGCCGTGGAAGTGCAGGGCCCCGAAGCGGGCGCTGCGGCGCAGAAAGTCGAAGCGAAAATTTGCACACGCAACGTATTCCCCGCGGGTGGTCAGCAGACTGCTTCCGCCGGGCAATGAGGTTACCTATGCAGAAGTTATTGATTCCAACGTTGCTCGGCCTGGCGATATTTGCCGGCCACGCCAACGCCGCCGCGCCGCTGCGTCCGCCCCAGGGCTACTTCGCGCCGATTGAAGCGTTCAAGACCGGCGACTTCAAGAATGACTGCGACGCCATGCCGACGCCCTACACCGGCTCGCTGCAGTTTCGCAGCAAATACGAAGGCTCCGACAAAGCCCGCTCGACCCTGAATGTGCAGTCGGAAAAAGCCTTTCGCGACAGCACCGCCGACATCACCAAACTGGAAAAAGACACCAGCAAGCGGGTGATGCAGTTCATGCGCGACGGTCGCCCGGAGCAATTGCAGTGCACGCTGAACTGGCTGGTGAGCTGGGCCAAGGCCGATGCGTTGATGTCCAAGGACTTCAACCACACCGGCAAGTCGATGCGCAAATGGGCGTTGGGCAGCATGGCGTCGGCCTATGTGCGCCTGAAGTTCTCCGAGTCGCAACCGCTGGCCAGGCACCCACAGGAATCGCAGTTGATCGAAGCCTGGTTCAACAAACTGGCCGAGCAAGTGGTCAGCGACTGGGACAACCTGCCCCTGGAAAAAACCAACAACCATTCGTACTGGGCCGCCTGGTCGGTGATGGCCACATCCGTCGCCACCAACCGTCGCGACCTGTTCGATTGGGCGGTGAAGGAATACAAGGTCGGCGCCAATCAGGTCGACGCCCAGGGCTACCTGCCCAACGAACTCAAGCGCCAGCAACGGGCCTTGGCCTACCACAACTATGCGCTGCCACCGCTGGCGATGATCGCCAGTTTCGCCCTGGTCAACGGCGTGGATGTACGCCCGGAAAACAACGGCGCACTCAAGCGCCTGGGCGACAAGGTGCTGGCCGGGGTCAAGGATCCGGAACTCTTCGAGCAGAAGAACGGCAAAGAGCAGGACATGCAGGATCTGGAGCAGGACTCGAAATTCGCCTGGCTGGAGCCCTTCTGCACCCTCTACACCTGCGCCCCGGAGGTACTGGAGCGCAAGCACGAGATGCAGCCGTTCAAGACCTTCCGCCTGGGTGGCGACCTGACCAAGGTCTACGACCCGGCGCATGAAAAAGGCAACAAAGGTTCCTGACCGTACTCGGTCCAAATGTGGGAGCGGGCTTGCTCGCGAAAGCGCAGTGTCAGACGACATCAATGCTGAATGTCAGACCGCAATCGCGAGCAAGCCCGCTCCCACACTGACCCGGTTCCTTCAAGAAAATTGCAATACAGCCCTCCCCGGTTTTCGTGGGGGGTTTGGGGGGGCCGTTGGCCCTTGACTGTTGGTTAAACATGGAGAGATCGGGATGGTTTTCTCGTCCAATGTGTTCCTGTTTCTGTTCTTGCCGATCTTTCTCGGCTTGTACTATTTGAGCGGGCAACGCTATCGCAATCTGCTGCTGCTGATTGCCAGTTATGTGTTCTACGCCTGGTGGCGAGTGGACTTCCTGGCGCTGTTCGCCGCCGTGACCCTGTGGAACTACTGGATCGGCCTCAAGGTCGGTGCCGCAGGCGTGCGCACCAAGCCGGCCCAGCGCTGGCTGCTGCTCGGCGTGGCGGTCGACCTGTGCATCCTCGGCTACTTCAAATACGCCAACTTCGGCGTCGACAGCATCAACCTGATGATGAAATCGGCGGGCCTGGAGCCGTTTATCCTGACCCACGTGCTGTTGCCGATCGGGATCTCGTTCTACATCTTCGAGTCCATCAGCTACATCATCGACGTGTACCGCGGCGACACCCCGGCCACCCGTAACCTCATCGACTTTGCGGCGTTCGTGGCGATCTTCCCGCACTTGATTGCCGGCCCGGTGCTGCGTTTTCGCGACCTGGCCGACCAGTTCAACAACCGCACCCACACCCTGGATAAATTCTCCGAGGGCTGCACGCGGTTCATGCAGGGTTTTATCAAGAAGGTGTTTATCGCCGACACCCTGGCGGTGGTGGCCGACCATTGCTTTGCCCTGCAAAACCCCACCACCGGCGACGCCTGGCTCGGCGCGCTGGCGTATACCGCGCAGCTGTATTTCGACTTCTCCGGCTACAGCGACATGGCGATCGGCCTGGGCTTGATGATGGGCTTCCGCTTTATGGAAAACTTCAAGCAGCCGTATATCAGCCAGTCGATCACCGAGTTCTGGCGGCGCTGGCATATCAGCCTGTCCACCTGGCTGCGTGACTACCTGTACATCACCCTGGGCGGCAACCGCAAAGGCACGCTGACCACTTATCGCAACCTGTTCCTGACCATGCTCCTCGGTGGCCTGTGGCACGGCGCGAACATCACCTACATCGTCTGGGGCGCCTGGCACGGCATGTGGCTGGCGATTGAAAAAGCCATCGGCCTCAACACCTCGCCACGCAGCTTCAACCCGGTGCGCTGGGCCTTCACCTTCCTACTGGTGGTGATGGGCTGGGTGATCTTCCGTGCCGAAAACCTGCACGTCGCCGGGCGCATGTACGGCGCGATGTTCAGCTTTGGCGAGTGGTCGCTGTCGGAACTCAACCGCGCCAACCTGACGGGCCTGCAAGTGGCAACCATGGTGGTGGCCTACGCCACGCTGGCGTTCTTCGGCCTGCGCGACTTCTACAACAATCGCCCGGCCGACAAGGCCAAGCCGGCTGATCCGAGCCTGATCAAGGCAGTGCCTGGCGACCCCCCCGGCAGCATCCAGGAGCCCGGTTTCAGCGTCGGCAGCAACGCCGCCGTGCAACCGGCCTACTGGACCGCCGACTGGCCCCGCTATGCCATGCGCGCGGTGATCCTGCTGCTGTTTGTGGCTTCGATTCTGAAACTCTCGGCGCAAAGCTTCTCGCCGTTCCTTTACTTCCAGTTCTGAGGGAGCCGACCATGACCCGTTCATTCCGCATCCTCTACGCCGCGCTGTTCATGGCCCTGCTTATGGCCCTGGGCGCGTGGTCGGTGCGCAGTTTCTTCGGTTTCAATACCAACGCCGAAGCCACCGTGCTCAACGGGCGCTGGGCCAAGGCCGTCGAGACCCATTACGACGACGAGTTCCCGATCAAGCGCCTGGGCACCAACCTCTGGGCCGCCCTGGACTACAAGCTGTTCAACGAAGGCCGTCCCGGCGTGGTGCTGGGTCGCGATCACTGGTTGTACAGCGACGAGGAGTTCAACCCCGCCGTCAACGAAGAGCAGAACCTGCAAGACAACTACGCCCTGGTCGAAGGCGTGCGCCAGACCCTCAAGGCCAAGGGCGTGCAGTTGGTGATGGCGATTGTCCCGGCCAAGGTGCGCCTGTACCCGGAGCATCTGGGTGAAGTGCAACCGGCGAGCATTCATGCCGGGCTTTATCAGGACTTCCATGCGCGGGTTGCCGCCGACAAGATCCTCGCCCCCGACCTGCTGGGCCCGCTGCAACAGGCCAAGCTCCACGGCCAGCAGGTGTTCCTGCGCACCGACACCCACTGGACCCCGGATGGCGCCGAAGTCGCCGCCAAGCAGCTGGCCAGGACCATCAACGCCAAGACCCTGCTCAGCGGCGAGCCCCAGCGCTTTGTCACCGACGCCGAGGGCATCGCCCCCCACAGCGGTGACTTGCGCCTGTTCCTGCCCCTGGACCCATTGTTCGAAAACCTGATGCCGCCCAAGGAGCCCCTGCAAAAACGCGTGACCCACGCAGTGCAGGCCCAGGCCGCAGGCGACGACGCGCTGTTTGCCGACAGCGAGATGCCGGTGGCCCTGGTGGGCACCAGCTACAGCGCCAACCCCAACTGGAACTTCGTCGGCGCCCTGAAGCAAGCCCTGGGCAGCGAAGTGGTGAACTACTCCGAAGACGGCCACGGCCCGATCCTGCCGATGCTCAGCTACCTGAAAAGCGATGACTTCAAGAACAGCCCGCCGCAAGTGCTGATCTGGGAGTTTCCGGAACGCTATCTGCCGGTGAACAACGAAATCGGCGAAGCCGACCCCGAGTGGGTCGCGCAGCTCAAACAAGCCGGTACGCGCCAACAGAACATGGCAAGCAACACCCCAGTTAAAACCGAAAAATCCGAGACGCCCGACCGGGCGCAAAACTGAAAGAGAGGTAACTCACATGACTTTCACTACTACTCCGCGTCGTCTCGCCAAGACTCTGGCCCTCGCCGCCGGCATGAGCTTCGTATCCATGTCCGCGTTCGCAGGCGACGCCGCCCTCTATGGCCCCGTCGCACCGAAAGGCTCGAGCTTCGTGCGCCTGTTCAACGCCAGCAACCAGGAAGTCAGCGCCAGCGTCGGCAACACGGCGTTGAGCGATGTGGCACCGCTGGCCAGCAGTGACTTCAGCTTCCTGCCGGGCGGCGACTACAGCGCCAAGGTCGGTAGCCAGAACGTCACGGTCAAACTGGCCGCCGATCACTATTACACCCTGGTCAACAGCGCCAGCGGCCAGCCGCAACTGATCGAAGAACCGCCGTTCAAGAACAAGCAGAAATCCCTGGTGCGCGTGCAGAACCTCAGCGACAAGGCCCTGACCCTGAAAACCGCCGACGGCAAGACCGATGTGGTCAAGGCCGTGGCCGCCAAGGGCCGTGGCGAGCGCGAGATCAACCCGGTGAAGGTCAGCCTGGCGCTGTACGACGGCGACAAGAAGGTTGGCGATGTGAAGCCGGTGGCCCTGGAACGTGGTGAGGCGGCGGTGCTGTATGTCACCGGCTCCGGCAGCAACCTGTCGCCAGTGTGGGTCAAGCGCCCCGTGTCGACCCGTTGATGATTTCCCTGAGTTGAGACGCCCCCTTGTGGGAGCTGGTTTGCCTGCTCCCACACTGTCCGCGTGTCGACTCAGGACCGAGACAAAAACAAGAGTGAAACGACAAACCTTCGTAGCTCTGACCCAAATCGATTCAAGGAGAAACACATGATCCCAGTAATCCTTTCCGGTGGTAGCGGCTCACGTCTTTGGCCGCTTTCCCGTAAACAGTTTCCTAAACAGTTCCTGGCCCTGACCGGCGAGCACACGCTGTTCCAGCAAACCCTGGAGCGCCTGGTGTTCGAAGGCATGGACGCACCGATCATCGTCTGCAACAAAGACCACCGTTTTATCGTCAATGAGCAACTGAGCACTCGCAAGCTCGACAGTCAGCGCATCCTGATGGAACCGTTTGGCCGCAACACCGCGCCGGCCGTGGCCTTGACCGCGATGATGCTGGTCAATGAAGGCCGCGATGAACTGATGCTGGTCTTGCCAGCCGACCATGTGCTGGATGACCAGAAAGCCCTGCAACGCGCCCTGGCCCTGGCCACCGTGGCGGCCGAGCGTGGCGAGATGGTGCTGTTCGGTGTACCGGCTACCCGTCCGGAAACCGGCTACGGCTATATCAAGTCCACCAATGATTCGCTGCTGCCCGAAGGTGTCAGCCGGGTGCAGCAGTTCGTCGAGAAGCCGGATGAAAAACGCGCCGTCGAGTTCGTCAAAAGCGGCGGCTATTTCTGGAACAGCGGGATGTTCCTGTTCCGCGCCAGCCGCTTCCTCGAAGAGCTGAAAAAGCACGATCCGGACATCTACGACACCTGCGTGCTGACCCTGGAACGCAGCGAACACACCGCCGACACCGTGACCTTCGACGAAGCCACCTTCGCCTGCTGCCCGGACAACTCCATCGACTACGCGGTGATGGAAAAAACCCAGCGCGCCTGCGTGGTGCCGCTGAGTGCCGGCTGGAGCGACGTGGGTTGCTGGGCCTCGTTGTGGGCGGTCAATGACAAAGACGCCAACGGCAACGTGACCAAGGGTGACGTGGTGATCCAGGACAGCAAGAACTGCATGATCCACGGCAACGGCAAGCTGGTGTCGGTGATCGGCCTGGAAAACATCGTGGTCGTGGAAACCAAGGACGCGATGATGATTGCCCACAAGGACAAGGTCCAGGGCGTCAAGCAGATGGTCAACACCCTGAATGAACAGGGGCGCAGCGAGACCCAGAACCACTGCGAGGTCTACCGTCCGTGGGGCTCATACGACTCGGTGGACATGGGCGGGCGTTTCCAGGTCAAGCACATCTCGGTCAAGCCGGGCGCGTGCCTGTCGCTGCAGATGCACCACCACCGCGCCGAACACTGGATCGTGGTCAGCGGCACCGCCGAAGTGACGTGCGACGAGAATGTGTTCCTGCTCTGCGAGAACCAGTCCACCTACATCCCGATTGCCTCGGTGCACCGCCTGCGCAACCCGGGCAAGATCCCGTTGGAGATCATCGAAGTGCAATCGGGCAGCTACCTGGGCGAAGACGATATCGAGCGGTTTGAAGACATCTACGGGCGCTCGACTCCCGTCGAGCGTGGTGTGTCAGTGAAAACCATCGCGCAGTAACACCGCAAAACAAAAAGCCCTCGCCCAGCCCGTTGCGTCCCCTATCCGCAGTGGGCTGGGCGGGGGCTTTTTCTGATCGGGCCACTTTGCAGATTGGCAGCGATCACCCACACAGCGTTGTTCCCTTCACTCGAAATAGTCCTTGAAATTGTTCGGCCCCAAATACAGAAAGTTCGACGGCGTCAGCTTGATTTCTTTGGCCATCTTGAGCTCGACGAACTGGCTGCCGGCCGTGACCGGGCCTAAATCCTTGGGCACCTGGTCAGAGCTGAAGATCACCATATAGTCGCCACTGCCCACATAGCGTTCATTCCCTAAAAACAACAGGTTCTCAACGTTCTCGCTGTTAAATTGCTGGCCTGGGGGGTTAACGTACACACCGCCCTTTGAACCCGCACGCCTTTCACCACGCGCCAGATCATTGATGCTTCGCTCGCGAGCGATCGCTTCTGCGCCGGCCTTGCTGGTGTAGTGAATGTAAACCGGCTTGCCGTTGTAAGTGCCCGAATCCACTATCGACTGCCAATCCTGATGATTGGCCAAGGGTTGATTGGTTGCTGAGCTTGATGCCAGCGGGCCCTGCCCGGCAGGCTGCTCGCGGGCAGCGTTGACCCCCTTGCCTTTTCTATTGCCCCCCAGCATCTTGCTCGCGCGCCATTGGTTATCGGCACCTGTTTCAACGGTCAGTACGGGTTTACCGGTCTGGGGATCAATAATCTGGACATAGCCGTCACTGAGTTTGAAATCACCTTTAATCTCATACGTCTTGGCGATACCGGACTGATCGGTGTAACGGATAAACCAACGATCTACCCCCGCCTCGTTCTTGTACTGATAAATCCCTCTAGCATTGACTGTGCTCTTGGCCAGTAACGATTCGCCATCGGCAATGGCGTAGGCGCTGATGTTGTCCGTTTGTGACGGTTGCAGGCGATTGGGCACATCGGCATCAACGCCTGGAGAGTCAGGCGCCGGTTCGGACGCGGACTCCACGGAGGGTTCAGGGGCTAGCGGTTCTTCTTTGGGCAGGGCAAAGGGGTCCGCGGCATTTGAGCTGAGACCGGCAGAGGAGAACAAGGTGTTGATCATGCCATCGAATGTCTTCGACGCCCCGTCATGACGTTCAGCCTGGGTGTCGCCCGAAATCTCTTTTTCGGTGCCCAATACCACTTCCGTGAGACTTGTGATGACGGCAGCGGCGGCGACCGGAGCAGCCAGCGGGGCCAGTTTGACCAGCAGTTCTGCGCCGACCGAAATGTCGTTGAGCCAGGTGTCACGGGTGACCTCGCTGTTGGATTTGATCGCGGTGTCTGCGTCGTTCCTCATACGCTGCTGGCCACTGTCCGCCATGTGACTGAACACATCGCCCTTGATCGCGATATTGCTGCGGTCAATGACGTTGCCCTCCTGGTTGCTGACGCTATCCGTACTGAGGTATTCCAGGGATGAATCGACGCCGTTTTTTGGCCGTATCTCAGAGATCAGGGAACCCAGCGGCACGATTGCATTAAAGAATGCGGTCCCAAAACCACCGGACTCACTGTTCTGCCGATCAGCCAACGAGAAGTGCGACTCCAGGGCTTTGCGCGTCTGGGGCGTCTTGCCTTGATCGCTGACCCATTGATCCATTTTTTCCAGTGAGGCGAATTTCAGAAAGGCTGGCTTGGCGTCAGGAATATAGAGAATTTGCACGCCGTCCAGGCGCCCGCTGGCATCCTTCTGGAGCCCCTCTGCGGGCAGGGTAAAACGCAAAATATCACTGGACTGAAAGCCATTGATATCAAATGCATGAACCTGGACATCGCCGGTTACCGGGGAGGTTGCCTGCAGTTTCTCCACGGTCATGGGCTGGTCTTCGGCTATTTCTGCACCGGTAACCGCCTTCATCAGCCGTTTATAGTCACTCCTGGTGAGCTGGTGCTCGGGCGGCTGCAGCGCTCGTTCGGCCGGTAACTTCGCCTCCTGGGCCTTGAGTTGCTCGCCTGCCCTATAGATGAATATGCCTTTCTGGACTGTGCGGTAGCCATCGGCGTGGTCTTTCCAGAAGCTGTCGATTTTTGCCGACATGGTTGTCTGGAAATCGGATTTCCAAAGGGCCTTCATAAAGGCCGAAGGCGCCAGGGGGATTTCGTTGTGGGCGCCATAGCCTGCTTTGGCGCTTTGTCCGGGGCCGTCTTTATACAAGCCCGCTTCCGAGTCCAGCGTGCCGGGAATCCCGTCGTACTCGGAAAAGTTCTTCAACACGGCGTCAGTCAAACTGATGGATGACGAGGGTTCTTCCTTCATGTGTTCCCAACCGGTAGCGGTTTGCCCTGATTGCGAACTGTTAAACCGATTCAAATAAGTCTTGTCGGCGTCTACATGGATTCCGGTCAACCCGAACACAATTTCTTCTGCACGCTTTTTGGCTTCTTTGCGCACATCTGGAAACGCGACGGCCGTGTCCAACACAATCTTTTTGAATTTGGTTTTTTCGACATTGGCCTTGGCGGCTCGCTCGGTAATGACTGCGTAGGCATTCGAGGGACTTGTCGGTGCCAGGGCAGACACGGTCTGCCTGAGTTGGATGAGCCCCTCTCGGTTTTGCGGAATGCTCCAGCCATTGGCGGTGATGTATTGCGCAAGGCTGACTTCCATGGTCGGGCCTGGGTGTTGCGCATCGGGAGCCAATTGTATTTTGGCGGCTTGCAAGGCCGGAAGAATATGCTCATTGGATATACGGCCCGTTGCAAGGCCTTGCTCCAGGCCTGCCAGGGTCAGTATCAGCGCGTTACGGTTGTCCAGGGCACTGTTGCCGGCGACGGTGGTGGCTTGGGGATTGGAGGCCGACTTCATTGGGCTGCTCTCATCGTCAGAAGCGAAGGAGCGGTAGGCTGGAACAGCAAAATTTTGTACGGATAAGGTCATGGCGTTGTTCTCGGCACGTATAAAAAAAGCTCACAGAACAACGACCGTCAGTCTGTGGCTGTATATAGGTGTGTGAAGCGAACACCCCCCTTGATTCCAGCGCGAAGGTTACGTGGAGTGTCCGTTTGGGGGTGACCGCAACCCGATAGGCAACCGCATGCTGTCAACGGTACGATGGTTCATCCACCCACGAGGCTGTCCCCATGTTCTTCGGCGTTCTGCTCATCATCACCTGGCTGGTCCTACTCCTGCGCTACCCGGCCAAGGCATTGCCGGTTTCCCTCGCCGCAGCAGTGGGTTTGGGCTTCGTGGCGATATGGGTGGTCTGGCTGGACAACCGCGAGGCCTCGCAACTGGCGCGCCTGGAGCTGCGCATCCACTATGCCCCCGATCAGTGCCCCGCCGACCGCCCCTTGCAGCTCAAGCTCAACAACGGCAACGACGTCCCCCTGACCGAACTGCGCTGGCGCGTCGCCGCCTACGCACCAGGCGATACGGTGAACCTGGCGGACAACGTCTATGCTGCCCCGCGTTATCGCGGCCCCGGCGAACTGCAGGCCGGCGCCACCTGGGAAGACTGTCTGCCGGTGCCGCCCCTACGCCCCGGCTACCGCCCGCAAACCCTGGAGTTTCGCGCCGAACACCTGCAAGGCAGCTTCTCCGACTAACCACTACCAAGGATTGCCCCATGCCTAACGTGCTTATCACCGGTTGCTCCAGCGGCATCGGCCGTGCCCTGGCCGATGCCTTCAAAGTCGCCGGCTATGACGTATGGGCCAGCGCCCGCCGTCCCGAAGACGTCGCGGCCCTCGCATCTGCCGGTTTCAAGGCCGTGCAACTGGACGTCAACGATGGCGCGGCCCTGGCGCAATTGGCCGGACAGGTGGGCGAGCTGGATGTGTTGATCAACAACGCCGGCTACGGCGCCATGGGCCCGCTGCTCGATGGTGGCACCGAGGCCCTGCAGCGCCAGTTCGAGACCAACGTGTTCGCGATCGTCGGCGTGACCCAGGCGCTGTTCCCCGCCCTGCGCGCGCGCAAAGGGCTGGTGGTGAATATCGGCAGCGTTTCCGGAGTGCTGGTCACGCCGTTTGCCGGCGCCTACTGCGCCTCCAAGGCCGCCGTGCATGCCTTGAGCGACGCGTTGCGCATGGAACTCGCACCGTTTGGCGTGCGAGTCATGGAAGTGCAGCCGGGGGCGATCAACACCCACTTTGCCAAGAACGCCGGCACCCAGGCCGAATTGCTGATCAATGAACAATCGCCGTGGTGGCCACTGCGCGAAAGCATCCGTGCCCGCTCCCAGGCCTCCCAGGACAAACCGACCCCGGCCAGCACCTTTGCGGCGGATGTGCTCAAGGCCGTGCAACAGAGTGAACCACCGCGCCTGCTGCGTTCGGGGAATGGCAGCCGGGCCTTGCCGTTGATGGCGGCGCTGCTGCCCAAGGGGTTGTTGGAGACTGTGTTGAAGAAGCGATTTGGGCTGGGTGGAGCACTTTGATCACCGTGGCAAGCGGACTTGCCCTCTGCACGGGGTCTTCGCTATTTCATGAAGTCAATAAACGCCCGCACCTTCAGCGGTAAATGCCGCGTGTCCGGATACAGCGCATACACCCCCTGAGGCGCGAAACGATGATCCGGCAACAGGCGTACCAGCCGCCCCGCGTCCAGGTCCTCCTGCACCAGCCACTGCGGCAGGACCGCCACGCCATGCCCGCGCACGGCAAATGCTTGCAGCACGGCGGCACTGTCGACCACCAGCGCACTGGGGCCAGAGCGATACTGATGTTCGCCACCTGCCGGGTCGGTCACGCTCAACTCAGTCAGGCGGCCATGCCCCAGCTTGGGCAGTCGTTCTAGTTCATCCAACGTATGGGCACTACCCAAACCAGGCGCCGCAACGGCCAATACCTGATAGGTGGATAACTGCACCGCACGATGATTGGAGTCCACCAGGCGCCCCAGCCGGATCGCCACGTCAAACCGCTCGGAGATCAGGTCGGCATGGGTCGAGGATGTGGATAAGTGGATGTTGAGGTCCGGGTGCAGGCGGCGAAAACCCTCCACGGCCGGCGCGACCACTGCCAACGCATATTCAACAGTCGTGGTGATGCGCAGGGTGCCCTTGAGCTGGGCGTGTTCAGAACGGGCCTCTTCCACTGCCAGCCGTGCTTCTTCGAGCATGCGTGTACAGCGCAGGTAGAAACGTTCGCCGGCATCGGTGAGCGCCAGTTGGCGGGTACTGCGGGTGAGCAGGGTGACGCCCAGTTCGGCTTCCAGACGTTTGAGATTGAAGCTGACCACCGCGCGGGTCTGACCCAGCAGATCGGCGGCGGCCGTCAGCGAGCCGGCCTCGACCACGGCTTTGAAAGTGTCGAATCGGTCCAGACTGACCATGGCCACAGCCCCCATTTGTCAAAATATTTTTGACAAACTAACAGGCAAACCCGTGTATCCCAAGCTCTGCAACCGGCCTACCCTGCCAGCCTCAAACGCTGGATCGCCCCTATGACCTACCGCTCGAAAGTCGCCTGGATCTTTTTACTGGGCTTCGCCCTGGACCTGGTGAACATGTTTGTCGCCACCGTCGCCTACCCGGATATCGCCCATGAACTGCAGGCTTCGGTCACGCAATTGGCGTGGATCAGCAACGCATACCTGCTCGGCCTGACCCTGATTATTCCGCTGAGCGTCTGGCTCGCCGCAGTGTGGGGCGAGCGGCGTTTGATCGCCGCGAGCCTGGGGCTGTTTGGCATGGCATCGGTGCTGGTGGGCCAGGCCGAGTCGATTCAGGCCCTGATCGGCTGGCGGCTGTTGCAAGGCTTGGGGGGTGGATTGCTGATACCGGTGGGCCAGGCCTTGGCGTACCGACACTTTGCCCCTGGGCAGCGTCACCAGCTGACGGCCCGAGTGATGTCGGTGGCGCTGTTGGTGCCAGCACTCTCCCCGGCGCTGGGCGGCTTGCTGGTGGACACGGTGTCGTGGCGCTGGATCTTCTATGCCAACCTGCCATTGGCCCTCCTGACCCTGCTGCTGGCACTGCTGTGGATAAAACCCGATGTGCCCGCAACCTCGCGACCGGCCCTGGCCTTGGGGAGTCTGTTCAAGCAGATCCGCCACCCGATGCTGCGAGTGGCGATGCTGGTGTATCTGTTTATCCCCGGCGTCTTTATCGGCACCAGCCTGGTCGCCATCCTCTACCTGCGAGGCCTTGGATACGACGCGACACGCACCGGGGCCTTGATGCTGCCGTGGGCACTGGCCTCGGCCCTGGCCATCTACCTGAGCAAGCAGTTGTTCAGCCGGTGCGGGCCCAAGCCATTGCTGCTGGCCGGCATGGCCTTGCAATGCGCCGGCATCCTGCTGCTCAATGCTGCCCAGCCCGCCCTGCTGGTGGGCGCCTATGCCCTGATGGGCCTGGGTGGCAGCCTGTGCAGCAGCACCGCGCAGACCCTGGCCTTTCTGGATATTCCTGCCGAACGCATGGGCCACGCCAGCGCGCTGTGGAATATCAATAGGCAAGTGAGCTTTTGCCTCGGCGCAGCGGCACTCAGCGCCGTGCTATCGGCCTCGGATTCCTTCACCATGACCTTCTTGATCGCGGCAGCCCTGACACTGCTGCCGCTCTTCGCAGCGCTGAGCCTGGATACCTCCAGGGTTCGCGCACTGCTTCACCCAGCCAGCGAGCCTCAATGATGATTGATTACAGCGACTTTTTTGAAGAAGTGATCCAGACCCACATCGAGATCGAGCAATGGTTTGCCGGCACAGCCCCCGAAGGCACCCTGCAGAACCTGCTGGCGCGCTTCTCCCCCGAGTTCAGCATGATCGCCCCCGCCACCGGCGCACGGGTGAATGCCGCCGGGGTCCAGGCCCTGTTCACTCGCCTGGGCGGCATGCGGCCCGGATTGAAAATCACCTTGAGTGAACTGACCGGCATCGACCGCCATGCGCGGGGTGCCACGGTGACTTACCGTGAGCACCAGGTTGATCACAGCGCCAGCCAGACGGATCGCCGGGCCACCGTGGTGTTCGAGAAACAGGCCAGCGGCGCACTGCTGTGGCGGCACCTGCATGAGACCTATATCCAGGGCCAATAACCCTCCCCTGCAGGAGCCGGCAGGCGACGTGCCTGATGCCCTCTGTTTAGTTTTGTGCCTGGTTGACGATCACCGTGCAAGTAATCCCCGCCGCCAGCAACACCCCCTCCGGCACTTCATCAATATGAATCCGCACCGGTACCCGCTGGGCCAGGCGTACCCAGTTGAAGGTCGGGTTCACGTCGGCGATCAGTTCGCGGCTCTCGGGGTTGTCGCGGTCGTAGATGCCGCGGGAGATGCTTTCCACATGGCCCTTGAGGGTCTCGCCGCTCATCAGTTGCATATCGGCTTTATCACCGACTTTCACATGGGGCAGCTTGGTTTCTTCGAAGAAGCCGTAGACCCAGAACGAGTTCATATCGACTACGGCCATCTTGGCTTCGCCAATGCGCGCATAGTCGCCGCGATGCACGTTGAGGTTGGTGACATAGCCGTCGACCGCTGACACGACTTGCGTGCGTTTCAAGTTCAGTTCGGCGGCCTCCAGTTGCGCCAGGGCATGTTGGTAGTCGGCCAGGGCCGAGTCGGCGATGTTGCTGGCGTCGTCGCGGTTCTCTTTGGAGATCACCAGGGCGTCGAGGTCGGCGCGGCGGTGGGCGTTGACCTTGCGCATCTCCCAGGTGGCTTTGCGTGAGGCGACCAAAGATTGCGCCTGCTTGACCGCGATGCGGTAGTGCTCGGGGTCGATCTGCATCAGCAGGTCGCCCTTTTTCACCAACTGGTTGTCACGCACCGGCACATCCACCACTTCGCCGGTGACGTCGGCGGCCACGTTGATGATGTCGGCGCGCACCCGGCCATCGCGAGTCCATGGGGTCTGCATGTAATGGACCCACAAGGTGCGGCCAATCCAGATCGCCAGGGCCAGAACCAGCAGGGTTGCGAGCAGGCTGAAAAACTTTTTCATCGGGGCATTCTCAACGGTAGACAGTCAGCGCCATGGCGCCGAAAAGACAGGTGAACAGGCTCAGGCGCAGCAGCGCCGGGTGCCAGAAAAAACGGTACAAGTCAAAGCCCGCCAGGAAGCGATCCAGGGCCCAGGCCAGTGCGGCGGCGATAAAAAACATCAGGGTCATGGTCGGCATGTAGATGCCGTGGAACGCTATTTCACGAGGCATGGGCGACTCCGGAAGGCTTGAAGGCAGCCAGTGGCGATTGCGGGTCCAGCAGGGAGGTGCGGATAAAGTGCAGGTAGCTTTTCACCCGGCGCAGGGCCGAGGTGTCGAAGTGCGGGGCGAAGGGTTCGTCGGTGGCCTGCACGCGGCTGATGGCGTGATCGACCGCCACCAGGGCGCGCTCCAGGTTGCTCTGGCTCGGTTGCAAAAACAGCCGCACCAGCGAACGCCCCATGACCCGGATGGCCTGGCGCCAGGGCTGGGATTGAGCGTACGCCGGGTGCACCGGCAGAATCGCCTGCTCCTTGCGCAACTCAATGATCGCGTGACCGACTTCAAGCACCACAAACATCCAGCGCAACAGGTTGCGTTGCACCTGTGGCTGGCCGGCGGCCAGGCCATAGGCCTGGTGCAGCAGGTCGCGGGTGCGGCTTTCAAAACCCGAGGCCAGGCCCTTGAGCTTGCCGCTGATGGCATATACCACTTGCTCACGCAGGTCGCGCTCCAGGCGGCGCCACAGCCAAGGGCTGTTGGGCGGCAGGATAATCGCCCCCGCCGCGGCGCACACCAGCATGCCGATGATCATGGCGATGTAGTCGTTGATAAAGGTGTAGGGGTTGTAGATCGTCAAGTTGTCCGGCACCGAACCGGTACTGAAAAAGATCAGCAGGCCCAGGCCGACCCCGGCGTATTGCGGGCGCGACGAGAGGAACGCACCGAGCACGATCACCGGGGCGAGCATCACGCAGAGCAAGGGAAAGCCGTCGATCCAGGGAAACACGAAAAACATTTCGACAAAGCCCACCACGGCGCCGATCAGCGTCCCGCAGGCCATTTGGAAAGCCATGCGCTTGGGGTTCGGTGTGGCGGCCGACAGGCCCACGGTAGCTGCCGCGATCAGGGTCATGGTCGCGCCGCTGGGCCAGGCGGTGGCCACCCAGTAACTGCCCAGCACCAGCAGAATGAATGACGCGCGAATTCCCGACGCGGCACAGGCCAGCCAGTTGGTTTTCGGCGTGTAGGACTCGTCCCAGTGCTCCCGTGCGTGGCTGTGCTCGGCCAGGGAAGCATGGGTCTGCGCATAGTTGTGCAGGTCATCGACAAAGCGGTACAGCAGCTCATAGGCAGTGTGGAAATCCAACTGCTCGGCATCGCTCGGGCTGCTCTCCTGGAACATCGCCCGCAGGCTGCGGACCTTGGCCGGCAGGCTCTCCTTGTAGGCCGTCAGTTGGCTCACCAGGCGCGCAGCATCGGGGCTGGTCAGGGCGCGCCCACTGAAGCCATCGAGCAGTTCGGCCAAGTCCTGCAGGCCAGGCTTGATCGCGGCCACCACATGGTCGGCGGCATCGCTGCGCAGGCGTTCGAGCAACTGGTGCAGGGCGTTGAAGCGCGTGGTGATGCCCATGAACTCACTGTTCAAGCGACTCAAGCGACCATTGCGCCGGCGCATATGGGGGTCTTCGAATACGGTGACGCTGCGCAGCCCTTCCAGGCCCACGGCTTCGGCGATAAAGCGCACGTTGCTGCTTTCAAAACCTTCACGCTGGCTGCGCCCGCGCAGGCCATCGGTGACGAACAGCGCGAAGGTGCCGAAACGCTGGTACAAGGCGTTGCGCATGGCCGCGCTGCTGGTTTGCGGCAGGATCGCGGCACTGACCAGGGTCGCACACAAAATCCCCAGGGAGATTTCCAGCACCCGCCAGACCGCCGCCATAAAGGCGCCGTCCGGGTGGGCGAGCGCCGGCAGGCCGACCATCGCCGCCGTATACCCGGCCAGCACAAAACCATAGGCGCGAAAGTTACGGTTACGGGTGGCACCGGCCGTGCACACGCCGACCCAGATCGCCAGCGCGCCAAGAAACAGCTCGGTGTTTTGCGCAAACAAGGCGATCAACAACACCATCACCGCCGACCCCGCCAGGGTGCCGAGGAAGCGGTAGAAGCTCTTGGCAAACACCTGGCCGCTTTGCGGTTGCATCACGATAAACACGGTGATCATCGCGGTACGCGGTTGCGGCAGTTCCAGGCGCATGGCCAGCCACAGGGTGAGAAACGCGGCGATCAGTACTTTGAAGATATACACCCAGGTCACGCCATCACTGCGTGCCCAGTCGAAAAAGCCACGGCGCCATTCCAGGGAATGCAGCCAACGCAGCGGTGCAGGCAAGGGAGTCATGGGGAACCTGATCAGTGATCGAACACGGCCAAAGCCGCCGGGGTCTTGCTCGGGAGTGTCTTATCGGGTGCCGGAGCATCGCTGCCAGCACCCAGGCCACCGCCCAGGGCTGTCACCAGTTCGGCATGGGCGCTCAAGCGCGCGGCCTGGACCTGTTGCTCGACCTGCTGCTGGCGAAACAGCAGGGTCTGGGCATTGAGTACATTGAGGTAATCGGTCAGCCCGCGCTGATAGGCGATCATCGCGAGGTCATAGGTTTTCTGCGCCGAGGCCACCGATTCGGCGGCGAAGGTTTGCTGCTTGGCCATGGATTCGCGGCGGATCAGTTGGTCGCTGATGCCCTTGAGTGCATTGACCAGGGTCTGGTTGTAGCGGGCCACGGCAATGTCGTAGCCGGCGCTGGCCTCGCCCAATTGCGCACGCAGGCGGCCACCGTCGAAGATCGGCAGGGTGATCGCCGGGCCGACGCTGTAGTTGAGTTTCTTGCCGGTGAGGAACTCCAGCATGCCGCCGCCGGTGGCGACGTAGCCGAGGCTGCCCACCAGGTCGACGTTGGGGTAGAAACCGGCATGGGCCACGTCAATCCCCCGGGCCTGGGCCGCGACTTGCCAGCGGCTGGCGACCACGTCAGGGCGCTGGCCGAGCAATTGCGCGGGCAGTGCCGAGGGCAATTTCAGCGGCGCACCGAGCGCCAGGGTCGGCCGCTGCAAGGTTGCACCCTCCCCCGGCCCCTTGCCGGCCAAAGCCGCCAGCTGGTTGCGGGTCAGGGCGATCTCTTCGTCGAGGGCGTCCAGTTGCCGATGGGTTTCCGGCAACGGCGTCTGGGCCTGGCTGACTTCAAAGTGCGTGCCGATCCCGCCATCCAGGCGCTTTTGCGCCAGGTCGAGGATCTGCTGTTGCTGGGCCAGGGTGGCGGCGACGATATCGCGCTGGGCGTAATGCAGCGACAGCTGGATATAGGCGCGCACCACATTGTTCTGCAATTCCAACTGGGCCTGGCGTGCCTGGGCGACACGCCTATGCGCCAGGTCGACGGCGCGCTCGCTGGCATTGCGCTCGCGGCCCCACAGGTCGAGGGCGTAGCTCAGGCCCAGGGCAGCGTTGTTGTCCCAGGTGGTGGAATTGTCCAGCTTGCCGGGGCCGTAGAACTGATCGCTGGGCCAGTTGTGGCGCTTGAGGGTGGCATCCCCGTTGATCTGCACGGCCTCGGCCGACTCGGCCAACCCGGCCATGGCCCGTGCTTCACGCACCCGGGCGGCGGCTTCGGCCATGCTCGGGCTGCCTTGTACGGCGAGGTCGATCCACCGATTGAGTTGCGGGTCGCCATAGGCCTGCCACCACTGGCTGGTCGGCCAGTGGGCATCCCGGGCGGCGCTCTGGATCGCGTCGTCGGTGGCCAGGGTATTGGCGGCGAGGTGCTTGCCTTGGGGGGCAATTCCTCCGGTTCCGATGCAGCCGCTGATTGCTAACGATAAAGCCCAAACACTGAGAGTCTTCAGCTCTCTGCTGATGCGACGCGGCACTGCTGCGAATTCCTGAGGTGGTGTTGCGGGGACGGTGCGGCAATTCTAGGGGGCACGGGGAATGGCGATAAGGTGGGATTCCTGTGAATCTTTATTACCGTTCAGGCGATAATCCATTGGTCGGGCTCACTCGCCCCCGTAACTTCGTGTCACAATTTGCCATCTCCCTTGAGAGCACCCCATGGACACTTTGCAAAACATGCGCGCCTTCAGTTGTGTCGCCGAGGCCGGCAGCTTCACCGCCGCCGCCGTACAACTGGACACCACCACGGCCAACGTCTCGCGCGCGGTCTCCAATCTGGAGGCCCATCTGCAAACCCGCTTGCTCAATCGCACCACCCGCCGCATCGCCCTGACCGAAGCCGGCAAGCGCTATTTATTGCGCTGTGAGCAAATTCTCGCCTATGTCGAGGAGGCCGAGGCCGAAGCCAGCGACGCCCATGCACGCCCCGCCGGGCAGCTCAAAGTGCACACCATGACCGGCATCGGCCAGCATTTCGTGATCGACGCGATTGCCCGCTACCGCCGCACCCACCCCGACGTGACCTTCGACCTGACCCTGGCCAACCGCGTGCCCGACCTGCTGGACGAGGGCTACGACGTGTCCATCGTGCTCGCCAGCGAGCTGCCGGACTCGGGGTTTGTCTCCCAACGCCTGGGGATCACCTACAGCATCGTCTGTGCCTCGCCGGCCTACGTCAAAGCCAACGGCTGCGCGCAGCGGCCCAGTGACCTGCTCAACCATGCCTGCCTGCGCCTGGTCAGCCCGGTGATCCAGTTGGACAAATGGGCCTTCAACGGCCCGGACGGCCAGGAAAGCGTGAGCATCAACAGCTCGCCGTTCCTGGTGAACTCCGCCGACGCGATGAAGACCGCGATCATCAGCGGCATGGGCGTCGGCCTGCTGCCGGTGTACGCGGCCATCGAAGGCCTGCGTAACGGCACCCTGGTACGGATGATGCCGAATTACCGCTCTCAGGAACTGAACCTGTACGCCATCTACCCGTCGCGCCAGTACCTGGATGCGAAGATCAAGACCTGGGTGGAATACCTGCGCGGCTCGCTGCCGGAGATCCTCGCGGCGCACCAGGCGGAACTGGTTGCGTATGAACTGAGTGGCAGTTTGGGTGGGGTGCGGCTGGGTAGCTGACCTGCCGTCATCGCAGGCAAGCCAGCGCCCACATTTTGCCCTGTGCCCATAGAGGTCTAGCGGTGTCCTGACATTCGCAGCGAGGAATGTTAGCGTGCTTGGCATTCTTCCCTGTCGATGAGCCTCACTTGCGATGAAAAAGACTGTCCTCGCCTTCAGCCGTGTCACCCCCGCGATGATCGAACGCCTGCAACAGGACTTCGAGGTCATCGTCCCCAACCCCAAGCAGGGTGATATCAACGCGCAGTTCACTGAAGCCCTGCCCCACGCCCACGGCCTGATCGGCGTCGGCCGCAAGCTCGGGCGGGCGCAGCTCGAAGGGGCGAGCAAGCTGGAAGTGGTGTCCAGTGTCTCCGTGGGTTACGACAACTACGACGTGGACTACTTCAACGAACGCGGGATCATGCTCACCAACACCCCCGATGTGCTGACCGAAAGCACCGCCGACCTGGCCTTCGCCCTGCTGATGAGCAGCGCCCGCCGCGTGGCCGAGCTGGACGCCTGGACCAAGGCCGGGCAGTGGAAAGCCAGCGTCGGCGCGCCGTTGTTTGGCTGCGATGTACACGGCAAGACCCTGGGTATCGTCGGCATGGGCAATATCGGCGCGGCCATCGCCCGCCGTGGGCGCCTGGGCTTCAATATGCCGATTATCTACAGCGGCAACAGCCGCAAGACCACGCTGGAACAGGAACTGGGCGCGCAGATGCGCAGCCTGGACCAGTTGCTGGCCGAGGCGGATTTTGTATGCCTGGTGGTGCCGTTGAGTGAAAAGACCCAGCACCTGATCAGCCATCGCGAGTTGGGCCTGATGAAATCCAGCGCAATCCTGGTGAATATTTCCCGAGGCCCGGTGGTGGACGAGCCTGCACTGATCGAAGCCCTGCAAACCCAGCGCATTCGCGGCGCCGGGCTGGATGTGTATGAGCGCGAGCCCCTGGCCGAGTCGCCGCTGTTCCAACTGAGCAATGCAGTGACCTTGCCGCATATCGGGTCGGCCACCCATGAAACCCGTGAAGCCATGGCCAACCGTGCCCTGGACAACCTGCGCAGCGCCCTGCTGGGCCAGTGCCCGCAGGATCTGGTGAACCCGCAGGTGTGGAAAGGCTGATCGGCATTGTAGGAGCTGGCAAGCCAGCCCCTACAGTTTTTGGCGCGAACGTCGATAACCCGCTATAGATTGTTATCGCTGATCCACAGAAGGTTTTTATGTCCACCACCAAAGCCCGCGCAGATTCACTCTCGCTTCTGCTCTTTACCTTGCGCAGCGGCAAGCTGATGGCCATCAACCTGCTGAAAGTCAGCGAAATCATTCCCTGCCCGCCGCTGACCAAGCTGCCGGAGTCCCACCCGCACGTCAAAGGCATCGCCACCCTGCGTGGCGCGGCCTTGTCAGTGATCGACCTCAGCCGGGCGCTGGGCGAAATGCCCCTGCAAGACCCCGACGGCGGTTGCCTGATCGTCACTGATGTCAGCCGCTCCAAGCAGGGCCTGCATGTGCAGGCGGTGAGCCGGATCGTGCATTGCCTGACCACCGATATCCGTCCGCCGCCCTTTGGTTCCGGCGGCACACGCTCGTTTATCACCGGCGTGACCCAGGTCGACGGGGTGCTGGTGCAGGTGCTGGACATCGAAAAAGTCATCCACGCCATCGCCCCCGCGCAGATCGAAGTGGCACCGACCGACCTGACCATGGAAGAAGCCGAAGTGCTCGGCCATGCGCGCATCCTGGTGGTGGACGACAGCCAGGTGGCCCTGCAGCAATCGGTGCACACCCTGCGCAACCTCGGCCTGACCTGCCACACCGCTCGCAGTGCCAAAGAGGCCATCGACGTGCTGCTGGAACTGCAAGGCAGCGCCGGGCAGATCAATGTGGTGGTGTCTGACATCGAAATGTCGGAAATGGACGGCTACGCCCTCACCCGCACCCTGCGCGAAACCCCGGATTTCCAGGATTTGTACGTGCTGCTGCACACCTCCCTGGACAGCGCGATGAACAGCGAAAAAGCCCGCCTGGCCGGTGCCGACTCGGTGCTGACCAAGTTTTCGTCACCCGAGCTGACCAAATGCCTGGTGGTCGCGGCCCAGACCGTGGCGCAAAAAGGCCTGTAAACATTGACAGCGTATTACCAACTGCTGCGCCGCGACCTCACCACCAGCCTGCCCGCGCCGCAATGGCCGGGCGGCATCCGCCTGGACCATTACCGCGACGAACTGGCCCCGGCGATTCATGCGGTGTTACGCATGACCCAGGAACAGGGCGGCGGCCATGTCGCCAACCTGGACACCTGGCAGCAGCAGTTCATCAGCAACGCAGAGTTCGACCCCAGGCTCTGCCTGGTGGTCAGCAACGCCGAAGGCATACTTGGCGTGGCCCAATGCTGGACCAGTGCCTTTATCAAGAATCTCGCCATCCACCCCTGTACCCAGGGCCAGGGGCTGGGTCGCGCCTTGTTGCTGCACAGCTTCCAGGTGTTCAAGCAACGCGGCGAGCCCTATGTGGACCTCAAGGTGCTGGAGAGCAATCTGCGCGCACGCCAGCTGTATGAAAGTGCGGGCATGGTGTTTGTGCTGCGCGACGTGGTCAGCGACGACTGACCGGCACTGGCGCATAACTTGCTTCCAGAGTCTCTGAACGGCGGATAGAGGTAAAAACCCGTCACCGTCCAAGAGCGCCCTCTGACCTGGCCTGGTAGCAGATCTTCCATGAATACCCATTTTTCCTGCGTTGGTTGCGGCAAATGCTGCACCGACCATCATGTCCCCCTGACACTCGACGAAGCCCGCCAGTGGGCGGCGGACGGCGGCAATGTCATCGTCCTGGTGGAAGGCTTCCTGGGCAATGGCCTGGGCCTGCCGCTGCAACAACGCGAGCATGCCGAACGGCGTTCGGTGGTGGTGCCCAGCGGCACGACCGAGGCGTTTGTGGCCATTACTTTTGCCGCCTACAACGCGGGGCCCTGCCGGAATCTTGACGAAGACAACCGCTGCGGCATCTATGAGCGGCGGCCACTGGTCTGTCGTATCTACCCGATGGAGATCAACCCGCATATCCCACTGAACCCGGCCGCCAAGGATTGCCCGCCGCACTCCTGGGAACAGGGCCCGGCGCTGATCGTCGGGGGTGAACTGGTGGACCCTGAACTGGCGGAGCTGATCCGCCGCTCACGCCAGGCCGACCGTGACGACGTGCAGACCAAGGAAGCGGTGTGCGCCCTGCTGGGGATTCGCACCACGGCGCTCAAGGGCGATGGCTTTACCGCGTATCTGCCGGATATGGGCGCGTTTGCCCAGGCCATTGAATTGGCGGTGGAACAACCGGCCATGGCTAATGAGTGGGTGTTTCATGTGTCCGGCATGGACATCGCCGAACAGTTACTGGATGCCGGGGCACAGATCGCCACCGAGGTGCCGGCCAACTATGCGTTTATCTCCTTGCGCGCTGCCTGAGGCGCGTCAAATGGGTTGGGGCTGTACTGTGGCGAGGGAGCTTGCTCCCGTTGGACTGCGTAGCAGTCCCATTTTAGGGCCGCTTCGCGCCCCAACGGGAGCAAGCTCCCTCGCCACAGGTTATTGATTGCCCTGCACCCTCTCTGAACTGAAGGGCATCAGGGCTTGCCACAGCCACAACCTAGTGGCGTTTGCCCCAGAACTCTTCTGCCAGCCGCCGCAGATCTTCCGCCAGGGCCGCCACGTCGCCCGAGCTGAGCTGGCTCTGCTGGCCGGCAGTGACGGTGGCTTCGCCGGCATTGCGGATGCCGACAATATTGCGATTGATGTCTTCGCTGACCGCGCTCTGTTCTTCCACAGCAGTGGCAATCTGCACACTCATGGCGGTGATCTGGTTGACCCGCTGGCTGATGCCATCCAGGGCCGATGCGGCGCGCTGGGCGTGATCGACGCTGGCTTCGACATGCTGGCTGCTCTGCTCCATGGCCATCACCGCATCCCGGGCGCCGCCCTGCAGGGTGCTGATCATGCGCTGGATTTCATTGGTCGATTGCTGGGTACGTTGCGCCAGGCCACGCACTTCGTCGGCCACCACCGCAAAACCACGGCCCTGTTCGCCCGCTCGCGCTGCCTCGATGGCCGCGTTGAGGGCCAGCAGGTTGGTCTGCTCGGCAATCGCCCGGATCACCTCCAGCACACCGGAAATATCACCGCTATGGCTTTCCAGTTGATGGATCACCGTGGTGGCCCTGGCCAGTTCCTGGGACAGACGCAGCACCGCATCGCGGCTTTCGTCCACTCGCTGATGACCTTCGCGGGTCTCGCTGCCGGCCTGGTCGGCGGCTTTCGAAGCTTGCTGGGCATGGTTGGCGACTTGCGCCACGCTGGCCGCCATCTCATGGATGGCGGTGGCCACCTGGTCGGTCTGGCTCTGCTGGCCCAGGGTGCTGCTGTGGCTGCTGTCCAGTTGCTCGACCAGGGCGGCGGCGTGCCCGGACAAACGCTGCGATGCATCGCCAATCCGGCCGACCACCGCGCCCACCTGGGCTTCAAGCATCTGCATGGCAAATTCGATTTGCCCCAGCTCATCCGCACGCCCGGTATAGATCGCCTGGCTGACGGGGTTATCGGCGATCCGCCGCGCCCGCTCGCTCAGTTGCCGCAGGGGGCGCAACAACAGGTTGACGCCTAATATCCCCACCGCGCCCACCGCCGCCAGGCCCAGTACTTGCACCGCCCACGGATAGCTCGCCAAGCCGACCCCAGCCCCCCAGGTCAAGGCGCATGTCGCGCCGGTGACCAGCGACAACTTCAAGGGCATCTCCAGCACCGGCCGTATGCGCCGAGTGCCCGTGCGCAGACGGGCATACACGCGCTCAGCTGCCATCACCCGCCGCGCATCGGGCCGGGTCCGCACCGACTGGTACTCCACCGCCACGCCGTCGCGGGTGACCGGCGAGGCATAGGCACTGACCCAGTAGTGATCGCCGTTCTTGCAGCGATTCTTCACCATGCCCATCCACGAGCGACCGCTTTTGAGGGTCTGCCACATATGGGCAAAGGCCGCCGACGGCATGTCCGGATGGCGCAGCAGATTATGTGGCGCACCCAGCAGCTCCTCGCGGCTGTAGCCGCTGACGTCGATAAAGTCCTGGTTGGCGTAGGTAATCGAACTGCCGAGGTCGGTGGTCGAGAGAATGTTGGCATCTTGGGCAATGTCCACATTTCGACCCGTGACCGGGAGATTGATCTTCATGGAAAGCGCGCTCGGGGGTTATTGGGGGAGTCGGCAGGGGCACCGACTCTAAGCGCACCGGTTGAGCAAATACTGATCCAGCTCATGTTCCACGCATTTAGTTGCCCGGCGCCAGCGCCTGCGGCTCGTGGTACTCCTCAATCAGGGCGACACAGTCCAGCGCCACCCGTGCGCTGCGCGGCAACCTGCGCACGGCCAGTACGCTGCGGGCGGGCAAGCGGCTACGGGCGAAGTAGCCCAGGTACACCTCATTGACCAGGGCCAGGTCATCCAGGTCGGCCAGCATCAAGGTGCACTTGACCACCCGATCCAACGACGAATGATGACGCTCCAACAGGTCGTGCAGGTTCTTCATCACCTGCTTCATCTGCGCGCCCGTCCCGCCTTTCACTGGATTACCGCGAATATCCAACCCCGAGATACTGGAGATGTACAACGTGTCGCCGACCCGCACCGCCTCGGAAAAAGGCAGCGTCAGCTCGCTGGGGTAAAAGCGCGGCCCATCGCCCGGTTGCGCCGCTGCAATGTCGAGCTCCTCCTGCAGATACCCTCGCAGAATGCGCTGGTGCTCGCCGCTCTGCTTGAGCTGCTCCAGCGCCCGGTTAAGGTCACTGCGCAATTCGCGATCGGACTTGCGCACGCCGATGGCCACGGCAGTGCCCATCTGTTGGCCGGTGACCGGCGGGCCGACGAAATCGAAAGGTTGCCCCTGCTCGGTGTCGAGCAGCTCCTGGCGAATTTCGGCTGTACCTTGCAGGGTCGCGTCGATATCACCGGCCACCAGGCTGCGGATCAACTGGTCGTTGAGCCAGAAGCTCTTGATGATCACCCCGGCCGGCGCCCATTGCGCCAGGGCGAACGCTTCGCGATTGCTGCCGGTCAACACCCCCACGCGCTTGCCCTTGAGGGCGCGTACCGTGGGCATCAGCCCGGAATAACGGCGCGCCACCAAGTGCGTGGTCAGGGGGTACAAATCGTCGGTGAAGTCGATCAACTGCCGGCGTTGCGGGGTAGAAGCCATGCCCATGATTGCGTCGAAACGCCGGCTTTCAAGGGCTGCGATGCTATGGGTGAAGACTTGATCGACCCAGATGCAGCGAACATCGAGTTGCGCGCACAAGGCATTGCCCAGTTCGATGTTCAAGCCGACCAACTGCCCTTGGGCGTTGCGGCTTTCATAGGGAGGAAACAGAGGGGAAATCGCGAAGCGGATCTCGCTGCGCGGCGCCGCCGCGGCCACCGGCCCTATCAGAAAGGCGCCCGACAGTAGCGCCCCAATGGATAAAACAAAGATCTTTGCCCAAGCCATGAAGACATCCCTTTCTTGAAAACCCCACTCCTTCACCCCGTGCTGCCAACCAGGCGCGGCGAAGGGGTATCGAGCAAGCTTTCAAGAAAAGGTCATTAGCCGACAAGGCGAAAAGTCAGCAATGGCTGTAGGCAGTCAGCGCTTGCCCATCGAACGACGGGTGCCTGGCGGCGCCATGCCGGGGGTCTTGGTGTGGCCGTTCTTCGCGCCGTTTTTGTACCACGGCTGATTGCTGTCTTTCACCCCGGCCAGCTCACCCGGCTTGAAGGGGAATTTGAACGCCGGGATCACCGGCTTGGCTTCACTGTCGAGGCTGTCTGGATCAGCGAGTTCGGCGCTTTCAACAGGCGGTTGTGTCGGGGAATTCATGGAAGCTCCGGAGCGTGCAAAAAATGACGCGGGCCCGACTTGCGGGCCACACTGGCGCGCAGTATACCTGCGCGCCCTGGTTCTTTAACCACTGCCCGTACGAATGGTCGACCTTTGCTGACAGCGCTGTCAGTTACCGGTCACTTTGCTGACCGGGTTTGCAGGCTATAAAGAGCCTACGCTCCTCCCTTTCCCTGTCCGGACGCCGCGAGACCATGCCCATTCAACGCAAAACCACCGTGATTGTGCTCGCCGTCGTGGCCCTGGCGGTCATGGCCTGGGTGGCGACCCGGCCGGCCAAGACCAAGCTGTCGGCTTCCAGCGCAATCCCGGTACGGGTGGTCAGTGTCGCGCAGCAGGATATCCCACGGTTTGTCAGCGGTATCGGCTCGGTACTGTCGCTGCATAGCGTGGTGATCCGCCCGCAGGTCGACGGCATTCTCACCCAGTTGATGGTCAAGGAGGGGCAACGGGTCAAGGCCGGCGACCTGCTGGCGAGCATTGATGACCGGGCGATCCGCGCCAGCCTTGACCAGGCCAAGGCCCAGTTGGGCGAAAGCCAGGCGCAGTTGCAGGTGGCACAGGTCAATCTCAAGCGCTACAAAGAACTGAGCATCGACGACGGCGTGTCGAAGCAGACTTACGACCAGCAGCAAGCCCTGGTCAACCAGCTCAAGGCCACGGCCCTGGGCAACCAGGCGGCAATTGATGCGGCCCAGGTTCAGCTTTCCTACACACAGATTCGCTCCCCCGTCAGCGGTCGGGTGGGGATTCGCAATGTGGATGAAGGCAACTTCCTGCGTACCAGCGATGCCCAGGGCCTGTTCTCGGTGACGCAGATCGACCCGATCGCCGTGGAATTTTCCCTGCCGCAACAGATGCTGCCGACCCTGCAGGGCCTGATCGCCGCGCAACACCCGGCCAGTGTCGATGCGTTCCTCGGCGCCGACACCGACAGCCCGGCCGCCATCCTGCTCGGCGAAGGCCGCCTGAGCCTGATTGATAACCAGATCAGCGCCACCACCGGCACCATCCGCGCCAAGGCCGAATTCAGCAATGCCACGCAAAAACTGTGGCCGGGGCAACTGGTCACGGTGAAGATCCAGACCGCCCTCGACAAGGCGGCCCTGGTGGTGCCGCCGACCGTGGTCCAGCGCGGCCTGGACTCGCACTTCGTGTACCGCGTCAATGGCGACAAGGTGGACGTGGTGCCGGTGCACGTGACCTACCAGAACAGCGACCTGACGATTGTCACCGGTGTGCAGGCCGGTGATGTGCTGGTCAGCGACGGCCAGTCGCGCCTCAAGGCCGGTGCCCAGGTGGAGGTGCTCAAGGAGCCGCCGCAAGTGGTCCAGACCGCCCAAGCGCAGGCCCGGCCATGAAGGGTCGTGGCTCAGTATCGGCCTGGTGCGTCGACCATCCGGTCGCCACCCTGCTGCTGACCTTTGCCCTGGTGCTGCTGGGCTTGATCGCCTTCCCGCGCCTGCCCGTCGCGCCACTGCCGGAGGCGGAGTTCCCGACGATCCAGGTCACCGCCCAACTGCCCGGCGCCAGCCCCGACACCATGGCCTCGTCGGTGGCCACGCCCCTGGAAGTGCAATTCAGTGCCATCCCCGGCATGACCCAGATGACCTCCAGCAGCGCCCTGGGCTCCAGCCTGTTGACCCTGCAATTCACCCTCGACAAGAGCATCGACACCGCCGCCCAGGAAGTGCAGGCGGCGATCAATACGGCGGCCGGCAAATTGCCCAGCGATATGCCCAACCTGCCGACCTGGCGTAAGGTCAACCCGGCGGACAGCCCGGTGCTGATCCTCAGCATCAGCTCCAACAATATGCCCGGCACCGAACTGAGCGACTACGTGGAGACCCTGCTGGCCCGGCAGATCAGCCAGATCGACGGCGTCGGCCAGATCAGCATCACCGGCCAGCAACGCCCGGCAATCCGGGTACAGGCCTCGCCGGACAAACTCGCCGCCATCGGCCTGACCCTGGCCGATATCCGCCTGGTGCTGCAGCAGTCGAGCCTGAACCTGGCCAAGGGCGCGCTGTATGGGCGCGACAGCGTATCGACGCTGTCGACCAACGATCAGCTGTTTCATCCTGAGGAATACGGCGAGCTGATTGTTTCCTACAAGGACGGCGCGCCGGTGCAGTTGCGCGACGTGGCACGGGTGATCAACGGTTCGGAAAACGCCTACGTGCAGGCCTGGTCCGGTGATACACCGGGGGTCAACCTGGTGATTTTCCGCCAGCCGGGGGCCAATATCGTCGACACCGTGGACCGCATCCAGGCCGAGCTGCCGCGCTTGCAGGCGATGCTGCCGGCGTCGGTGGAAGTCAGCTCGCTGTCGGATCGCACCAAGACCATTCGTGCCTCGCTGCATGAAGTGGAAATCACCCTGTTGATCGCGGTGTTGCTGGTGGTGGCGGTGATGGCGCTGTTCCTGCGCCAGTGGTCGGCAACCCTGATTGTCTCCAGTGTGCTGGGGGTGTCGCTGGTGGCCACTTTTGCCCTGATGTATGTGATGGGCTTCAGTTTGAACAACCTGACCCTGGTGGCCATCGTGATTGCCGTGGGTTTTGTGGTGGACGATGCGATTGTGGTGGTGGAGAACATCCACCGTCACCTTGAGGCGGGCCTGGACAAGCGCGAAGCGGCGATCAAGGGCGCCGGCGAGATAGGTTTTACCGTGGTGTCGATCAGCTTTTCGCTGGTGGCCGCGTTTATCCCGCTGCTGTTCATGGGCGGCGTGGTCGGGCGCCTGTTCAAGGAATTTGCCCTGACCGCGACCTCGACCATCCTGATTTCGGTGGTGGTGTCCCTGACCCTGGCGCCGATGCTGGCCGGGCAGTTTATGCGCGCCCCCACCCACCCTCCCCACGACAAACCGGGCTTTGGCGAACGCCTGCTGGCCGGTTACGCGAGGAACCTGCGCCGGGCCCTGGCCCATCCGCGCACGATGCTCGGCATCTTCACCGTGACCCTGGGCCTGGCCGTGGCCGGCTACGTGTTTATCCCCAAGGGCTTTTTCCCGGTACAAGACACCGGTTTTATTCTTGGCACCAGCGAGGCAGCGGCCGATGTGTCCTACCCGGACATGGTGGCCAAGCACCAGGCCCTGGCCGAAATCATCAAGGCCGACCCGGCGGTGGAAAACTTCTCCCACTCGGTGGGTGTGACCGGCAGTAACCAGACCATCGCCAACGGCCGCTTCTGGATTGCCCTGAAAGATCGCGGTGATCGCGATGTGTCGGCCAGCCAGTTTATCGACCGGATCCGCGCCAAACTGGCCCGGGTACCGGGGATCGTGCTGTACCTGCGCGCCGGCCAGGACATCAATCTCAGCTCCGGGCCCAGCCGCAGCCAGTACCAGTACGTGCTCAAGAGCAACGACGGCGCGACCCTGAACACCTGGACCCAGCGCCTGACCGAAAAACTGCGCACCAACCCGGCCTTCCGCGATCTGTCCAACGACCTGCAACTGGGCGGCAGCATCACCCACATCAGCATCGACCGCCAGGCCGCCGCGCGTTTCGGCCTGACCGCCACCGATGTCGACCAGGCGCTGTACGATGCGTTCGGCCAGCGCCAGGTCAATGAATTCCAGACCGAGACCAACCAGTACCAGGTGGTGCTGGAACTGGACAGCCAGCAACGGGGCAAGGCCGAGAGCCTGAACTACTTCTACCTGCGCTCGCCCCTCAGCGGTGAAATGGTGCCATTGTCGGCACTGGCCAAGGTCGACCCGCCGACGGTCGGGCCGTTGTCCATCAGCCACGACGGCATGTTCCCGGCGGCCAACCTGTCGTTCAACCTGGCGCCGGGCGTGGCCCTGGGCGACGCCGTGATCATGCTCGACCAGGCCAAGAACGAGATCGGCATGCCGAGCACCCTCATTGGCAATTTCCAGGGTGCGGCCCAGGCGTTCCAGAGTTCATTGGCCAGCCAGCCGTGGCTGATCCTCGCGGCGCTGGTGGCGGTCTATATCATCCTCGGCGTGCTGTATGAGAGCTTCGTGCATCCGCTGACCATCATCTCGACCCTGCCCTCGGCCGGCCTGGGTGCGTTGATCATGCTGTGGCTGCTGGGCCAGGACTTTTCCATCATGGCCTTGATCGGCCTGGTGCTGTTGATCGGCATCGTCAAGAAAAACGGCATCCTGATGATCGACTTTGCCCTCGAAGCGCAACGGGTTCGTGGGCTGGCACCGGCGGATGCGATTTATGAAGCCTGTGTCACGCGTTTTCGACCGATCATCATGACCACCCTCGCCGCGCTGCTGGGCGCAGTACCGCTGATGCTCGGCGCAGGCCCCGGCGCGGAGCTGCGCCAGCCCCTGGGCATCGCGGTGGTCGGCGGGTTGCTGGTGAGCCAGGCGCTGACGCTGTTCACCACGCCGGTCATATACTTGTACCTTGAGAAGCTGTTCCACAGACCCACTCCGGCCCCCGGGCTGGCGACCACACATTGAGGCGGGGTCATGCGTGTCCTGATTATTGAAGACGAAGAGAAAACCGCCGACTACCTGCATCGCGGGCTGACGGAACAAGGCTACACGGTGGACGTCGCCCGCGACGGCATCGAGGGCCTGCACCTGGCCCTGGAAAGCGACTATGCAGTAATCGTGCTCGATGTGATGCTGCCCGGCCTCGACGGGTTTGGCGTGCTGCGCGCACTGCGGGCGCGTAAACAAACCCCGGTGATCATGCTGACTGCCCGCGAGCGCGTGGAAGACCGCATTCGCGGCCTGCGCGAAGGCGCCGACGATTACCTGGGCAAGCCGTTTTCCTTTCTCGAACTGGTCGCCCGCCTGCAAGCCCTGACCCGCCGTAGCGGCGGGCATGAACCGGTGCAGGTGACCGTTGCCGACCTGTGGATCGACCTGATCAGCCGCAAGGCCAGCCGCGCCGGCCTGCGCCTGGACCTGACGGCCAAGGAGTTCTCGCTGCTCAGCGTCCTGGCGCGGCGCCAGGGCGAGATCCTGTCCAAGACGGCGATTGCGGAAATGGTCTGGGACATCAATTTCGACAGCGACGCCAATGTGGTCGAAGTGGCGATCAAGCGCCTGCGGGCCAAGCTCGACGGGCCCTTCGAGCACAAGCTGCTGCACACCATCCGTGGCATGGGCTATGTATTGGAGAACCGCAGTGTCGAGTAACTCGATTGCCCTGCGCCTGAGCGGCATGTTCACCCTGGTCGCACTGGTGATTTTCCTGCTGATCGGCGGCGCGCTCTACCAGCAGGTGGACCGTGGCCTGGGCCTGTTGCCGGAGGCCGAACTGGATGCGCGCTACAGTGTGCTGGAGTCGTCGATCACGCGTTTCGGCACGCCGGATCACTGGGTGAAAATGACCAACAAGCTCAAGCTGCTGGGCGAAGAGGATGCACGTATTCGCTTCTGGGTAGTGAGCAGCAACCCGGCCTATGAGTACGGCAACCCGGACGCGCACCTTCGCGAGTTCGCCGCCGGCCCCACGGGCAAGCGTGATTTATACCTGCCGGGGCATGCGTATCCGTTCAAGGTGCTGGTCAGCCAGTTCCCGGCCAAGGACCTGCGCCCGCCGCTGCGCTTTATGATCGCCATCGACACCGCCAACTTCCGCGCCACCCAGCACCATTTGCTGATGGCGTTGATCAGCCTGGCGTTTATCGGCGTGGTGCTGGCTTCGCTGCTGGGCTTCTGGGTCGCGCGCATCGGCCTCAAGCCGCTGATCAGGCTCTCGGATGAAGCGCAAAAACTGGCCCCGCCGAAACTGTCCGGGCGCTTGCAATTGTCGCCATTGCCCCCGGAACTCAAGCAATTCGCCAATGCCTTCAACTCCACCCTGGAGCGGGTGGAAACCGCCTACTCGCGCCTGGAGTCGTTCAACGCCGACGTGGCCCACGAACTGCGCTCGCCACTGACCAACCTGATCGGCCAGACCCAGGTGGCGCTGACCCGTGGCCGCTCGGCTGAGCACTACTTTGAAGTGCTGCAATCGAACCTGGAGGAGTTGGAGCGCCTGCGTTCGATCATCAATGACATGCTGTTCCTGGCCAGCGCCGACCAGGGCAGCAAAGCCACCAAGCTGGTTGAAAGCTCCCTGGCCGATGAGGTGGCGACCACCCTCGACTATCTGGACTTTATCCTTGAAGACGCCCAGGTGCAGGTCACGGTGGTCGGCGATGCCCAGGTGAAGATCGAAAAGGCCCATTTGCGCCGGGCCCTGATCAACCTGCTGAACAATGCCGTGCAGCACACCTCGCCGGGGCAAGTGATCGAGGTGCGGATTGAAACGCACGAGCAGCAGGTGCTGATTGGCGTGACCAACCCTGGAGAACGGATCGCCAGCGAGTATTTGCCACGGTTGTTCGAGCGTTTCTACCGCGTCGACGCCTCACGCAGCAACAGCGGGGCCAATCATGGGTTGGGGTTGGCCATCGTCAAGGCGATTGCCTTGATGCATGGTGGGGACGTGTTTGTGCGCAGTGAACACGGTGGCAACACCTTTGGTATCACCCTGCCGATCTGATTTTCAAAACCACTCCGACATAAGCCCATTCCCATAGAGGGTCTTCATCGTCTTGACTGTTACGATTTGGGCAACAGTCATTATCTTGTTACACTCTGTACCGTACCGCTCGCCTGCGCCAATATGTCGCATCGACGAGCGAGACGGCAAAGACAGCCGACCCGCCCTGCCATTTCCCTCGACTTATTTCCAGGGCTCTACACTGGGAATCTGTCTTAAAGCCGCTGACTTCAGCGGCTTTTTTTTGCCATAAAAAAGGCCAGGAACACCCCACAACATTGGCCGTTCAGACTGACCCAAAGGAGCTACCCCGGTGAAAACCGCGCTGACATTCACCCCGTTATTCCTCGCGATTGCAGCAACTATCTCCCCTATCGCCCATGCCGCAGACACACCTCCCACCGACGGATTCGTCGAAGGCTCCAGCCTCAATATCAACACCCGCAACTACTACATGAATCGCGACCGCCGCGACATTCACACCGACGACAGCAAAGAGTGGGGCCAAGGCTTCCTCGGGGTCTTCGAGTCCGGTTACACCCAGGGCACCGTGGGTTTCGGCCTGGATGTGCATGGCATGCTCGGCCTGAAACTGGACGGCGGCGGCGGTACCGACGGCTCCAGCATCCTGCCGTACGGCAGCGGCAACGGCAAAGCGCCGGGCTCGTTTTCCACCGGTGGCGGCACCCTGAAAATCCGCGGCCTGGATACCGAATTCAAAGCCGGCGATCTGTTCCTCAACAACCCGGTAATTGCCGGCGGCATGACCCGCATGCTGCCCGAGACCTTCCGTGGCGTCAGCCTGACCAACCACAGCCTCGACGGCTGGATGTTCGAAGGCGGCCAGGCCAGCTTTGCCAAGATCTACAACCAGAGCGGCCACGGGCGCATCGGCACCAGCTATGGCGCGCTGCCCAAGGGCCAGGACAGCCAGCATATGAACTGGGCAGGCGTGGCCTGGAGCGGTCTGCCAGGGCTGACCAGCAACCTGTACGCCTCCGAACTCAAGGACGTGTGGAACCAGTACTACTACGACCTGGACTACACCTACGCGGTCAATGACCTGGTCAGCCTCAACCCGGGCCTGCACTTCTACCATACCCAGGACACCGGCAATGCCTTGCTGGGGGATATCGACAACAACACCTACAGCCTGCATTTCACCGTGGGCGTGGGCAATCACAGCGTCATGGCCGCCTACCAGCGGGTCAACGGCAACACGCCGTTCGACTACATCGCCCAGGGCGACAGCGTGTACCTGGACAACTCCCAGCAATACTCGGACTTCAACGGCCCCAACGAGCGCTCGTGGAAGCTCAAGTACGCCTATGACTTCGCCGGGCTCGGCGTCCCTGGCCTGACGTCAGCGGTGTCGTACATCAGCGGCAAGACCGACCTGACCAAAGTCGACCCCAACAGCCGCGGCTACTCGGCCTGGTACAGCGCCGACGGCAAGAACGCCAAGCACTGGGAGCGGGATATCGACCTCAAGTACGTGGTGCAGGGCGGCAAGGCCAAGGACCTGGCGGTGCGCCTGCAATGGGCGACCAACCGGGGCAGCAATGGCTACTCGGCGGTGGACCGCGATGTGGATGAGTACCGGGTGATCGTCGACTACCCGATCAATGTGTTCTGACGGCCAATTATCTTTTTTGCCGATGAGCTAATTTCAGGCGCGCGGAACTAAACTGCCCTCATCGTCACCGCCGAAGTCCGTCCGATGAGTCAACGCCGCGCCCTTAACCTGCCTGCACGCCCGGAGCTTTTGCTGATTCTGGGCAGTGGCCTCACCGTCACCCTGATCCTGATCATCGTCGCCGTGCTGCTGATCCGCGAACATGCCAGCACGCTGCAGACCGCCCAACGGTCTACCAGCAATATCACCCAACTGATCAATGCCGATGTGCTGCGCAACGTCGAGCTCTATGACTTGGCACTGCAAGGCTTGATTGAGGCGGCCAGCAAGGACTTGTCGGGACTGCCGGCGGATGTGCGGCATCAACTGCAATTCGACCAGTCCAGCGCAGCCCCCTATAAAGGTGAAGTCCTGCTGCTGGACGCCCAGGGCGCGGTGCTTGCCGACTCGTCGACGCTGACCCCAACCCGACGTAACTTCGCCAACCGCGACTACTTCCAGGTCCATCAACAGAACCCCGAGGCCGGACTGTTTATCAGCCGCCCGTTCAAGATCCATTGTCAGTGCGAGCAGGTCTGGCGTATCGCCTTCAGCCGCCGCGTGACCGGGCCCGACGGCGAGTTTGCCGGGGTGGCCGTGGCGACCATGCGCCTGGCGTATTTCGACCAACTGTTCAGCAGCCTGACCATCGGCAACGGTAACACCATCAACCTGCTGAACAACCAGGGCATCCTGCTGGCCCAGCACCCCGTGCTCGAACAGGACATGATCGACAAGGACCTGAGTTCACTCCCCAACTTCAAGCGCATGCTGCAAGAAGGCAGCGGCAGCTTCCGGGCCATCTCTGCGATCAGCGGTACGCCCCGGCTGTATACCTTTACCAATGTGGGGCGGTTGCCATTGATCGTGGTGGTGGCGTTGGCCAGCGACGATGTGTTCGCCGCCTGGCAGCGCGCCGCGTGGCTGACGGCAGGGGCCACCGGGGTGTTGTGTGTGGGCCTGCTGTGGCTGAGCTGGATGTTGCGCCTGGAACTGCGGCGCCGCTATCGCGCCGAGAAGGTGCTGTCAGAACTGGCAGCCACGGACGGCCTGACCGGCCTGGCCAACCGCCGGACCCTCGACCAGCGCTTGACCCTGGAATGGGAGCGCGCCCGCCGCTCGACCGAGCCCTTGTCTGTGCTGATGATCGACGTCGACCACTTCAAGGCCTTCAACGACCGCCATGGCCATCAAGGGGGTGATGAAGCCTTGCGCAGCGTGGCGCAGGTGATCGGCCGCCAAATCCGCCGCCCAGCCGATCTCGCGGCACGTTACGGCGGCGAAGAGTTTGCGGTGATCCTGCCGCATACCGATGCCAACGGTGCCAGGAGGATTGCCGAGCATATCCGCCAGGGGATCCAGCACTTGCCGCCGGTTGCCGGTGATAGCGAGCCTATTACGGTGAGTATCGGCCTGAGCACCTGGGACAAACGCAGCAGCGCGTCATTGGAGGAGTTGCTGCTCAGCGCTGACCGGGCGTTGTATGAGGCGAAAAATAGCGGGCGTAACCGCGTCGTCGATGCGGCCCTGTTGAGGTAGTGGTTGCGTACCTATTGTGGCGAGGGAGCTTGTCACCACAGATCTGCCTCGCGCCTTGATTGAACATTGGCGGAGCCACAAACCGCCGCCATAAAAAAAGGCCACCCGAAGGCAGCCTTTAAAAACTAAAGAAAGAGAGTTGTTACTTACACCGCCGCAACGGGACGCATGTAAGAGATCGGTGCGGTGCTGGCATCTTCGAAGGTCACGACTTCCCAAGCATCTTTCTGCTCAATCAACTTGCGCAGGAGCTGGTTGTTCAGTGCATGGCCCGACTTGAAGCCTTTGAACTCGCCTATCAGGCTATTGCCCAGCAGGTAGAGGTCACCAATTGCATCGAGGATCTTGTGCTTCACGAATTCGTCTTCATAGCGAAGGCCGTCTTCGTTCAGTACACCATCCGCGTCGACCACGATGGCGTTTTCAACGCTGCCGCCGAGTGCGAGGTTGTGCTTGCGCAGGTACTCGATGTCACTCATGAAACCAAAGGTACGGGCGCGGCTGACTTCTTTTACGAACGAAGTGCTGGAAAAATCCACGCTTGCACTTTGGGTGCGGTCACGGAATACCGGGTGATCGAAATCGATCTCAAAGCTCACTTTAAAGCCTTCGAACGGGACGAAGGTGGCGCGCTTGTCGCCGTCTTCTACTGTCACTTCCCGCAGAATGCGAATGAACTTCTTGGCTGCGTCCTGTTCTTCCAGGCCGGCAGATTGAATCAGGAATACGAAAGGTCCAGCGCTACCATCCATGATCGGGACTTCAGACGCGGAGAGCTCGACGTAGGCGTTATCGATGCCCAGGCCAGCCATGGCCGAGAGCAAGTGCTCCACCGTGTCCACTTTGACGTCACCGTTGACCAATGTGGTCGACATGGTGGTTTCGCCAACGTTTTCCGCGCGAGCAGGAATCTGCACCACAGGGTCCAGGTCGGCACGAACAAACACGATGCCGGTGTCGACAGGTGCGGGCTTGAGAGTCAGGTATACCTTCTCCCCGGAGTGCAGACCTACACCTGTGGCACGGATAATATTCTTCAGGGTGCGTTGTTTAATCATGGCTTGGACCGCTTCAGCGCAAATTGCGAACTGGTATCAACAAAGGCTGGCGATAATAGCAGACCAGACCTTTGCTGAACACCAATCACCTTCATAGCCCTGATACATTCCATTAATCGGCCTGACGACGCAGGAAAGCCGGGATGTCCAGATAGTCCAGATCATCTTGCGGATTCGGGCTACGGGACGCCGCAGCACCGGCCTGGGCCTGGTTGCGCATCACGGTCGGACGATCCAGATCACGGTAGTTCACCGACGGCAGTTCCTGACGAGCAGGTGCTGGAGCGGCGGCCGAGGCCTGGCTGGTGTGCACGGTATTGTCGATAACCTTCACCGGTTTCTCGATTTTAGCGCCCAGCCCCGTGGCAACCACGGTCACATGCAGCTCGTCGCGCATGTCTGGATCGATAACGGTACCGACCTTGACCATCGCGTGCTCGGAAGCGAAGGCTTCGATGATGCTACCCACGTCGGAGTACTCACCCAGGGACAGGTCAGGACCGGCGGTGATGTTCACCAGGATGCCGCGTGCACCTTGCAGGTTCACGTCTTCGAGCAACGGGTTGCGGATGGCCGCTTCGGTCGCTTCACGTGCACGGTTAGGACCGCTGGCGCAGCCAGTGCCCATCATCGCCATGCCCATTTCGCTCATGACCGTGCGTACGTCGGCAAAGTCGACGTTGATCATGCCCGGACGCTTGATGATGTCGGAGATACCGCGAACGGCACCGGCCAGTACGTCATCGGCCTTGGCGAAAGCCGACAGCAGGCTGGCGTCTTTACCGAGGATGGTCAGCAGTTTCTCGTTGGGGATGGTGATCAACGAGTCAACGCTTTCAGACAGCAGACGGATACCTTCGTCAGCGATCTGCATGCGCTTGCGGCCTTCGAACGGGAACGGACGGGTCACGACAGCGACCGTCAGGATCCCCATTTCCTTGGCTACTTCAGCAATGATTGGCGCCGCACCGGTACCGGTACCGCCGCCCATGCCAGTGGTGATGAACACCATGTTGGTGCCTTGCAGCACTTCGGCAATACGCTCGCGGTCTTCCAGGGCGGCTTGACGGCCGACTTCCGGATTGGCGCCAGCGCCCAGGCCCTTGGTCACGGCTGTGCCCAATTGCAGGATGGTCCGCGCGCCGATGCTCTTCAGCGCCTGGGCATCAGTGTTGGCGCAGATGAATTCAACGCCTTCAATGTTGCTCTTGACCATATGATTGACAGCGTTGCCGCCGCCACCGCCGACACCGATTACTTTAATAACCGGGCTTGCGGGGATGTTGTCTACGAGTTCGAACATTTTCCCTCTCCTTTCATTTCTCTAGTTTTTTCGCCTACTACTTTGAAACGGTGTTGCGGTAAATCTTTAGAAATTGCCTTTCACCCAAGCCTGCAGGCGCTCCAGCAACGGCGCTTTGGGCTCGTCACTGCTATAGCTTTCGCGGCTGCCAATGCCCGACAGGGAAATGCCGTCGGTCTGCTTTTGCAGGCCGTACAACAGCAAGCCCACACCGGTGGAATAAATCGGGTTGCGCACCACGTCGCCCAGGCCCTTGACGCCATGGGGCACGCCCAGGCGGACCGGCATGTGGAAGATTTCCTCGGCCAGTTCGACCGCGCCTTCCATCTTCGAGGTGCCACCGGTCAGCACGATGCCGGCCGGGATCAAATCTTCGTAGCCGCTGCGACGCAGTTCAGCCTGGATCAGGGTGAACAGTTCGTCGTAGCGCGGCTCGACCACTTCGGCCAGGGCCTGGCGCGACAGTTCACGCGGTGGACGGTCGCCCACGCTCGGCACCTTGATGGTCTCGCCGGCACCGGCCAGCTTGGCCAGGGCGCAGGCGTAACGGATCTTGATTTCTTCGGCGTACTGGGTCGGTGTCCGCAGGGCCATGGCGATGTCGTTGGTCACCTGGTCGCCGGCAATCGGGATCACCGCGGTGTGACGGATCGCACCTTCGGTAAAGATCGCGATATCGGTGGTGCCGCCGCCGATGTCCACCAGGCACACGCCCAGTTCTTTTTCGTCGTCGGTCAGGACCGAGTAGGCCGAGGCCAACTGCTCAAGAATGATGTCGTCGATTTCCAGGCCGCAACGACGCACGCATTTTTCAATGTTCTGTGCGGCATTCACGGCGCAGGTCACCACGTGGACCTTGGCTTCCAGGCGGACGCCCGACATGCCCAGGGGCTCACGTACGCCTTCCTGGTTATCAATCACGTAGTCCTGCGGCAGGGTGTGCAGCACACGCTGGTCAGCCGGGATCGCCACGGCCTGGGCAGCGTCGAGGACGCGCTCAAGGTCGGCCGAGCTGACTTCACGGTCGCGGATCGCCACGATGCCGTGGGAGTTCAGGCTGCGGATGTGATTGCCCGCCACGCCGACGAACGCCGAGTGAATCCGGCAGCCCGCCATCAGTTGCGCTTCTTCGATAGCGCGCTGGATCGACTGCACGGTGGACTCGATATTGACCACCACGCCCTTCTTCAGGCCCCGGGACGGATGCGTGCCGATTCCGACGATTTCCAGCGTGCCGTCGTCCGCGACCTCGCCTACCAGCGCCACCACCTTGGAGGTGCCGATATCGAGACCGACGATCATTTTGCCGCTTTGCACGTTTGCCATGGGTCCTGCCTCTTCTTAATTCTTCGCGACAGCGGGTTGCGCTGCCGTGGGCGCAGCCGGTTCGCGCCAGCTAACGGCCAGGCCGTTGGCGTAACGCAGGTCGATGCTCGCAATGTTCGTAATCTGTTCTTTCAGGGTTTTGTCGTAGATGGCGATAAAGCGGCGCATCTTCTCCACCAAGTGGTCGCGTCCCAGCAACAACTCGATGCCCGGGCCGGAACTGCCTGCCCCGGTGGTCAGGAACCAGCTGCCCCGCTCGCGCAATTCCAGGCGCGCAATGGAGAAGCCCAGTGGCCGCAGCATCTGGCTCAACGCCTGGTACTGCTGCATCACTTGTTGTTGCGCCCGTTGCGGCCCGAACAACTGCGGCAAATGCTCGTAGTTGGCCAGCTCACGCGGGTTGAATGCCTGGCCCTGGTTGTTCAACAGCGCTTCGTCACCCCAACGGGCCACGGGCAGTTGTTCTTCCAGGCGGATCGTCACTTGATCCGGCCACACGCGCCGTACTTCGGCGTGGGCAATCCACGGCATCTGCTCCAGTTCGGCACGCATGCCTGCCAAGTCGATGGTGAAGAAGCTCGCCGCGACAAAAGGCGCGATCCGCTGCTGCACCGCTTGCTGGCTGATGTAGCTCAAGTCGCCCTGCACGCTGATCTTGGTGATCGGGCGGTCGGCATACGGCAACAGGCGCTGCGCACCTTCATAGGTGCCAAAGCCCAACGCCACCAACAGCACCGGCCAGAACAGGGCCTTGAGAAAACCAAAGTTGGCTTTCGGCAGGCGCGCCGACATCGGCTCTTTAGCCACCATTCGACTGGCACCACGCGGCACCGGCTTGCGGCCGGGAGCGGGTGGCTGATGGCGAAGCGATGCGCCTTGCATGGTCTTAACCTCGTGCCTCTTCATTACCGGCCACATTACCGGCCACATAACTGGCGGCCAGGATCGCCAGCACCAACTGCTGGAAGTCCAGGCCGGCTGCGCGTGCAGCCATGGGGACCAGGCTGTGGTCGGTCATGCCCGGTGCGGTGTTGACTTCAAGGAACCAGAAGTTCCCCTGGTCATCCTGCATCACGTCTGCCCGCGCCCAACCGGCGATACCCAACGCCTCACAGGCTTTCGCCGTGAGGTCCATCAATTCCTGCTCTTTGGTTGCATCGAGGCCGCATGGGATCCGGTACTGGGTATCGGAGGCCAGGTACTTGGCGTCGTAGTCGTAAAAGGTATGGGGGGTGCCCAGCGCGATAGGCGGCAATACCTGGTCACGGAGGGTCGCGATGGTGAATTCGGGACCGGAGATCCACTGTTCCACCAACACTTGCGAATCGTAGGTACTTGCCGCTTTCCATGCGTCGATCAATTCGGCGGCCGAGTTCACTTTAGCCATGCCGATACTGGAGCCTTCATGGGCTGGTTTGACGATCAAAGGCAGGCCCAGTTCCTTGGCCGCAGAAATACAATCGTCTTCGCTGCACAAAACGCTGTGACGCGGCGTCGGAATGCCCAGGCTGTGCCACACCTGCTTGGTGCGCAACTTGTCCATGGCCAGCGCCGAGGCAAGGATGCCGCTGCCGGTGTAAGGGATCCCGGCGCACTCCAGCAGGCCCTGCATGCTGCCGTCTTCACCGCCACGGCCGTGAAGAATGATGAAGGCGCGGTCGATCTTCTCGGCCTGCAGGCGAGCGAGGAAGTCATCGCCCACGTCGATACCAAAGGCGTTCACACCGGCACTTTGCAGCGCTTGGAGCACAGCATTGCCGGACTTGAGCGACACTTCGCGCTCAGCGCTCTTGCCGCCGAACAGTACCGCCACGCGGCCGAAGTCGGCAGGCGCGATGGTGGAGAACAGGGAGCCGTAGTTGGTGGTCATTTCGACTTCCCCTGGGCAGGCGCGGCAGCAAACAGCGGGCTCGCGAGCAATTTAGGGGCAAGGCCGCCGATATCACCGGCACCCTGGCACAGCAGGATGTCGCCGGCACGCAGCAGCGGCTTGACGATCGGCGCCAGGTCCACACCACGCTCGATATAGATCGGGTCCAGTTGCCCGCGCTGACGGATGCTGTTGCACAGCTTGCGGCTGTCGGCGCCGGGGATCGGTTCTTCACCGGCCGGGTAGACTTCCATCAACAGCAGCACGTTGGCATCGGCCAATACATTTACGAAATCGTCGTACAGGTCACGGGTGCGGCTGTAGCGGTGCGGCTGGTAGACCATCACCAGGCGACGCTCCGGCCAGCCACCACGCACGGCCTTGATCACGGCCGCGACTTCGGTCGGGTGGTGACCGTAGTCATCCACCAGCATCACGTCGCCGCCGTCTACCGGCAGGTGGCCGTAGACCTGGAAGCGCCGGCCCACACCGGCAAAACCCGACAGGCCTTCGACGATGGCTTCATCGCTGACGCCCTCATCGGTGGCGATGCAGATGGTCGCCAGGGAATTGAGCACATTGTGGTTGCCCGGCATGTTCACCGAGACGTCCAGCGGCTCGCGATCCGGGCGCAACACGGTAAAGAAGGTCTGCATGCCCTGCTGACGTACATTGATCGCGCGCACGTCGGCGTCTTCGCTGAAGCCATAGGTCACGGTCGGACGCTTGACCAGCGGCAGGATTTCACGCACCACCGGATCGTCCAGGCACACCACAGCCAAACCGTAGAACGGCAGGTTATGCAGGAACTCGACGAAGGTTTTCTTCAACTTGTTGAAGTCGCCGTCGTAGGTCGCCATATGGTCGGCGTCGATGTTGGTGACCACGGCCACCAGCGGCTGCAGGTGCAGGAAGCTGGCATCGCTTTCATCGGCTTCGGCAATCAGATAACGGCTGGTACCCAGTTGTGCATTGGTACCTGCTGCATTCAGCCGGCCACCGATCACGAAGGTCGGGTCCAGGCCGCCGGCGGCAAATACCGAGGCGATCAGGCTGGTGGTGGTGGTCTTGCCGTGGGTACCGGCGACGGCGATGCCATGGCGGTAACGCATCAGCTCGGCCAGCATCTCGGCGCGGGGCACCACGGGAATACGGCGCTCAAGGGCGGTGGCCACTTCCGGGTTGGAGGTGTTCACGGCACTGGAGACCACCAGTACATCGGCCTGCGCGGCGTTCTCGGCACGGTGGCCGATAAAGATCTGCGCGCCAAACGATTCCAGGCGCTCGGTGACCGGCGAGGTCTTGAGGTCGGAGCCGGAGACCTGGTAACCCAGGTTCAGCAACACCTCGGCGATCCCGCACATGCCCACGCCGCCGATACCGACGAAGTGGATGCGACGGATGCGGCGCATTTCCGGTTGCGGCATGGCTTTTTGATTCTCAACCATGGGCCACCTCCAGGCAGATATCGACCACGCTACGGGTGGCGTCGGGTTTGGCCAGGCGGCTTGCGGTGCTCGCCATGCTGTTCAGTCGTTCGGGTTGCATCAAAACCTCAGTCAGGCATGCGGCCAGATCGGCGGCGCCAGTCGTTCTTTGCGGCAGCAGGAAGGCAGCGCCCTCCCCGGCCAAATATTCGGCGTTGCGGGTCTGGTGATCGTCGATCGCATGGGGCAAAGGCACCAGCAAGGACGGCAGACCGGCAGCAGCCAGTTCACTGACGGTCAACGCACCTGCGCGACAGACCACCAGGTCGGCCCAGCCATAGGCATGGGCCATGTCTTTGATAAAAGGCTCTACAGTCGCCTCGACACCGGCCTCGCGATAGCGGGCGGCAGTCACTTCATCGTGGTTCTTGCCTGCCTGATGGAAAATCTCGGGACGCAGTTCCACAGGCAGTTGCGCCAGCGCCTCCGGCAGCAGCTTGTTCAGCGGTTCGGCGCCCAGGCTTCCGCCGAGGATCAGCAGGTGCGCCTTGCGCCCGGTCAGGGCCTGGCGGGCAATGTCCATAAACAGTTCGGTACGCACCGGGTTACCGGTGGTGCGGCGCTTGTCCATGGCTGCAAACGTATTCGGGAATGCCTCGCAGACCCGCGCCGCCAATGGCGCCAACAGGCGGTTGGCAGTACCGGCCACAGCGTTTTGCTCGTGGACGATCACCGGCACACCGGCCAATCGCGCGGCCACACCGCCAGGACCGGTGACATAGCCACCAAAGCCCAGTACACACACCGGCTTCAACTCACGGATAACCTTGCGCGCCTGCCACACCGCCTTGAGCAACACGAACGGCGCCTTGAGCAGGGACAATTTGCTTTTGCCGCGCAGGCCGCTGACGTTGATCAGGTGCAGGGGCAAGCCGGCAGCCGGAACCAGTTCATTTTCGATGCCACGGGGCGTACCCAGCCAATGCACGGTGTAGCCGCGGGCCTGGAACTCACGGGCACAGGCCAGCGCCGGGAACACGTGGCCGCCGGTGCCGCCCGCCATGATCAGCACGTTAGCGCCCATGGGTCGGCTCCTCGGCAAAATCGCTCTCGCTGAATTCCATCTCTTCGCTGCCCAAATGGGTTCGACTCTCCCACTCGATACGCAGCAACAAGCCGAGACAGGCACAGCAGATCACCAACGAGCTGCCGCCGTAACTGAGGAACGGCAGGGTCAGGCCCTTGGTCGGCAGCAGGCCGACGTTCACACCGATGTTGATCAGGAACTGGCCGATCCACAGGAAGGCCAGGCCGTAAGCCACATAGGCGGCAAAGAATTGTTTGGCTTTCTCGGCCCACAAGCCGATGTACATAGCCCGCACGCAGACGAACACGAACAGCCCGACGGTGGCCAGGGAGCCGACCACGCCCAGCTCTTCGGCGAGTACCGAGAACACGAAGTCGGTATGGGCTTCCGGCAGGTAGAACTGCTTCTGCACGCTGTTGCCCAGGCCCACGCCCAGCCACTCGCCGCGACCGAAGGCGATCAGCGCCTGGGTCAGCTGGTAGCCGGAGCCGAACTGGTCGGACCAGGGGTCGGTAAAGGTGATCAGGCGCGCCATCCGATAGGGTTGCGCCTGCACTAGGATCGTCACGGCCGCCACGGCGAGCCCGACCATCAGGGCAAAGCGGAACAAGCCCACCCCGCCGAGGAACAGCATCGCGGCGGCGGCGCCCATCATCACCACGGTGGCGCCGAAGTCCGGCTCCATCAGCAACAGACCGGCCATGGGCAGCAACACGATGAATGGCTTGAAGAAGCCCATCCAGCTTTCCCGCACTTCTTTCTGACGACGCACCAGGTAGCCCGCGAGGTAAATCACCACGAACACCTTGGCGATTTCCGAAGGCTGCACGTTGAAGGCACCGAAGCCAATCCAGCGCATCGAACCGTTCACCTCACGGCCGATGCCGGGGACGATTACCATCACCAGCAGGCCGAAGGCACCGAGCAGCATCAGCCAACCCAGGCGCTGCCAGGTGGCGATAGGAATCATCATGGTGACGATGCACGCACCGAGGCCGATCACCAGGTAAATCAGGTGGCGGATCATGTGGTACAGGGTGTTACCCGACTGTACGGCGGCCACTTCCGAGGAGGCCGAGGTGATCATTACCAGGCCCAGGCCCAGCAGCGCCAGGCAACCGGCGAGCATCGGGAAGTCGAGGTCGATCCCGCGCCCGGTAATGATCGGCGACGGGTACGGCTTGATAATGTTCTTCAGGTCCAGACTCATGCCAAGCCCTCCACGGCACGGGCGAACAACTGGCCGCGCTCTTCGTAGTTCTTGAACATGTCAAAACTGGCGCACGCCGGCGACAGCAGCACGGCATCGCCGGGCTGGGCCAGGGCGCGGCATTGGGCGATGGCATCGTCCAGGGAGGTGGCGCGCACTTGCGGCACCGCGTCGCCCAGGGCGGCGGCGATCAAGTCGCTGTCACGGCCCATCAGCACCACGGCACGGCAATGAGCAGCCACCGGGCCCTTGAGGTCCTTGAAGTCGGCACCCTTGCCATCGCCACCGGCGATCAGCAGGAGTTTGCCGTCGATATCGGCTCCCAGGCCTTCGATGGCGGCCAGCGCGGCGCCGACATTGGTGGCCTTGGAATCGTTGTAGTAGCTCACGCCATCCAGGTCGCGCACCCACTGGCAGCGGTGCTCCAGGCCGGCAAAGGTGCGCAGGCTCGACAGCATCGCGTCGAACGGCAAGCCGACCGCATGCCCCAACGCCAGGGCCGCCAGGGCATTGGACTGGTTGTGGGCGCCACGGATTTTCAGTTCACGAACCGGCATCAGGTTCTGGAATTCGAAGGCCAGGTATTTCTCGCCATTCTCTTCACGGATACCAAAGGCCTTGAAATCGGGTTTGCTCAGGCCGAAGGTCCAGCATGGCAGGCCCTCACCCATCAGCGGACGGCTCAGGGCATCCTGCCGATTGACCACCACTTGCCGCGCACCACGGAAGATCCGGTGCTTGGCCAGGTGATAAGCCGGCAGGCCGCTGTAGCGGTCCATATGGTCTTCGCTGACGTTCAACACAGTGGCCACTTCAGCGCCGAGTTGATCGGTGGTCTCCAGCTGGAAGCTCGACAGCTCCATGACATACAGCTCGATATCGTCGCTGAGCAAATCCAGCGCCGGCGTACCGAGGTTACCGCCCACGGCCACGCGCTTGCCGGCCGCAGCCGCCATTTCGCCGACCAGGGTGGTGACGGTGCTCTTGGCGTTGGAACCGCTGATCGCAACGATGGGCGCCTTGGCGTTACGCGCAAACAGCTCGATATCGCCGGACAACTTCACGCCACGCGCCGCCGCCGCTTGCAGGGCCGGAGTCGCCAGGGCCAGGCCAGGGCTCACATAGAGCTCGTCGGCACGGCACAGAAACTCGACATCCAACTCGCCACAACGCACTTCCACGTGCGGGTAGTCACGGCGCAGCGTGACCAGCTCCGGTGGATTTTCCCGCGTATCGGCCACGGCAAACGACGTGCCCCGGTTCGCCAGGAAGCGAACCAGGGACATGCCGCTCTTGCCGAGGCCGACAACGATGCGGAAGTGGTCTGAAGCGATCAGGGACACTCGTTTCTACCTCAGTTTCAGGGTGGCAAGGCCAACCAGCACAAGAATCACGGTGATGATCCAGAAACGGACAATCACCCGTGGCTCCGGCCAGCCCTTGAGTTCAAAGTGGTGATGAATCGGCGCCATGCGAAACACGCGGCGACCGGTCAACTTGAAAGATGCAACCTGGATCACCACCGACAGGGTCTCCATCACGAACACGCCGCCCATGATGAACAGGACGATTTCCTGGCGCACGATCACGGCAATGGTGCCCAGGGCCGCGCCCAGCGCCAGGGCGCCGACGTCGCCCATGAACACTTGGGCCGGATAGGTGTTGAACCACAGGAAGCCCAGTCCGGCACCGATCAGCGCACCGCAGAACACAATCAATTCACCCGCGCCCGGTACATACGGGATCAGCAGGTATTCAGCGAATTTCACGTTACCCGACAGATAGCAGAAGATGCCCAGGGCGCCGCCCACCATCACCGTCGGCATGATCGCCAGGCCGTCGAGGCCATCGGTCAGGTTGACCGCGTTGCTGGAGCCGACGATCACGAAATAGGTCAACACCACGAAGCCAATGCCCAACGGGATGCTGGCATCCTTGAGCATCGGGAAAATCAGCGTGGTTTCCACCGCGCTCGGCGCAGTCATATAAAGGAAGATCGCCGCGCCCAGGCCGAACACTGATTGCCAGAAGTACTTCCAGCGGCTTGGCAGCCCCTTGGAATTCTTCTCGATCACCTTACGGTAGTCATCGACCCAGCCAATGGCGCCGAACAGCAGGGTCACCAGCAACACCACCCAGACATAGCGGTTGGCCAGGTCGGCCCAGAGCAAGGTGCTGATGCCGATGGACGACAGGATCAACGCGCCGCCCATGGTCGGTGTGCCGGACTTGGACAAGTGCGACTGCGGGCCGTCATTGCGCACGGACTGGCCGATCTGCAGGTTTTGCAGAGTACGGATCATCCATGGCCCCAGAAACAGCGACAAACACAGCGCGGTCAGCACACCCAGGATCCCGCGCAGGGTCAGGTACTGAAAGACCGCGAAGCCTTTGTGGAACTGTTGCAGATACTCAGCCAGCAGCAGCAGCATTAATGTTTCTCCGTACTTGAGCCACACAAGGCCGCGACGACGTTTTCCATCACCGCGCTGCGCGATCCCTTGATCAAAATGGTTGTGTGTTTGTCTTGTTCGGCTACGCCCAGCGCCTGGATCAACTCGGCCTGGCTCGCGAAGTGCCGCGCGCCCAAACCAAACGAGGCGACGGCGTGGGCCATGTTCGGGCCGACGGCATAGAAGGCGTCGACTTTGCCACTGGCGTAGGCACCCACTTCGCGGTGGGACTGTTCGGCCCAGTCGCCCAGTTCGGCGATATCACCCAGCACCAGCACCTTGCGACCGTCAAAGCCTTTGAGCAGGTCAATGGCCGCGCAGATCGAGGACTGGTTGGCGTTGTAAGTGTCATCAATCACGCGCATACCGTTGCTCGCCAGTTGCGCCACGGTGCGACCCTTGACCGGTTGCACTGCGCCCAGGCCGGTGGCAATGCCGAACAGCGACACGCCCAGGGCGTAGGCAGCGGCGGCGGCGGCCAGGGCGTTGGCAACGTTGTGGTTGCCCAGCAGGTTCAGTTGCACGTGCTCATCACCTTGCGGACTGTGCAGGGTGAAAGCCGGGCAGCCACGGGCATCGAGCGTGATGTTCGAGGCATGGAAGTCCGCCGCGGCGTTGTGCACGGCGAAGCTCAAGACCTTGCGCCCGGCGGCACGTACACGCCAGGTTTCGAAGGCCTTGTCATCGAGGTTCAGGACTGCGGTACCGGAAGCGTCCAGCCCCTCAAGGATTTCACCCTTGGCCTGGACGATCTTCTCGGGGCCACCAAACTCGCCAACGTGGGCAGTGCCCGCGTTATTGATAATGGCGACGTGCGGCCGGGTCATGGCCACGGTGTAGGCAATTTCGCCAATGCGCGACGCGCCCAGCTCGATCACGGCGGCGGTGTGTTCCGGCGCCAGTTCAAGCAGGGTCAGCGGTGCGCCGAAGTCGTTGTTCAGGTTGCCACGGGTCGCCAGCACCGGCCCGCGCGTGCGCAGGATACCGGCAAGCAGTTCCTTGACCGTGGTTTTGCCACTGGAGCCGGTGATCGCCGCCACCGGATTGGTGAACGCCGCGCGGTTCAGCGCGCCCAATTGACCCAGGGCCAGACGGGTGTCGGCCACCAGCAGCTGCGGCAGTGTCGAGTCAGTGACTTCACGCTGCACCAAGGCACCGACCGCGCCTTTGGCGGCCACCTCATTCAAATAGTCATGCCCGTCGAAGCGCGGGCCGGCCAGGGCGACAAACAGTTGCCCCGGCTTGATGTTGCGACTGTCGATACTGACGCCGTCGAAGCTGCAATCGCTCGACAACACACGGGCCGACAAGGCCTGGGTCAGTTCGCTGAACTGCATGGCCTTAAGCATGGGCCACCTCCCACGCGGTCAAGGCGCGATCGGCCTCGACCAGATCGGAGAAGGCATGGCGTTCGCCGTTGATTTCCTGGTAGTCCTCATGGCCTTTACCGGCCAGGACCACCACATCGTCAGCGCTGGCGCTGGCGATCAATTGGGCAATGGCTGCGCCGCGACCGGCGACGAAGCTCACCCGAGAGGCGTCCTGGAAGCCCGCGCGGATATCATCGAAAATCTGCCTTGGCGCTTCGCTGCGCGGGTTGTCGTCAGTCACCAGTACACCATCGGCCAGGCGCTCGACGATCTCGGCCATCAGCGGGCGTTTGCCGCGATCGCGGTCGCCGCCGCAGCCGAACAGGCACAGCAACTTGCCCTTGGCGTGAGGGCGCAGGGCTTCGAGAACCTTTTCCAGGGCATCCGGGGTGTGGGCATAATCGACCACCACCAGCGGCTGCGTCCCGCCACCCAGGCGCTGCATACGCCCGGCCGGGCCTTCAAGCTTGGGCAATACACGCAGGATTTCGTCCAGGGCGTAATCCAGGCCCAGCAAGGCGCCGATGGCCGCAAGGACGTTGCTCAGGTTAAAGCGACCGAGCAAGGCACTGCGCAAGTGGTGCTCGCCCTGGGGCGTGACCAGCGTCGCGAGTACACCTTCGTCATTGAACTGGGCTTCGCGGCAATACAGGTAGGCGCTGGAGTCTTCCAGGCTGTAGCTGATCAGGCGCGCTTCGCTTTTTTCTGCGGCCAGTTGGCGCCCGAATGCATCATCGAGGTTCACGACGCGGCACTTCAGATCGGTCCAGCCGAACAGCTTGGCCTTGGCAGCGGCGTACGCCTCCATGCTGCCGTGGTAGTCCAGGTGGTCGCGGGACAGGTTGGTCATCACTGCCACGTCGAATGCCAGGGCGGTGACCCGGCCCTGGTCCAGGCCATGGGACGACACTTCCATGGCCACGGCCTTGGCCCCGGCCTTTTTCAAGTCGGCCAGGGTCGCCTGCACGGCAATCGGGTTCGGCGTGGTATGCAGGCCGCTTTGCAGCGCCCCATAAAAACCAGTGCCCAGGGTGCCAACGATGCCGCAGTGCTGGCCCAGCAGGTCCAGCGCCTGGGCCACCAGCTGGGTGACACTGGTCTTGCCGTTGGTGCCGGTGACGCCAATCAGGTTGAGCTGGCGGCTCGGGTCGCCATAAAAACGCCCGGCGATATCCGACAACTGCGCCGCCAGGCCCTTGACCGGAATCAAAGGCACATCGGTAATCGGTAATACAGTGGCACCTTCGACTTCGTAGGCCACCGCCGCCGCGCCGCGCTGCAGGGCGTCGGCGATATGGGCACGACCGTCGAACTTGCCGCCTGGCACAGCCAGGAACAGGTCGCCAGCACGTACGTTACGGCTGTCCAGACTCAGTTCGCGAATCAACAGATCGCGGCCAGCGTGGGCGAAAATCTTGTTCAGGCTAAGAGACATCAGCCGCGCCCTCCATTGGCTTTTACAGCAGCGGCCGGTGGTCCGGCGTTGGCTTGTTGGGTCGGCGGCAGGTTGTCCGGCGTGATGTTCATCAAACGCAGGGTGCCGGACATGACTTTGCTGAATACGGGTGCCGAGACCAGGCCACCGAAGTAGCCGGCCTTGCTCGGTTCATCAATGACCACGACGATGGCGTAACGCGGATCGCTCATCGGGCCGAAGCCAGCGAACAGCGAGCGGTAGGAGTTTTCGGCATAGCCTTTGGTGCCCACCGACGTCTTCCGTGCGGTACCGGACTTGCCGGCCACGTGATAGGCCGGGACCTGGGCACGGAACACGCCGCGTGGCGCCTCGATCACTTGTTGCAGCATGGTCTGCATGGTCTTGGCGACGTTTTCCGGGATGACCTGTTCGGATTTCGGCGCTTCGTCCAGGTGGATCAGGCTCAACGGCGTCATGCGGCCATTGTTGGCCAGCACGGAAAAGGCGTGGGCCAGTTGGATCGCGGTCACCGACAGGCCATAGCCATAGGACAGGGTCGCGGTCTCGGCCTTGCGCCACTCACGGTAGTTGGGCAGGTTGCCGACGCGCTCGCCCGGGAAGTCCAGGCCGGTAGGCTGGCCCAGGCCGATCCTCTGCGCCAGGTGGTAGATGTTTTCGCCGCCGATATCGAAGGCGACTTTACTCATGCCGACGTTACTGGAGTTGATCAGGATGCCGGTCAGGTCCAGCACCGGGCCTTCGCTGCGGGACACGTCGCGAATGGTGTACTTGCCCAGTTGCAGGGTGCCCGGATAGACCTCGACTTTGTCGGTCGGCTTCCAGCGCCCGGATTCCAGGGCCGCACTCATGGAGATGGCTTTCATGGTCGAACCCGGCTCGAACACGTCGATCATCGCGCGGTTGCGCATCATCGCCGGTTGCAGGTTGCGACGGTTGTTCGGGTTGTAGGTCGGCTGGTTGACCATGGCGAGGATCTCGCCGGTCTTCACGTCCATGATCACCAGGCTGCCGGCTTTTGCGCCGTTCTCGATGATCGCGTTGCGCAGCTCGCGGTTGGCCAGGTACTGCAGGCGCAAGTCAATCGACAACGCCAAGGGCTTACCGGCCTTGGCGTTTTTGGTGACTTGGACATCCTTGATCAGTCTGCCGCGCCGATCCTTGATGACCTGCCGCTTGCCGGGAACCCCGGCCAGCCACTCGTCGTAGGCCAGTTCCACCCCTTCGCGGCCATGGTCATCAATGTCGGTGAAGCCGACCATGTGGGCAGTGGTCTCGCCGGCCGGGTAGAAACGCCGGAATTCCTCGATGCCGTAGACACCGGGGATTTTCAGGTCGAGCACGCCTTGGCCCTGTTCCGGGGTCAGGCCGCGAACCAGATAGATGAATTCTTTGTTGGCCTGGGCTTCAAGACGCTCTTTAAGGGCCTTGGGATCCTGACCGAGGGCGTGGGCCAGCTCGGTCCATTTGTCCTTGACCGCTTGCAGTTCCTTGGCGTTGGCCCACAGCGTGGTCACCGGGGTACTGACAGCCAGGGGTTCACCGTTACGGTCGGTGATCAGCCCGCGGTGCGCAGGAATCGGGATATGACGCAGGCTGCGGGCATCGCCCTGGCCGATCAGGAAGTCGCGATCCACCACTTGCAGGTCGACGATGCGCCAGGCAATCGCGCCCACCATCAACGCGAGCAAGCCCAGCACGACGCGGAAGCGCCACGGGTAGAGTGCGCCTTCGAGTTTCATCATGGCGCCACCATGCGGACTTCCGCCGCGCCAGGAATGTGCATCTTCAGCTGTTCGGAGGCCAGCACTTCGATGCGGCTATGGGCCGTCCAGGTGCTTTGTTCAAGAATCAGCCGGCCCCACTCCGCCTGGGCCTTGTCGCGCACACTCAATTCGCCGTACAGGCTATTGAGCAGTTGACGGTTCCAGTGGGCGCTGTAGGACACCGCAATTGCAGACACCAGTACGCCGACGTACAGCAGCATCATAAAGAAGCTGCCGCCCGGCAGGGGCTTGGCGAAAAGCTTGCTCACCGCAACTTCTCCGCAACACGCATGACGGCGCTGCGAGCACGTGGGTTGGCCTTGAGTTCGGCTTCGGAAGCGAACTGCGCTTTGCCATGGATTTTGATTTTCGGCACAAAGGCTTCGAAACGCACCGGCAGGTTGCGCGGCAGGTTGTCGGTTTCGCCCTTGACCAGGCGACGCATGAACAATTTGACGATGCGATCTTCCAGGGAGTGGAAGCTGATCACCACCAGGCGACCGCCCACTTCCAGGGACTCCAGGGCAGCCTCAAGGCCAGCCTCCAGGTCGCCCAGTTCGTTGTTAACGTGAATGCGCAGGCCCTGGAATGCACGGGTCGCCGGGTTCTTGCCCTTTTCCCATGCCGGGTTGGCGACTTTCAGTACTTCGGCCAGGTCGGCGGTACGTTCGAACGGCTGGATTTCCCGGCGCTCGACCACGGCACGGGCCATGCGGCCGGCGAAACGCTCTTCGCCGTATTCCTTGAATACGCGGGTGATTTCTTCGTGGGGCGCGGTGGCGATGAACTGCGCGGCGCTGATGCCACGGCTCGGGTCCATGCGCATGTCCAGCGGACCATCATTCATGAAACTGAAACCGCGCTCAGGGTCGTCCAACTGCGGCGACGACACGCCCAGGTCCAGCAAAACCCCGGCCACCTTGCCCGCCATGCCCCGCTCGGCGACTTCCGCGCCCAGCTCGGCAAAGCTGCGCTGCACAACGACAAAGCGGCCGTCTTCGGCCGCTAGCGCTTGCCCGGTGGCAATCGCCTGGGGATCCTTGTCGAATCCGAGGAGTTTGCCCTCCGGGCCGAGCTGGCTGAGGATCAAACGGCTATGCCCGCCGCGCCCGAACGTGCCATCCAGATAGCAGCCATCAGGGCGCACGGCGAGAGCCTCGACGGCTTCGTCAAGCAGCACGGTGATGTGGTTAAAGCCGCTATCAATAGTCACAGGATCAAATCACGCAGTTCATCAGGCATGGCGCCCGGTTGTTGAATAGCAGCCAGGTCAGCTGCAGACACAGCATCCCAGGCATCTTCGTCCCACAATTGGAACTTGTTCAGTTGGCCTACCAGCATCGCGCGCTTATCAAGCTTGGCGTATTCGCGCAGACGCGGTGGAACCAGGAAACGACCACTGCCATCGAGTTCGAGGTCGACGGCATTACCAATCAGCAGGCGTTGCAAACGGCGGTTTTCTTCACGCAACGAAGGCAGAGCGCGCAACTTGGTTTCAATCAACTCCCACTCATCGAGGGGGTAAACGCACAAACAAGGATCAACGGCATCAATCGTGATGATTAACTGCCCGGAACTTCGCGAAATGAGCTCGTCACGATACCGGCTCGGCATGGCGAGACGGCCTTTTGCATCGAGACTGATAGCGTTAGCTCCGCGAAACACAGGTGCGTTTCTCCAAATTTTAGCGTTTTACGTTCAAAAAACCCACTTTGTGCCACTTTCCGCCACTTGCGCACACTATAGGAATGCGCCCACCACACCGTCAAGGCGCGGATTAAAGGAAAAGCCTTACAGAACGGAGATTTAGGAGCGTAAAAGGAGGAGAAACGAGAGTTCGGCGATGTTTTTGACTCAACAAACGCAAATAGCTCAAAGAGCTAGAGCTTGAACTTAAAGTAATTTATTAAGAGTAAGATTTTTTCGGTATTACGAAGACGCATCTGCCAATGATTTGGCAGGGAGGGATTCTTGCGTTACTACCTGGTTTCTGCCCGAGACTCGTGCAGAAGGAAAAAGGTGGAGAGTCGATCTATAAGCCGGGTTCTGTCTTGAACAGTCATTCGTCTACGATGGCCATCACTGGACATCTTTAGCAACCTACCCGGTTCCAGCGCGGGCCACGCCTTGGAACCCTATTTGGTCTTGCTCCAAGTGGGGTTTACCTAGCCACGAACTGTTGCCAGTCGCGCGGTGCGCTCTTACCGCACCTTTTCACCCTTACCGGCACCGAAGTGCTTAGGCGGTTATTTTCTGTGGCACTTTCCGTAGGCTCACGCCCCCCAGGCATTACCTGGCACTTCGCCCTATGGAGCCCGGACTTTCCTCCCCCCCCTAATTTTCATAGAGGGCAGCGACTGTCCAATCGACTCTCCGCCGCGAAGGTTAACGGCACGGCGGCCTTAGAACAAGTATTAAAAGACAGCATTGCCATCACGTTCCGACGCCGTGCACGTTAAACCCTGGAACTATTCGCTCTTTTGCTTATCGAGCGCGGCCTGATACAGCACGTTCTTGCGCACACCGGTGATTTCGGCTGCCAGGGCTGCGGCGCGCTTGAGTGGCATTTCCTTGAGCAGCAGGTCCAGCACGCGCATGGCTTCGCTGCCCACGGCATCTTCAGTTTCTGGCGCGGCCCAGCCCGCGACCAGCACGACGCATTCGCCACGCTGCTGATTGCTGTCACCCTCGACAAACGCGCGCAGCTCTTCCAGCGGCAGGCCCTTGAGGGTTTCAAAAGTCTTGGTCAGCTCCCGTGCCAGCAAGGCCAGGCGTTCGCCACCGAAGACCAGCTCCATATCTTGCAGGCACTCGAGGATACGGTGCGGCGCCTCGTAGAAAATCAGGGTGCGCGGCTCTTCCTTCAACAGTTCCAGGCGCGCCCGGCGCCCCACGGCCTTGGCCGGCAGGAAACCTTCGAAGATAAAGCGGTCGGACGGCAAGCCCGCCGCCGACAAGGCGGCAATCAACGCACACGCCCCGGGAACCGGAACTACATTGATGCCCGCCGCCCGCGCCTGACGGACCAGGTGGTAACCGGGGTCGGAGATCAATGGCGTACCGGCATCGGAAATCAACGCCACGTCATCGCCCGCAAGCAGACGGGTAATAAAACGACTGCCCTCGTCACGCTCATTATGCTCATGACAGGCCGCCAGGGGCGTGGTGATACCAAAGTGCTGCATCAGGCGCAGCGAGTGCCGGGTGTCTTCCGCCGCAATCAACTTGGCTTCGCGCAACACTTTCAGCGCCCGCGCGCTGATGTCGTCCAGGTTGCCAATGGGCGTCGCCACCACAAAAAGCGAGCCAGCAGTGGAATTCAAAGGACCTGGAGCAGTCAAAGCGCACACCTCAAAGATTGGCAAAAGCCATATTGTAGCGCGTAGACGTCAAGAAAATGCGCCAACGGGGTCGTGTCCATCGGGTCTGTTTGCGGCGGTTACTGACGCCCTGCAACATTTAAACGATCTAAATAGACGGTTTCACGCCACTAACATCGCGCCCGGGCCAGTGCTTGGGTACAATTCCACGCTAATTTGATCGGTATCAGGAACACTTACATGATCGCTTGCCTGCGGCTGTTCTCTGCCCTTTGCCTGGCTGCCCTGTTGGCGGCTTGCGCAAGCTCGCCCTCGTCAAGCCTTGGCGAACTCCCACGGACCCCGGATGCCACCATCGAGCAACTGCTCGAACAGGCGACTTCGGCCAAGACTCCAGAAAAAGCTGCACTGCTGCGCCTGAGCGCGGCGGACATGGCCTTCCACCAGAACAACCCTGGGCGCTCCGCGCAGATCCTCGCGCAAGTGCCGCTGGACAGCCTCAAGCCGGCCGCCCAGGTCTTCGCCAGCACCTTGACGGCAGAACTGGCCATGGGCCGCAACCAGCCCAAGGCTGCGTTGACCGCGCTGAGCCATCCGAGCTTGCAAAACCTCAAGGAGTTGCCGCCGGAACAACAGATCCGCACTGGCAGCGTGCATGCCCGCGCCTATGAAGCCGACGGTCAGACCCTGGCCGCCGCCCGCGAACGCGTGGCCATGGCTCCGTTGCTGACAGGCGATGCTGCCGCCAGCAACCACGAAGCCATCTGGAGCCTGATTGCCGCCGTACCTGGCGAGCAGTTGCAGGCCAGCGGCAATCCGGTCCTCGACGGCTGGATCAGCCTGGCCCAGGCCGTGAAAAACGCCGGCACCCTGGAGCAGCAGCAAGCCGCCATCGATACCTGGCGCGTGCAGAACCCTGCGCACCCGGCGGCAGTGCAACTGCCGACGCCGCTGACCAAACTCAAGGAACTGGCCAGCCAACCGCTGAATAAAATCGCCCTGCTATTGCCGCAGCAAGGCCCGCTGGCCAGCGTAGCCAAGGCCCTGCGCGAAGGCTTCATGGCCGCGCACTACCAGGCGCAACAGGCCGGGCAGAAGCCACCTGTCATCGAGTTCTATGACAGCTCGCGCGTCAGCTCCATCGATGAGTTCTACAAAAAAGCCCAGGCTGATGGCGTGCAACTGGTGATCGGCCCGCTGGAAAAGCCGCTGGTCAAACAACTCAGTGCCCGCCCGCAACTGCCCATCACCACCCTGGCCCTGAACTACAGCGAGGGCGACCAAGCCCCTGCGCAACTGTTCCAGTTCGGCCTGGCTGCCGAGGACGAAGCCCGTGAAGTGTCGCGCCGTGCCCGCGCCGACGGCCTGCATCGCGCAGCCGCCATGGTGCCGAAAGGCGAGTGGGGCGACCGTGTACTCAAGGCCTTCCGCCAGGACTGGGAAGCCAACGGCGGCACCCTGATCGGTGTCGAACATGTCGACCAGCCTGTGGCCCTGGCCCAGCAGATCGCCGATCTGTTCAAGCTGCGCCAGAGCGAAGGCCGCGCCAAGAGCCTGCAAAGCACAGTCGGCACTGACATCGCGGCACAGCCATCGCGTCGCCAGGATATCGAGTTCATCTTCCTCGCCGTGACGCCGCAACAGGCTCAACAGATCAAGCCGACGCTGAACTTCCAATACGCGGGCGATGTGCCGGTATATGCCACCTCCCACGTGTTCAGTGCCAGTGGCGACAAGAACCAGTACAACGACATGAACGGCATTATGTTCTGCGAAACGCCGTGGCTGCTCAACACCACCGACCCGCTGCGCAATCAGGTTGCTACACAATGGCCACAAGCCAATGGCAGCTTGGGCCGCCTCTATGCGATGGGTGTGGACGCCTACCGCCTGGCGCCACGCCTGGGTCAACTCAAGGCGCTGCCCGACACCCGCATCGACGGCCTTTCCGGCAACCTGGGCATGAGCCCGAGCCAACGGATCGAACGCCAGATGCCGTGGGCCAAGTTTGTCAGTGGTCAGATCGAACGTTTGCCCGATACCCCGCGCTGATGCCCCCACGCTCCAGCGCAGAAACCGGCAAGGATGCCGAACAACAAGCACTTGAACACTTGCAGCGACAAGGTCTGCGCCTGCTGGCGCAGAACTGGTTGTGTAAACGCGGCGAGCTTGATCTGGTCATGCTTGACGGCGATACAGTAGTATTTGTCGAAGTCCGCTACAGAAAATACGCACAATGGGGTGGTGCGCTCGCCAGTATCGACGAGCGCAAACGTCAAAAGCTGATACTCGCCGCGCAGTTTTTCCTGCTCAGTGAACATCGCTGGGCTGACTCCCCCTGCCGTTTCGATGTGGTTGCCATAGAAAGCAGCCCCCACGGAACCGCTGGTCTGAACTGGCTGCGCAACGCCTTCGACGGCTGAGCGCCACCGGCACAGATCGGACATCTTCACCGCACACTTTTGCTCTTTGCTTTGCGGGCTGCACATTCGTGTGCCATACAGCCGCGCTACTTAAGGTCACACAGATGGACATGCAATCCCGAATTCGCCAGCTTTTCCAGGCCAGTATCGATACCAAGCAACAGGCGATGGACGTACTTGCACCGCACATCGAGCAAGCCAGCCAGGTCATGGTCAACGCCCTGCTCAACGAAGGCAAAATGCTTTCGTGCGGCAACGGCGGTTCGGCCGGCGACGCCCAGCACTTTTCCTCCGAGCTGCTCAACCGCTTTGAGCGCGAGCGGCCGAGCCTGCCGGCTATCGCCTTGACCACCGATTCGTCGACGATTACCTCGATCGCCAACGACTACAGCTACAACGAAATCTTTTCCAAACAAATCCGTGCCCTCGGCCAACCGGGCGATGTGCTGCTGGCGATTTCCACCAGCGGCAACTCGGCAAACATTATTCAAGCGATCCAGGCCGCACATGATCGCGAAATGATTGTCGTAGCATTGACCGGGCGCGACGGTGGCGGCATGGCCTCACTGCTGCTGCCCGAAGACGTGGAGATCCGTGTCCCGGCCCATGTCACTGCACGTATTCAGGAAGTCCATCTGCTGACGATCCACTGCCTGTGCGATCTGATCGACAGCCAACTGTTCGGGAGTGAAGAATGACCGTTAACCGCCTCAGCCTTATGGCCATCACGCTGTGCCTCGCTATCAGCGGCTGCACCTCGGCCATCACCGCGACCCGCGACTCCCCTATCCAGGACGACCGCGGCACGCGCACCTTTGGCAGCAAGATCGATGACTCGCTGATCGAGACCAAGGTCGGCGTCAACGTCGCCAAGGCCGCCACCGACCTGGGCAACGGCGCATCGCGTATCGTCGTGACCAGCTTCAACGGCATCGTGCTCCTCGCCGGGCAAACCCCGCGCGCCGACCTCAAGACCCAGGCCGAACAAGCCGCTTCGACCGTACAACGGGTCAAGAAAGTCCATAACGAATTGCAGGTCGCACAACCCATCACCCTGCTGGCAATCAGCAATGATGCTGTGCTGACCACCAAGATCAAGGCGCAGATGCTCACCGACAGCGCGATCCCCGGCTCGCGGATCAAGGTGGTGACTGACAACGGCATCGTCTACCTGATGGGCCTGCTGACCCAGCAGGAAGCCACCCGCGCCACCAACCTGGTACAGGGTGTGTCCGGGGTACAGAAAATTGTGAAGCTGTTCGAATACATCGACTGATGTAATCGCCAGCCACAAAAAAGGGCGCCGTGCATTGACTGCACGGCGCCCTTTTTATTGGCTGGCGGTTACTGGTACTGCTGGTACGGATTGCCCTGGAACTGGTTGTTCTGCTGCTGTTGCTGCGCAGGCTGGCCGTACTGCTGACCCGGGATCGGGCCGAGGTTAACCTCGACACGACGGTTCTGCGCACGACCGTTGACATCAGCGTTGCTGGCAATCGGGTTATCCGGGCCGGCACCACGGGTGGTCAAGTTGGTCGGGCTCACACCTTGGGAGGTCAGGTAGTTGGCCACGCTTTGCGCACGCCGCTGGGACAGGTCCATGTTGAGCTGGCGGCTGCCGGTGCTGTCGGTATAGCCGACAATCTGGATGGTGTTCTGGTTGAACTGCTTGAGCGACCCGGCCAGGTTGTTCAAGGGGGTGTAGAAGCTGCTGGCGATAGCATCGGAGTTGGTGGCAAACGTGATGTTACCCGGCATGATCAACTTGATCTGGTCACCCTGGCGCTGCACCTCGACGCCGGTGTTGGCCATGCTTTCCCGCAGTTTCTTTTCCTGCTGGTCAGCGTAATAGCCGTAACCGGCAGCGCCGATACCGGCCACGGCAGCGCCGATCAGCGCGCCCTTGCCACGGTTGTTGTGGTCAATGGCTGCACCGGCCAAGGCCCCCGCCAGCGCGCCGAGGCCGCCGTACTTGGCGGTTTTGCTCATGCCTTGTGAACCGTTGTCCGCCTGTCCCTGGCTGCCATCGTAAGGGTTAGGGGAAGCACAGCCCGACAATAGGGCTACCGCGGTAGCAACAACAAGCAGACGACGCGAAGTGAACATGAGGGAAGCTCCTACTTTTGCATTCTGTGATGCAGAGGACATTGGCAATGGACCTGTGCCGAGTTTGGAACGCGACAAACGGCAAAAATTCCGTGCTCCGCCGCGCACCTGTGACAAAAGATAAACACCGGCACGCTCACCTCAACCCTAGCAGAGCCTCGCCCTGTCAGGCCCTGACAAACGGATTTTCGCGCATTTCATCCCCCAGGCGCGTATCCGGGCCATGCCCTGTCACCACGGTCGCCTCTTCGTCCAGGGTGTACAGACGCTGCTGGATCGAGCGCACGATGGTCGCCTGGTCGCCACCCCACAAATCCGTGCGCCCTACCCCACGCCGGAACAAGGTATCGCCGGCGATCAGCAACTTGGCATCGGCAAACCAGAAACTCATCGACCCCGGCGTATGCCCAGGGGTATGCAGGGCCACCCCGCAGCCACAGGCCAGCTCTTCATCATCGGCCAACCAGCGATCCGGCGACGGCACCGGGGTGTAGGGCACACCGAACATCTGGCACTGCATTTCCAGGTTATCCCACAGGAACTGATCTTCCTTGTGCAGGTGCAGCGTGGCGCCGGTCTTCTCTTTCAACTGGCCGGAAGCCAGGAAGTGGTCCAGGTGCGCATGGGTGTGGATGATGCTCACCACCTTCAGGCCCAGCGCATCGAGCCGCGCCAGGATCAGCTCATGGTTGCCACCTGGATCGACCACGATGGCCTTCTTGCTGACCGGGTCGCCGATGATTGTGCAGTTGCACTGCAACGGGCCGACGGGGAAGGTTTCGCGGATCAGTCGGGGGGTTGTGGCGTGCATAAGGACTCCCTTCTAGCTGTTGGCCCGTGCGGCGTGCAGTTTTTTGTAGCTGTCGATCAGCCGCAGGTGTCGATCCAGGCCTTCGAGCTTCATGCTGGTCGGGGTCAAACCATGGAACCGCACGCTGCCCTCCACCGAACCGATGGCGGCGTCCATGCGCTCGTTGCCAAACATCCGGCGGAAGTTGGCCTCGTAGTCTTCCAGCTCCAAATCCTCGTCCAACTGCATCTCCAGCACCGCATTCACTGCCTGGTAGAACAGGCCGCGTTCGACGGTGTTGTCGTTGTATTGCAGGAACATCTCCACCGCTTCCTTCGCCTCTTCATACTGCTGCAAGGCGAGATAGATCAGCAGCTTCAACTCAAGGATCGTCAACTGGCCCCAGGCCGTGTTGTCGTCAAATTCAATGCCGATCAGGGTGGTGATATCGGTGTAGTCATCCAGTTCACTTTCCACCAGGCGCTCGACCAGCGCTTGCAGGCCGTCTTCATCCAGTCTGTGCAAGTTGAGGATATCGGCGCGGAAGAACAGCGCCTTGTTGGTGTTATCCCAGATCAGGTCGTCGACCGGATAGATTTCCGAATAGTCCGGCACCAGGATGCGGCAGGCCTTGGCGCCGATATGCTCGTACACCGCCATGTAGACCTGCTTGCCCATGCCTTCGAGAATGCCGAACAAAGTCGCGGCCTCTTCGGCGTTGGAATCCTCACCCTGGCCGGAAAAGTCCCACTCCACGAACGCGTAATCGGACTTGGCACTGAAGAAGCGCCACGACACCACGCCGCTGGAGTCGATGAAGTGCTCGACAAAGTTGTTCGGCTCGGTCACCGCATGCCCTTCAAAGGTCGGCTGCGGCAAGTCGTTCAGGCCTTCGAAGCTACGGCCCTGAAGCAACTCGGTAAGGCTGCGCTCCAGCGCCACTTCCAGGCTTGGGTGGGCGCCAAACGAGGCAAATACGCCGCCGGTGCGCGGGTTCATCAGGGTCACGCACATCACCGGGAACTCGCCGCCCAGGGACGCATCCTTGACCAGCACCGGGAAACCCTGCTCTTCCAGGGCCTGGATACCGGCGAGGATGCTTGGGTATTTGGCCAGCACTTCAGCCGGGACATCCGGCAAGGCGAATTCACCTTCGATGATTTCGCGCTTCACCGCACGCTCGAAAATCTCCGACAGGCACTGCACCTGGGCCTCAGCCAAGGTGTTACCGGCACTCATGCCGTTGCTCAGGTAGAGGTTCTCGATGAGGTTGGAGGGGAAATACACCACCTCGCCGTCAGACTGACGCACAAACGGCAGTGAGACGATGCCACGCTCTTCATTGCCGGAGTTGGTATCGATCAGGTGTGAGCCGCGCAACTCGCCATCGCGGTTGTAGATCTTCAGGCAGTACTCGTCGAGGATTTCCGTCGGCAGCGCGTCTTTACGGCCGGGCTTGAACCAGCGCTCCTCCGGGTAATGCACAAACGCCGCGTTGGCGATGTCTTCGCCCCAGAACTGGTCGTTGTAGAAGAAGTTGCAGTTCAGGCGCTCGATAAACTCGCCCAGGGCCGACGCCAGTGCGCCTTCCTTGGTCGCGCCCTTGCCGTTGGTAAAGCACATCGGCGAATGGGCATCGCGGATATGCAACGACCAGACATTGGGCACGATATTGCGCCACGAGGCGATTTCAATCTTCATGCCCAGGCCCGCGAGAATGGCCGACATGTTGGCGATGGTCTGCTCCAGCGGCAGGTCCTTGCCCGCGATGAAGGTGCCCGCGTCTGCCGCAGCCGCCGGCATCAGCAACGCCTGGGCGTCGGCGTCGAGGTTTTCCACCTCTTCGATAACAAACTCGGGCCCGGCCTGTACCACTTTCTTTACCGTGCAGCGGTCAATGGAGCGCAGGATGCCCTGGCGATCCTTGTCGGAAATATCCGCCGGCAACTCGACCTGAATCTTGAAAATCTGGTTGTAGCGGTTTTCCGGGTCGACAATATTGTTCTGCGACAGGCGGATATTGTCCGTGGGGATATTGCGCGTGCTGCAGTACAACTTCACAAAGTAAGCCGCACACAACGCCGACGAAGCCAGGAAGTAGTCGAACGGACCGGGGGCCGAGCCATCGCCCTTGTAGCGAATCGGCTGGTCGGCCACCACGGTGAAGTCATCGAACTTGGCTTCAAGCCGGAGGTTGTCGAGAAAATTGACCTTGATTTCCATGCGGGATTACCAGAATAGCGGAGCAAACGAATTGGCCGCCATTATCCGGCTTTTGCGGCGCAAGTCTCCCCCTTACCCCAATAACCCCATCTCCTGCGCCCGCGCGACTGCCTGGGTGCGGCGCTCGACCCCCAGTTTGCTGTTGATATGACTGGCGTGGGTCTTGACGGTGTGCAGCGAGATAAACAACTGGTTGCTGATTTCCTGGTTGGAGCACCCTTGGGCGATCAACTGCAGCACTGCCAGCTCACGGGCGCTCAAGGTTTCGCTGGAATGGCTGGTTTCGACCGGCTCGCGCGGGGCAACCGCCGGCAGCAGGGCCCAGAGGCTTTGCCGCATCAAATCGTTCGGCGCCTGGCCCAGTTGCTCGCGTACCCAGTCGGGATAACGCTCCAACAGGCGCTGGAAGGGTTGCAACGCGCCACCGCTGGCCATTTGCAAGGCGCGGGCAAACAGAGGCCGGGCTGACACTGCCTGACCGTCATCCAGCAACAACAGCACGTGCTGGTTCAGGGCCATCACCGCAATCATCTGCTGGCCTTTGCCTTCGGCTTGTCGCGCCAGCCCATCGAGTCGCCGCCGGGCACTTTCACACTGGCCGCGAATGGCGTCCAGGGCCGCCTGTTGCAGTTCGATATGTTGCGCCAGGTGTGGATGAAACTCCGGGGCGGCGGCGGCCTGCTCGCCGTTATAGGTTTGCCCCAGGCGCACCAGCCAGGCATCGGCCAGGTCGGTACGGCCCTGGGCCAGCCACAACTCGCATTTGATCAGGGTGATCATGGCCAGGTAGTAGATCGGCGGCACGTCCCAGATATGCATCAACCGCTCGGCCTCGGCCAGCTCGGCAAAGGCCTTGGGAAAGTCGCCACGGCGCCCCTCAAGGTTGGCGATGACACAGTGGCCGATCAATACGCTGATATCCCGGCAGGCGCGGGCTTCGGCAAGCCCTGTACGCAAACGCAACAGGCCGGCCTCCGGCTGGCAACGCATCAGCAGCAGGAACCCTTCATACAACGACAGGCGTGCGCGCACCGCATACAGGCGCTGGGATGCCAGGCCCTGCAAGCGTTGCAGGCCCTCGCGCACCTCGTCCAGGGAGCGCAGGATTTCCCCACGCGCCTGCAGCACCCGTGCCCGGTCGTAATGGGCCAGGGCCTCGAACAGCGGGTTGCCGACGCGTTGCGCCAGTTCCAGGGATTCTCGATTCAAGCCCCGCGCACGCCACAGGTCGGCGTCGACGATGGCCAGGTTCGACAAGGTCGACAGGCACATCAAGCGCTGGCCGTAACGCTTGTGCGGCAAGCTTTCCAGGGCTTCTGTGCAATACAAGTGGGTCAGTTCCCGGTCGCCGCGCCCACGGGCGATGATGCCGCTGAGGGCCAGCCACTGGGCGAGCATCGACTTCTGCGCAGTGGCCGACGGTGCCGGCAGGAAGCGGCTGAGATGGCTGGACAATTCTTCCGCCGCATCCAACTGGCAGGCCAGCCCCAGCGCCCAGCTATAGAGCACGATCAAGCGCGGCGTGCTGATCAACAGGCTGTCGGGCAAGTCCATCTTCCAGCGCAGGAGCATGCCGACGTTCTGCTCGGCCAACAGTTGTTCTTCGGACAGGTTCTGCACCAGATTCGCCGCCACATCCGGATGCCCGGCACGCAGGGCCTGCTCCACGGCCTCATCGAGCAAGCCTTGGGCGTTGAACCAGCGGCAGGCGCGCAGGTGCAGGCTGGCGGCCGGCAACATCGCATTTGGCGAACGCCGGGTGCGCAGCAGATCGGAAAACAGGTGGTGATAACGGTACCAGTGGCCCTGCTCGTCCAGCGGCACCAGGAACACCTGATGGGCTTGCAGGTAGCGCAGAATTTCCGCGCTGTCATGGGCCTCGCGCACGGCGTCGCACAACTCGCTGCAAAAACGCTCCTGGGAGGCCGTGTCGTAAAGGAAGGCCTGGACTTCCGGCGGCAGGCAGTCGATCACCTCTTCCAGCAGATAGTCACGGATCAGCCCTTCCCCACCATGCAGGCCTTGGGGCAAGTCGGCCTCGTTGCCGGCTTCGGCGGCCGCCAGCAACCAGAAGCGCAGGCCGGCCACCCAGCCTTCGCTGCGACGGATCAGGTTGTCCAGGGCTTCACCGCGTAACGAACTGCTATGCCGGTCGAGCAAGGCCAGGGATTCGTCGTTGGTCAGGCGCAGGTCCTGTTCATGCAACTCCAGCAGATGCCGGGACAAGCGCAACCGTGCCAAATGCCAGTCGGGACGCTGGCGGCTGGTGACCAGCACCAACAGGCCATCGGGCAAATGGTTGAGAAAAAATTGCAGGCAACGATCCAGCACCGGGCCCTGGGCCAGGTGGTAGTCATCCAGTACCAGTAATAACGGGGTGCGTGTGGACAGGTGGACGGTCAATTCGTCGAGCAGGCCATCGAGCCACTCTTCAAAGGCAAACGGCTGATGGCGCTGGCGCATTTTCAACAAACCCAGGGCCTGGGCGCCGACTTGCGGGAAATACTGCTGCAAACCTTCCAGCAGGCGCTCAAGGAAGCGCCCCGGATCACTGTCGCGCGAACTGAGACCCAGCCAAAGGCTTTGCCAGTGATCAGGCAGGCTTTGGCAGAACTCCACCGCCAGCGAGCTCTTGCCAAACCCGGCCGGCGCGCTGACCAGTAATAGACGCCCGTCCAGGCCGGCGCTCAAGCGCTCGCACAAACGCGGGCGCAGCACATAGCCATCGGGCAGCGGGGGTCGGTAGAAGCGCCCTTCCAGCGTGGGGATTATCGCACTGGCAGGCCCTTGGATTGGGGACAGATCAGTCATCGCCGGGCTCTTGTAGTAGGCTGTGGTCGGCATTGCAGATGTCCGCAGACTAGCGTTAAAAGCCGTCGCTTTGTAGATCTTTGCAACATTTGTCTGAAAAAGACTACAACAAGAAATAACCAACTATTTTCCGGATGCCCAAAACAAATGTGGGGATGGGCTTGTGTGGGAGCGGACTTGCCCGCCCCCACACAAGCCCACCCCCACAGGTGCGGACTTGTTTACCGCGGTTTAGCGAACACCATCCTGACGCAGAGCCGCCGGGGTGAAGTCGTTGGTGGTGGCAGTGAAGCCGAAGTCATAGGCCTGTTTCTCTTCGTTCTTCATGCCCAGGGCCAGGTAACGGCCGGACTGCAGGTCGTAGAGGGTTTCGAGGGCGTACCACGGCACTTGCTTGTCGTAGTAGTTCTCGCCATGGGCTTCGGCTACGCGCCACAGTTGGCCACGACCGTCGTAATGGTCGATCACCGCTGCTTGCCAGGTGTCTTCGTCGATGTAGAAGTCACGCTTGGCATAGATATGGCGCTGGCCTTCCTTCAAGGTGGCGACCACGTGCCAGACGCGGCGCAGTTCATAACGCGCCAGGTCCTGGTTGATGTGGCCGGCCTTGATGATGTCGGCGTACTTGAGCTTCGGATCGTCGAGCTTGTAGCTGTTGGAGGCGATGTACATTTCCTTCTTGCCTTCCAGCTTCCAGTCGTAGCGATCCGGGGCGCCGTTGTACATGTCGAGGTTGTCGGAAGTCCGCAGGCCATCGGCGGCAGTCCCCGGCCCGTCATAGGACACTTGCGGCGCACGGCGCACACGGCGCTGGCCGGCGTTGTAGACCCACGCGGCGCGCGGTTCCTTTACCTGGTCCAGGGTCTCGTGCACCAGCAACACACCACCGGCCAGACGCGCAGGTGCAGTCACTTTCTGCTTGAAGTAGAACAGGATATTGCCCGGATTTGCCGGATCGTAATCCTTCATCTTGTCGCGGAACACGAACTGGTCCTGGAAGTACACCAGGCTGTACGAGCCGTTGGCCTGTGGCGTGGCCTGGGTCACCAGGCGTGTCACGCTGCCGCCGCGATAGCGGGTGATGTGGTTCCAGATCACCTCGACCCCGCTTTTCGGGATTGGGAACGGAATCGCGGTTTCGAAGTTTTCCAGGCCGTTACCACCGCCTACCAGGTTGGTGCTGGTGGCGTTTTTCTTGATGGAGGCGAACACTTGCGCCGGCACGGTGGCACCGCGATGGGTGGTGTACACCGGCATCTTGAAGGTTTCCGGGTAGCGCTTGAACATCGCGTACTGCCCCGGCGCCAGCTTGTCTTTGTACTGCTCGACGTTCTGCGCAGTGATGGTGAACTGCGGCTGCTCGCTGGCATACGGGTTGGCCAGGAAGCCCTTGGCATCCACGGCGCCAGCGTTGGTTGGCAGGGCTTTCCAGGCCGGAATGGTGCCGGCAGCGTTGCCGGCCATTTCCGCGCCCATCGGAGTCAACGTGGTGCCCAGCTTGGCAGCTTCATCCGCCGAGACCGCCGCCATGACGCTGCTGGCCATGATCGACAGTCCCAGCACACCCACGTGCAACAGACTTTTGGTTATTTTCATGTTCTGGTCTTCCTGAAATGCAGTGTGCTTAGAAGTTCGCGCCGAAACTCAGGGCCACGAAATCGCGGTCAACCGAGGTGTTGTAGTCGCCACCAAAGAAGTTGGTGTAGGCCAGGCTCGCCGTGTAGGTGTTCTGGTATTCCGCGTCCAGCCCCAGGCTCACCGCTTTGCGACCTTCTTCGAAGTTGCCGCCAGGACCTGGCGAGTAACCGTTCACATCATGGGACCACGCCACGTTAGGCTTGAGGTTCACGCCGGCGAAGACATCCGGGTACTCCCAGATTGCCCGGCCACGGTAGCCCCAGGAAGTGGCGGTAGTGAAGCCATCATTGTTGCAATTGGCAGTAAGGTTGCTGGCATCGGTGCCAGGTCCGGCACCGGCAATTGTGCCGCCGTTAAGCGTTGCACAAAGAGCGCCTCGCCCAGGGCCATACACCGGATCACGCCCGTAACGTGCTTTGTTACTGCTTTCCAGGCCACCAACGTGGGTCACGCCCACTTCACCGACCAACGTCAAGCGACTTGCTCCCATCACTTGATCGAAGAAGTGCGTAAACGTCGTCTGGAACTGGGTAACTTCCTTACGCCGGTAGCCGTTCAGATCCTGGTCAGCAGAGCCTTTAAGTGGCGAAGCCGCCCCCAGGCCCAACAGCGGCGTTACACCCGCATACAAAATATCGGTGGTATTGAGTTGCACTGGCGCATTCGGCCGATAGCTCAATTCACCACTCCATGCGGTCCCTGTCGCCAGCGTGGTGGAGAAGCTCAAGCCATACAGCCGAATATCCTCCGGGTACTCGACAAAGTAGCTGGAGTTACCGGCCACAATGAGAGGACGCAACTGGCTGGCGCCGGGTGTAAACGTCAATGCGTTAGCTGCTGCGTAGGTCGCAGCGGAGGCGCCCCTGGCGCTGAAAATAGGCGCACGGCTGTGATAGTTCATGAAATAAGCGCCGAACTCAGTGTCCAACGGCTCAAAGTTGTAGTGCATCGCCACGCCAAACTGACCGCTATCGCGTGCGTCGCGATCAGGGCCACGCTTGACCAGCACACCCTCCTCATTGATGTTCACGCCAAACGCGTTCATCAACGGTAAACCACCGCCCGCCGCGATCACTGAACGCTTGCTGAGCAAGCGCAAGTTATCGCTGCAGCCGTCAGCAATCACATCAGGCTGCGAGAAGAATGTCCCGCAGTTGTCGGTGATCGTCTGATCCCACTCCAACTGGTAGAACGCTTCTGCCGACAGGTTATCGGTCAAGGATTGCGACACGTAGAACATGTTGACCGGGATCAGGCCTTCCTTGATCTCGGCACCCGGACGACGGAACGCAGACACGTCGATCGGGTTGACGGAGTTGATACCACCGCCAATGAAAGTACTTTCACCCCAGCTTACTACTTGCTTACCAAAACGCACCGAACCCGGCGCATCGGCAATGGAGTAGTTGTGGTAGATGAACGCATCGAGAATCTGCCCGCCGGAAGACTTGGCGCCCTCTTTGCGATTGTGGTCGCTGATGTCCTTGAACTCGCGGCCTTCATCCTTGAGTTCGAAGTCGTACCAGTATTTGCCACGCACGAATACGCCGGTGTCGCCGTATTTCAGTTCCAGGTCATGGATGCCCTTGAAGATCTTCGAGAACGTCTCCCCACGCTTGAAGTTCAAGTGACCGTCATCGGAGGTTTGCGACAGCCCCTTGCCACCGTTGTTGACACCAATCAGGTCGCGATCGGGCTTGGCCGTGCTCCAGCTGGCCCCCACCGACAGGGACGAGTCGAAGCTGCCTTCGACCTCACCAATGTTGAAACTGACGCCGAATGCGGGCCCGGCGAGGGTCGAGGCAAGACTGACCGCCAGGGGTAATCTCGCCCGGCGCCAGAACTGATTTACTGAGGTCATCGACGCTACTCCATGTGCATTTTATTGTTATGGCAGTGAGCCTTTTCAAACACGCTTGTAACGGCCGGAATACAACGATTCCAATGCCAGACAGCCACCGGACCACCCAGGACCGCAGCGCCACATCCTTGAAAAACTCTGGGAGGGACTATAGCCAGCAGGGGGTATCGCTTGATCCCTCTAAAGTGTGATTTGCATCACCAACCCGTCTGCGACAGCCCTTTCGCCATGTCAGCGAGGGCTGACGCAAAAGAGGATGGCTGAAATTCGGCAAATGACAAGGCGAAGGCTTGTAATAGAGCATTGCCGTGCCCGAACGGGCACGGCACGAGGGGTCAGAGCGTGGACAGGAAGGTGCTGTTATTGGCCTGCCATTCAATGATGTCGATACGGATACGTTTCTTGTCCAGCTTGCCGACGCTGGTCTTGGGAATTTCCGTAACAATGGCAATCTGACTTGGAATTGCCCACTTGCTCAGGTGGCCCTGCTCGACATACGGCTTGAGGTGTTCCTTGAGTTCGCGGGCGCCAATCCCGTGGCCTTCACGGACCACCAACAGGGCAAACGGGCGCTCGCCCCACTGCGGGTCGGCAATCCCGACCACCGCTACTTCGCGTACCGCCGGGTGACGGCTGACCAGGTCTTCAAGGGCAAGGGATGAAATCCACTCGCCGCCGGTCTTGATCACGTCCTTGATACGGTCGCGAATGTCGATCACACCGAAGGCATCGAGGGTGGCCACGTCGCCGGTGTGCATCCAGCCGCCTTCCCAGAGTTCGGCGCCCTTCTGCGGCTCGTTGAAATACCCCTCGCTGAGCCATGGCGCGCGCAGCACCAGTTCGCCCTGGGACTCGCCATCGGCCGGGAGGAAGTTGCCGTCCCCGTCGATGATCGCGGCTTCCACCAACGGCCCCGGCACACCGGCCTTGATCCGGTAGGTGGTGCGCTCGTCTTCGCTGCCGGCCATCAGTTCTTCGTTGAGGTGGGCACAGGACACCAGCGGGCCGGTCTCGGACATCCCATAGGCCGCTGTCAGCTGGATGCCACGGGCCTTGGCTGCTTCATACAGCGAGCGGTTGAGGGCACTGCCGCCAATCACGATTTTCCACCCGCCAAAATCCACGCCCTGGGCGGCCTTGGCGTTGAGCAGCATCTGCAGGATGGTCGGTACACAGTGGGAGAACGTGACCTTCTCTTTGCGCCACAACTCCACCAGGTATTCCGGGTCGTAGCGGCCGGGGTAGACCTGCTTGAGACCGAGCATGGTCGCCACATACGGCAAGCCCCAGGCGTGGACATGGAACATCGGCGTGATGGGCATGTACACATCGTTGGTGCCCAGCAGACGCACGCTGTCGACGCTGCCCATGATGGTCGCCACGCCGATGGTGTGCAGCACCAGTTGGCGGTGGGTGAAATACACACCCTTGGGGTTACCGGTGGTACCGGTGGTGTAGAAGGTGGTGGCCACCGAATGCTCGTCGAAGTCCTCGAAGGTGTAGTGCGTGCTGGCAGCGGCCAATAGCGTTTCGTACTCGCCTACCAGGTTGGGCAGATCGGCGGTTCTCTCGTCGCCATCGGTCAACAGCAGGGTCTTGTCGACGGTGGTCAATTGGCCGGCAATGGCCTGGTACAGGCCGACGAACTCGCTGTTGACCAGCACAAAGCGGTCCTCGGCGTGGTTCATCGTGTAGAGGATCTGCTCTGGCGACAGGCGCACGTTGATGGTGTGAATCACCGCACCAATCATCGGAATGGCGAACATGCATTCCAGGTAACGGTGGCTGTCCCAGTCCATCACGGCCACGGTATCACCGGCCTTGACCCCGGCTGCGGTCAGCACATTGGCCAGGCGGGCGACGCGTTCGATCAGGGTGGGGTAGGTGTAGCGCAGCTTGTCGCGGTAGACGATTTCCCGGGTTTTCTCGTAGCGCGCACCCGACATCAACAGGCGCTTGATCAACAACGGGTATTGGTAGGCGCCTTCGGCGGGCGGGATAACACGAGTCTGCAACATACGAATCCCTTTTTATGACTGCACGGTCTTGGCTAAAGGATTTGCACTGTAGAGACCTTGCACGCCGGCCAAATCAGCCGAAGGAATGATTTGCAGAGCCGGATGAATGCTAGCTTTACGCCAGCATTCATTCAGCCAGCGGCGCCTTTAGCGCTCGGTGAGGGCCACTTTCACACCAATGGCAATCAGCACCGCGCCCATGCTCCGATCAAACCAATGGCCCATGCGCGCAAACCCGGCACGCACGCGCTGTTGGCTGAACAACATGGCCACCATGCAGAACCACAGGGCGGTAGCCACGGCCAGGTACAGGCCATAACCGGCCTGGATTGCCAGCGGCGTGTGGGGGTTGATCACCACGGTGAACAGCGACAGGAAAAACAGCGTGGCCTTGGGGTTCAGGCCATTGGTCACAAAGCCCGAGGTAAAGGCGCCGCGGGCACTGCGCTCGCCCACTTCGCGGTGCAAGTTTTCTTCACTGGCAGGCTTGGCCGGCTGCGCCCGCAGGGCTTTGAAGCCGATATACAACAGGTAGGCCGCCGCCGCCCATTTCAAGGCGTTGAACAGCACGATGGACTGGGACACGATCAAACCGATACCGAGCAACGAGTAGCCAACGTGAAGGAAAATCGCCGAACCGACGCCCAACGCCGTCCAAGTGCCGGCACGCCGGCCATGGGTCACGCTCTCGCGTACCACCACGGCAAAGTCCGGCCCGGGGCTGGCCACGGCCAGCAGGTGAATCAACGCCACGGTCAAAAACTCGGTGAGGTACATGCACACTCCAAGAAGTAACTGATTATTTCATCTGGTAGGCTCGGCAGATTACGCCTTCGAACCCTGTCGCAAAAGGTACAGTTGATGACGAACAATCGCCGCGCCGTCTTCCTTGATCACCCTTCCCTGGACCAGGGGGACCTTGACCTCAGCGGGTTGCGGGAGACCTTCAGCGACTTGCAGCTGTGCGAGCAGACCTCGGCCGATCAAGTGGTCGAGCGCCTGCAAGGCGCCCAGGTAGCGATCAGTAACAAGATCCTGATCAACGCCCAGACGATGGCCGCCTGCCCTGACCTGAAACTGATCCTGATCGCCGCCACCGGCACCAACAACGTCGACCTGGCCGCCGCCCGCGCCCAGGGCATTACCGTGAGTAACTGCCAGGGTTACGGCACGCCGTCAGTGGCGCAACACACGATCATGCTGCTGCTCAACCTTGCCACGCGCCTGAAGGACTATCAAAAAGACGTCGATGCCGGGCTGTGGCAGCAAGCCAAGCAGTTCTGCCTGCTGGACTACCCGATTGTCGAGCTGGAAGGCAAAACCCTGGGTTTGCTGGGCCATGGCGAACTGGGCGGCGCCGTCGCGCGTCTGGCCGAAGCCTTTGGCATGCGCGTAGTGCTGGGCGCCATTCCCGGTCGCCCGCCCCGCGCAGATCGGGTGCCACTGGACGAACTGCTGCCGCAGGTCGACGCCCTGACCCTGCATTGCCCGCTCAACGAACATACGCGGCACTTTATCGGCGCCCGCGAACTGGCGCTGCTCAAGCCGGGCGCGTTCGTGGTCAACACCGCACGCGGTGGCCTGATTGATGAACAGGCCTTGGCAGACGCCCTGCGTGGCGGTCATCTGGGAGGCGCGGCCACCGATGTGCTGAGCGTCGAACCGCCGACCGCCGGCAACCCGCTGCTGGCGAGCGACATCCCACGGCTGATCATCACCCCACACAGTGCGTGGGGCAGTCGCGAAGCGCGGCAACGGATCGTCGGCCAATTGACCGAAAACGCCCGGGGCTTTTTCAGCGGCGCACCGCAGCGCGTCGTCAGTTGATAAACTGCGCTCCTTTTTCAGGGAGCAGACCATGGATCCGCGCAGTGAAGTACTGCTTCGTCAGGCCGAACTTTTTCAAGGCAATGTGTTACTGGCCGGCCTGCCCGCCGACGACCTGCTGGGCCGCCTGCCCAATGCCCATGGCTGGTGCTGGCATGCGGGCGATCAGGCGGCGCTGGATGCGCGGTTTGCCGAGCGCAGCCATTTCGGGGTGAATGTACCGCAGCGTGCATTCGACACAGCCGTGGTGTTTCTGCCCAAGTCCAAGGACCTCGCCGACTACATCCTCAAGGCTGTGGCGGCACGGCTGCCGGGCGCCGAGTTGTACCTAGTGGGCGAAAAACGCGGCGGCATCGAAAGCGCCGCCAAACAACTGAACGCCTTCGGCAAGCCACGCAAGCTCGACAATGCGCGGCACTGCCAGCTGTGGCTGGCCACCGTGGCCGACGCCCCGGCAGCCCCCGACCTGGCAAGCCTGGCCGAGGTCTTTGAAGTGCCACTGGCCGACGGGCCGCTCAAGGTCGTCAGCTTGCCCGGCGTGTTCAGCCATGGCCGCCTGGATCGCGGCACCGCGCTTTTGCTCGAACACCTGGACAAGCTGCCCAGCGGTCATCTGCTGGACTTCGGCTGTGGCGCCGGCGTGCTCGGCGCGGCGGTCAAGCGGCGCTATCCGCACAACACCGTGACGCTGCTCGACGTGGACGCCTTCGCCACCGCCAGCAGTCGCCTGACCCTGGAGGCCAATGGCCTGGAAGGCGAAGTGCTGACCGGTGATGGCATCGACGCCGCGCCCATGGGCCTGGATGCGATTCTGAGCAACCCGCCGTTCCATGTCGGGGTGCATACGGATTATTTCGCTACGGAAAACCTGCTGCGAAAAGCACGCCAACATCTGAAAAACGGTGGCGAACTTCGGCTAGTTGCCAACAGCTTCCTGAAGTACCAACCACTGATCGAAGAGCATCTGGGTGTGTGCGCAGTCAAGGCCGAGGGCCAGGGTTTTCGCATCTACCGCGCCAAGCGCGGCTGACGGGCGTTTGAAAAAGAACGCTTGCCGAATGGATTTTGCCAAGGCAGAATCCGCTCCGTCCTAGGGGAGTAGTCTCCCACGAGCAACATGCTCGTCCGGCATACGTCAACATACTTGGTCAGCAGACCATGGCGTATGCGACCCAGGAGTCCGCACAGACGGACCGGGGTTTGACAAGACCTATGACACGCACACCTTACCCGGGGCGGGAAGGCTGTACGTGTCATAGCCGTGTCGACCCGCCCCTGGAAACCTACCTGATGCTGGATTCACTTCTCGTTCCTACCGCAATCGTTGCCTTGGCCGAAATCGGCGACAAGACGCAATTGCTCGCGCTCATCCTCGCCGCACGCTTTCGCAAACCCTGGCCGATCATCGCCGGCATCATCGCCGCGACCCTGGCCAACCACGCCGCCGCCGGTGCCGTGGGTGCCTGGTTTGGCAGTTTCTTCTCGGATGCGGTGTTGCACTGGATACTCGCTGCGAGCTTCTGCGCCACGGCCCTGTGGACCCTGGTGCCGGACAAGCTCGACGATGACGAGGCCAGTACTTCACGCAAGTTCGGGCCGTTCCTGACCACGCTGATTGCGTTCTTCATCGCAGAAATCGGGGACAAGACGCAGATCGCCACGGTGATGCTGGCGGCGCAATACCCGGAGTTGTGGCTGGTGATTATCGGTACCACCCTGGGCATGCTGATTGCCAACGTGCCGGTGGTTCTGGCGGGGAATTTCGCCGCGGAAAAACTACCGCTGACCCTGATTCGGCGCCTGGCGGCCTCGGCGTTCTTTATCCTGGCGCTGGTGGCGGTGTACAAGGCCATGCAAAGCAGCGGCTGGTTGTAACCCTTTGCAAATGTGGGAGCTGGCTTACCTGCGATAGCGCTGTATCAGTCACGGATTAATTAACTGAACCACCGCTATCGCGAGCAAGCCCGCTCCCACCTTTGGATCATCACAAGGCCTGGATTATCAGGACTTCTTGGCCTGCTGGTACAACGGCATCACCTTGGGAATCGCCGCCTGCAACGAGGCGATCCGGCTGCTGGAGGCCGGGTGAGTGCTCATGAACTCAGGCGGTGCGCCTTCGGAGGCCTTGGCCATTTTGTTCCAGAGCGTGATGGCCGCGTTCGGGTTGTAACCGGCGCGGGCCGAGAGTTCCAGGCCGATCAGGTCGGCTTCGTTCTCGTTGCTGCGGCTGTTGGGCAAAGTCATGCCGTAGTTGGCTACGGTATCGGCCAGCGCCATGCTGTCCTGGCCCAGGCCCAACAGTGCGCCGGCGCCCTGCTTGGCCATCTCGATGCCGTAGGCCTTGGACATGGCTTCGCGGCCATGTTCACGCAGGGCGTGGGCAATTTCATGGCCCATGACCGCCGCCAGCTCGTCATCGGTCAACTTGAGCGTGTCGATCAGCCCGCTGTAGACAAAAATCTTGCCGCCAGGCCCGCAGTTGGCGTTCATCTCGTCGCTTTTGATCAGGTTCACTTCCCACTTCCACTGCGCCGCATCCGGACGGAAGGTGGGAGCCTGGGCGATCAGGCGCTGGGCGATAGCCTGCACGCGCTTGGCGTTGGTGCTGGTCTTGTCCAGCAGGCCCTTGCCACTGGCTTCGCCGAGGGTCTGCTGGTACGACTGCGCGTACATCTGGTCGACTTCCTGGCTCGACAGCATGCTGAACATGTACTGCTTGCGCTCCACACCCACGGCGCCGCCACTGGTGGTGTTGACCGACTGGCAACCGGCGAGCAGCAAGGCTGCGCTCAATGCCGTTACCGCCAAATATTTTTTCATGCGCCTTCTCCCTGAAATTATGGCGCATATCCTAGGCCCTCCCTTGTATCTGCGCCAGATACACCTGACGCTTAACCGCTGATTTCAGACCCCCCACCACGCCCATCACCATTCTATAAACGACACGCCTGATTCTTTTGCAGGGCAGCACCTCATGCCTGCAGCGCCTGTGGCCGATATAAGAAAACAGATGATGCCCTAAGCGCCCGGAGCTTCCATGAAATTCAAGTCGATTCAGTTTTCTGTTGCGGCATTGGCCGGGGCCATTGTGCTGAGCGTCGTGGCGGCCTTAGTGCTGTACGCGCTGTTCGCCGGTGCACGGACCCAGGACATGGTGCAGGCACGCACCCAGGCGCAATTCGAGCAGATCATCGAGCAACGGCTCACGGCACTCGCCCACACCCAAGCCACACTGATCCAGCGCGAACTGGAAGCGCCACTGGTGACCGCCAAAGGCCTGGCCACCACCAACGCACTGATGGGCATGAAAGACGCAAACGGCGGCGCCCCATTGCAGGTCAGCCGCGAACAACTGATCAACCTGCTGCACGAAACCGTGGTGCGCAACCCGAAAGTACTCGGCTCCTATATCGCCTGGGAACCCAATGCCATCGACCACAACGATGCCAACTACCTGAACACCGCCGTGGTTGGCATAGAGCCCACAAACGGGCGCTTTATGCCCTGGTGGTTCCGCAACCAGGACGGCAGCCTGGGCCTGGAAAAACTCGCCGACCTGACCGACCAGAAAATTCTCTCCACCGGCATCCGCGCCAGTGAGTACTACCTCTGCTCCAAGGAAACCCAAAAACCCTGTGTCATCGACCCCGCGCCCTATCGCGTAGGCAATACCACGGTGATGCTGGCCTCGTTTATCGAGCCGATCATGATCGACGCAAAGTTCCAGGGCATCGTCGGCGCCGATCTGTCGGTTAACTTCATCCAGGAAATGCTGACCGCTGCCGACCAGAAGCTTTACAACGGTGCCGGCGAAATGGCACTGATTTCCAACAACGGCCGCCTGGTCGCCTATACCAAGGACGCCAGCAAGCTGGGAGAAAAAGCCAGCGACCTGTTCGACAAAAATACCCTCGATCACCTCAACCAACCGAACGTCGGCGAAGTCCGCTACGACGTCGACCAGGCCCAGGGGCTGATCGAGTTGTTCCTGCCCTTCAACATCGGCCAGACCGATGCGCGCTGGACCTTGATGCTGCAACTGCCGTTGGGCACGGTGATGGCCGACTTGCAAGCACTGCAGGGCGACCTGGACGTCCAGCGCAAAACCGATATCTTCGGCATGACCATGGTTGGTCTGGTGATTGCCGGCATTGGCCTGCTGGTGATCTGGCTGGTGGGGCATGGCATTGCCCGGCCGCTCAAGCAGATGGTGGCGATGCTCAATGACATCGCCCAGGGCGAAGGCGATCTGACACGCCGCTTGACCAGTGACCGCGCCGACGAACTGGGCGCGATTGCCGCCGGCTTCAATACCTTTCTGATCAAGCTGCAGGGCATGATTACCCAGGTGGTCAGTTCGGTGCAGAAAGTCAGCGATTCGTCGGAACACACCGCCGACATAGCCATCCGCACCAACCTCGGGGTGCACAAGCAAATGGTCGAGATCGACCAGGTCGCCACCGCCGTGCACGAGATGACCGCCACCGCCCAGGACGTGGCCCGCAATGCCACCCAGGCCGCACAAGCCGCCACCCATGCCGACCAGGCTGCGAGCCAGGGCATGCAGATTGTGCGCGACACCTCCACATCCATCGGCGCCCTGGCCCTGGAGATCGGCAAGGCAGTGGGCGTGGTCCAGACCCTGGCCAAGGACAGCGAGAACATCAATGCCATCCTGATTGCCATCCGCGGCATTGCCGAGCAGACCAACCTGCTGGCCCTCAACGCCGCCATCGAAGCCGCGCGCGCGGGCGAACAGGGCCGGGGCTTTGCGGTAGTGGCCGACGAAGTGCGCAACCTGGCGCAGAAAACCCAGAAGGCCACCGAAGAAATCCAGGCCATGATCCAGCAATTGCAGCAAGGCACGCGGGACGTGGTACGGGTCATGGAAGACAGCCAGCAGCGTACCGATGAAAGCGTGCAGCACGCCGCCAAGGCGGCCCAGGCCCTGGAGACCATCACTCAGGCCGTGTCGGTGATCAATGACATGAACACGCAGATTGCCAGTGCGGCAGAGGAACAGAGTGCGGTGGCCGAGGACATCAACCGCAATGTGATCAATATCGGCCAGGTGGCCAATGAGGTGGCGGGCGGTGCCGATGAGTCCAGTGCTGCCAGTGCGGGGCTGACCCAGTTGGCGGAGCAGCAGCGGCGGCTGATCAATCAGTTCAAGGTATAAAGGTTTCAGTGGCCTTCAGGGCCGTATCGCAGGCAAGCCAGCGCCCACATTTGAAGGTATTCACACATCAAAATGTGGGAGCTGGCTTGCCTGCGATGACGCCAGCGAATCCCCCACACAGCCCCCAGCCTCAACCCGGGGTCAAACACTCCGGCCCATTGAGCTTCGGATCATTGACCATGTTAGCCAGCACCCGCTCACGCAACGCCGCCGGCTCACCGGCCAGCAACCCCTGCAACACATGCAACGGCGTCTCGGGGTCGAGCCAGGCTTCCTGCCCCGCCGCATCCAGAATCAGCGGCCGGCGCTGGCTCTGCGCGGCCTGGGTCACCACTGCCGCGCTCAACCACACCTGCTCCTGCACCGGATAAGCCTCCCAGATCGCCGCAAAGAACAGCGTCGAGCCCTCCCCCGGCGTAAGCCAGTACGGCCGCTTGCGCTGGGTGCCACGCCATTCATAAAAGCCATTGGCTGGCAGCAGGCAACGGCGCAGGCGAAAGGCCTCGCGAAACATCGGTTGTTCGGCCAGGGTTTCAGCGCGGGCATGGGCCGGGGTGCGGGACAGGTCAGTCAACCAGGGTGGTGTCAGCCCCCAGCGGGCCCGCGCCAGGGTGCGCTGGCCGTCGGTAGCGCGCTGGATCAGCACCGAATCATTGGGAGAAATATTCCACTGGGCCTGTTGATCCGCCGGGAACCCCGGCAAGGCAGCGAAGGCGGGGTTCCAGCGAAACAGGGCATAACGTCCACACATTGGGCAACACGACTCTTGGGTAAACCGAACGACAGCCTAACAGACCAGCACGTCGGGGTAGCTGTCGGGTTCATCGCCGGGTAGCGGTTGGGCGCCGATATAGGCGGTAATCAACTCGCGGGCTTCGCCAGCCTGGTCGTTCTCCACTTCCAGGCCCAACAGACCGAAGATCGGCAGTTCACCCGTACCACCCAGCAGATGGCGCCCCACTAGATGGGCGTCGATACCTTCGCTGGCGAGCATTTGCTGCAGCAACTCGCCCTCCATCAGGTTTTCCGGTTCGTAGATTCGTTGCATGGCCGCCCCCCCCTTATTCATTCTCGCTGCGCACTTCGAGCATCCATTCCTCGCCGTGGACCTGCAGGTAGAAATTGATCGGCCGACAGCACACCTGGCAGTCCTCTATATAGTTCTGGTCACCGCCGGACAAATCCACAGATGTCTCGACCTCTTCACCACAATAAGGACAATCGTACAGCGCAGGTTCTAGCATCGCGGTCTCTCCCAGGTGACTTGTGCGTATAATCGCCGGTCTATTTGCAGGGCTTTTTCGTTTGATGCCATTTGTTCAGACCTGCCCTGTCACTTATCGATCCAAACCTTTACTTACCCTAGCCGTTTCTAACAAGAGAGCATGATGGGCGAATTCGATACCATCCGACCTTACAACGACAGCGAAGTCCCGGCAGTGCTGGCCCGGCTGTTCAGTGACAAGGCCTTTCTGGACATCCTGACCCACTTTCGCTTCCCGCGCTTTGCCGGCGCCTTCGGCTGGCTGCTCAAGCCGCTGATCGCCCAGAAGCTGCGCCGTGAGTTCGCCGGTGTGACCACCGTCGCCACCTTGCAGGACAAAGTCGAGTTTTACGTCGACCACACCATCGACCGGGCGACCGACGGCGTCACCTATACCGGGGTCGAACAGCTCAAGTCCGGTACGGCCTATGTTTTCCTGGCCAACCACCGCGATATCGTGATGGACCCGGCCTTCGTCAACTATGCGGTGTACCACGCCGGCCTGCCAACACCACGCATTGCCATCGGTGACAACCTGCTGCAGAAGCCGTTCGTCAGCGATCTGATGCGCCTGAACAAGAGTTTTATCGTACATCGTTCCATTACCGGGAGACGCGAGAAGATGGCGGCGTACCAACTGCTGTCGGCCTACATCAACCATTCGATCCGCAACGACTGCCAGTCGATCTGGATTGCCCAGGCCGAAGGCCGCGCCAAGGATGGGGATGATCGCACTGAGTCGGCGATCCTCAAGATGTTCCATATGAGCCGCAAGGATGAGCCGTTTGCTGACGTCATCCTGTCGCTGAACCTGACGCCGGTGTCCATCAGCTACGAATACGACCCGTGCGACGCGGCCAAGGCGCGCGAGCTGTATATCCGCGCCACCACCGGCACCTACGCCAAGGCGCCAGGTGAAGATGACGTGAGCATTGCCCTGGGCATCACGGGCTACAAGGGCCGGGTCCACGTCAACTTCGCGCCGCCGATTGTCGAGCGTTTTGAAGACACCAAACAGTTGGCCATCGAGATGGACCGACAGATTCTGGGGGGCTACCGGTTATTTCCCGTGCATTACCTGGCCTACGCACAATGGAGCGACGCCGACCCGCAATTGCAGGTGCCGACGGCTGCCGAGGTGTTCCCGGCGGACGAGTTGGCCAAGGCGAAAGCAGAGTGGGAGCGACGCTTGAATGCCTGCCCGGTGGAGCACCGACCGTATCTGGTGCTGCAATATGCGATGCCGGTGCGTAATCAGTATCGGGTTAAAGCAGGGATTGTCCTGTAACCCAATAGCGTGAACAACACAATGTGGGAGCGGGCTTGCCCGCGATAGTGGTGGGTCAGTTGATAACTATTTGACTGACACACCGCTATCGCGAGCAAGCCCGCTCCCACAGTGGTTTTGGGGTATTTTTACAATTGAGTGCTGAGCCAGGAGATCACTAGCGCCAGCCCGACACAGGCAAACCCGAGGCGGTAGCCCAGGCGATGACGGCGCTCGGTACGCACATCCAGAAACAGCATCGGCTGGTCGATCGCCCGCTCTTCACTTTGCGCGGCAAGTTGGGCCATCGCCCGCTGCTCCCGCAGGCGGGTCACAAACAGCAGCCCGGCGCCGGGGCAGGCAATCAACAATGCAGCGGTATTTAGCAGTAATGCCGGCAGCGACATCAAAAACCTCGGTGTAACAGTGACCGGGTATCCATCCAGATACAAACCTGAACGAACTGCGCCCTCCTGCGCATCACAGCTCCCTCCCCCATTGACGACTAATGTATCGAGTAATTTACAGCGTCACCTGAACGTCACCTTAACAAGCCACTCTGTTGCCCTTCGCACACAAGGGAGCTTGTCATGTTGCACGCGCAGAACCAGGATCGGCTGTATCTGATCGCCCCCAGCGATGAGCAAGAGGCGCTGGTCGGCGGCCTGGCGTTCAATGTCCAGGACCGGCACTGGCTGGTGTATTGCGCCCTCGGCGGGCACCAACATGCCGACCTGCCGGAGATGGACCTGCTGACAGGCGTGAGTGTGCTGGACTTTTATGTCGAAACGGCGGCATGAAGAGCGCAGACACAAAAAAGCCGGGCCCGTGACGGGGCCCGGCTTTTTTACAGCTGATTATTGCGAGCTGAGGATCTGGCCGATGCTTGGATCCTTGAACAGACGCGTCAGGGCGTCACTCAACACGTCGCTGACCAGCTTGGTGTTGGTTTCCTGGTTCGGCGCCATGCCGAAGCGCTGGTCCAGGGACGCACCGTAACGGCCACTGTAGCGACGGTTGCCGGCCGACACATCAGAGCGGAAGGTCGCACCGATGGTGGCTTCGGTCACGTACAGGCCTTCCTTGGGCGACTGATACTTCAGCTCGGCCAGGGTCACGGTCAGTTGCGGCGCGCCAGGCGAGTTGCTGGTCGGGGTGAAGCCCAGCAGGCGCACAGCCGCTTCGGCCTGGGCTTGCAGCTTGGGCAGCACGTCGGCGCCGGTCACCGTGATGGCGCTGGTTTCCGGGTACAGGCCACCGCGGGTGCCCAGGGTCGGCGACGGACGACCGTCAACCACCCGCACCGAGACCGGCTGGCCATGGCCTACAGGCGCCAGCTGGGTGGTGAGCTTGGGTTGCGGGCTGAGTTGCTGCGGGCTGTGGGCGCAGCCAACCAGGGTCAAGCTGGTCACAGTGATCAAACCGAACAACAGGCGTTGCAACATGCTTTTCTCTCCAGAAATCAGGTACCGACAGCCGAGCAGTATAGCGGTGCGCCGCTGCCGGGAACTAGCGTCAGTTACAACCTCAGACACAGGCCCGCCGGCGGCGGTTCAGTGTCACCGATATGTCATGCTGGGCTGGCATGCTTGGCCCCATTATCAGGAGGCCCACCATGTTCGACTTTCTCTGGCGCTTATTCGCACGCAAGCCCGCCTTTCGACACTTTGCCCTGCTCGACGCGCAAGGTCGTTGCCAGGCATTCAAGCACTGCAGCCAGCCACCGGTGGGTGAAGGCTGGGTCGAAGTCGAGGAGATCCGCTTGAGCTGGATGCACCAGCCACTGCCCGCCCGCGCCCGCATCAGCCCGCGCCGCGCACGGTCATCACACCGCCTGCCGTTGACCGCCTGACCGAAGCGCTAATAAAAGTCATAAAACACGTCCATTTCCCTGCAGTTCTTCGCTACAATCTCCCCCCGATTATAAGGACGTCTCCTGATCGGGCCTCGCAGCATCGCTAATGCTCCGGTATTAGCTCCCCCGCACCGCCCACAGAGAGCCGCCCACACAGATCGAGTGAAGCTGGCGAGCTGGCTGTTTTGTCTGCAAACCTGCGCCTTTACCGAATCTGCCAGAGCTGCCATTGCGCTCGGCCACTTGAGTTGTTTGCCCGTTATGCCGCGTGTCGGCAGTGATTTCGGGCCAGGTGCCAGGCTGGGGCAGCCCTTTTTTGAGGTTCACGTCTTCAAAAGAGCGTGAAAAAAACGGGTTTTCACAACTTCACAAGAGTGTGGCGAGCAAATGAATAGTTTTGCGTTTGTACAAGCACCATCAACGTCTGGCACTGCCCAACCACACAGGACCGAGTACTCCTCAAAAACCGGAGCTTGAAGCCTGTCCGCTACGGATTTGGTTGCACGATCGGACGTACTTGACCATAAGTCGAATTGCCACAGGGGCCCTTAAATGCGTTCATATGCAGATAAGGCCTGGTCGGCAGCGTCCGCTGAAGTTGCAAAAAAATTGCGAAGAATCGGACATGGCGATCCTGGCCATGGGTAACCTGGGGCATTACGTGAACCGCCCCGTCACTCCTGGCAGCCATGCCGTCAATTTGGTGCTGCAGATTTTGGAGACGCGTTAAATGGCGCATAACGAAGCAGTCGACGTAGTACTGGTAGGTGCGGGCATCATGAGTGCCACCCTCGCCGTACTGCTCAAGGAGCTCGACCCCGGCCTCAAGCTGGAAGTCGTTGAGCTGATGGATTCGGGTGCCGCGGAGAGTTCCAACCCGTGGAACAATGCCGGTACCGGTCACGCCGGGCTGTGCGAGCTGAACTACACCCCGCAGGCGGGTGACGGCTCCATCGACATCAAGAAAGCCGTGCACATCAACACCCAGTTTGAAGTGTCGAAGCAGTTCTGGGCGTATCTGACCAAAAAAGGCACCTTTGGCTCGTCCAAGTCCTTTATCAGCCCAGTGCCGCACCTGAGCTTCGTGCAGGGCGAAAAAGGCGTGTCGTTCCTCAAGAAACGCTTTGAAACCCTCAGCCAGCACCACGCGTTCTCGGACATGCACTACACCGAAGACCGTGCAGAAATGGCCGAGTGGATGCCGCTGATGATGCCGGGCCGCCCGGCCGACGAGAAAATCGCCGCGACCCGCGTAATGAACGGTACCGACGTCAACTTCGGCGCCCTGACCAACCAATTGCTCGCGCACCTGAGCAGCTCGGCAGATGCCCACGTCAAGTACAGCAAGCGCGTTACCGGCCTCAAGCGCAATGGCGCCGGCTGGACCGTGAGCATCAAGGACGTCAACAGCGGCAACACGCGCAATGTCGACGCCAAGTTCGTGTTCCTCGGCGCCGGCGGCGCGGCCCTGCCGCTGCTGCAAGCCTCGGGTATTGAAGAAAGCAAAGGTTTCGGCGGCTTCCCGGTCAGCGGCCAGTGGCTGCGTTGCGACAACCCGGAAGTGGTCAAGCTGCACCAGGCCAAGGTCTACAGCCAGGCCGCCGTGGGTTCGCCGCCGATGTCGGTGCCGCACCTGGACACCCGCGTGGTGGATGGCAAGAAATCCCTGCTGTTCGGGCCATACGCTGGCTTCACCACCAAGTTCCTCAAGTTCGGCTCGTTCCTTGACCTGCCCATGTCGATTCGCCTCGGCAATATCGGCCCGATGCTGGCCGTGGCCCGAGACAACATGGACCTGACCAAGTACCTGGTCAGCGAAGTGATGCAGTCCATGGAGCAGCGCCTGGAATCCCTGCGCCGCTTCTATCCCGAAGCCAAAGCCGAGGACTGGCGCCTGGAAGTGGCTGGTCAACGGGTGCAGATCATCAAGAAAGACCCGAAGAAAGGCGGCGTGCTGCAGTTCGGTACCGAGTTGGTCGCGGCCAAAGACGGTTCGCTGGCGGCACTACTAGGTGCGTCCCCAGGGGCTTCGGTGACTGTTTCGATCATGCTGGAACTGATCGAACGCTGCTTCCCGGCCCAGGCGGCCGGCGAGTGGGCGGCCAAGTTGCAGGAAATTTTCCCGGCCCGGGAAAAAGTCCTGGAAACCGATGCCGAGCTGTATCGCAAGATCAGCGTGCAGAACAACATCAGCCTGGAGTTGGTTGAGCAAGATAGCGAGGCCGAAAGCTACGCTTGAGGTCGTGACGCGTAGCGTCACCGGATGCATTCCCACGCAGAGCGTGGGAACGATCGCCCCGCTCTCGTGCTGAGAACGGGGCGTTTTTTTATGTCCTGGCTATTCAGCCGCGAGCGATTTTGATCAGCTCGATGTACTCGTCCGCGTTGCGCTGGTCCTTGATCAGATCGACGAAGGTCTGGCCATGCTCGTCCTTGCCGTCGAGGTCCAGCCCGGCTTCCTTGAAAAAGCTCAGGAACCGCTCGAAATCGTCGATGCGCAGGCCGCGATAGGCTTTGATCAGCTTGTGCAGGGACGGTGAAGTGGCGTCGACCGGTTCAAAATCCAGGAACAGCTTGATCTGATCGTCGCCGATCTCGTCACCAATCACTTGTTTCTTATCTTTACGCATTGCCGACTCCAGCCTGCAGACATGTACACGGGGGTAGAAGTCTACCTGCGGGACACAAGGTTCGGAAGCCACGAAGCTCTAATGTGGGAGCGGGCTTGCCCGCGATGGCGGTGGGTCAGTCGAACATATCTAACCTGCCACTCCGCTATCGCGGGCAAGCCCGCTCCCACACAAACCCCACCCACCTTTTTTCCGCTGCCAGGTTCAATCGAACTGGGCAAGCATCCAGCGATGATACTCAGCCATGCCGGCTTCGCCTTCCCGGGGTGCCCAGGTCGCCAGTTCGCCCTCGCCCACCGGGCGATAAGGGCCTGCCTTGCACTCGAACATCACCGTGTCTGGCTCAAGCACCACCAGACCGTGGAAAACCCCTGGCGACAGATCAACGCCCTGGCAATCGCCACCGGCCTGCAAGATGCGCCGCTCCAGAACCGCGCCAGACTCGCTGAAAATCAAAATACCCAGGCGCCCCTTGAGTACCAGCAGGGTCTCGGCCTTGTCAGCGGTGAGATGACGATGGGGCTGCACATAGGTGTGTGGCTGCAAACCGACAGCCATGCGATGGCACGGCTCTTCCATCTGGTGGAAGTTGACGTTCTGCCGGCCACGGGGGTTGGCGGCGGCTTTCTCGGCCAATTCGGCAAACAGCGACTGATCAAGAAAACGCGCCACGACTTACATCCCCTTCACAGCAAAGATGCCATTGGCATTGCGCCAGTAGCCTTTGTAATCCATGCCGTAACCGAAGATGTAGCGGTCGATGCACGGCAGGCCGACGTAATTGGCCTTCAGGTCCGGGCGGGCCTTGCGGTCGTGGTCTTTGTCGATCAGCACGGCGGTGTGCACGTTGCGCGCGCCGGCGTGTTTGCAGAAGTCGACAATCGCGCCCAGGGTGTGACCTTCGTCGAGGATGTCGTCGATGATCAAGACGTCGCGGTCGATGAACGACACTTCCGGCTTGGCTTTCCAGAACAGGTCGCCGCCACTGGTTTCATTGCGATAGCGCGTGGCGTGTAGGTAGGACGCTTCCAGCGGGAATTGCAGATGCGTCAGCAATTTGCCGGCGAAAATAAGACCGCCGTTCATCACACAGAACACCACCGGGTTGGTTTCAGCCATTTCACGGGTGATGTGCGCGCCGACCTTGGCGATAGCCTCTTCGACTTGTGCTTCGGTGTACAGGCAGTCAGCCTCGCGCATGATTTGACGGATATGCTCGAGATCAGCGGACATGGCGCTCTCCAGGGGTACTGTGGCAAGAAAAGCGGGCGAAGGTACGCCTCTGGGACGCAACGTTCAAGCCTTTATGGACTAACGTACTGGTTGTCTATAGGACAACACCCTCGGATAGATTAATCTAGGCCGGTTTTTTTGCCCGCCGCCGGAGCCTTTCCCCATGCCCATCCGTGAGATCCGCCACCCGCTGATCCGACACAAGCTCGGCCTTATGCGCCGCGCCGACATTAGCACGAAGAACTTCCGTGAGCTTGCTCAGGAAGTCGGAGCGTTGCTCACCTACGAAGCCACCAAAGATTTACCCCTGGAAAACTACGAGATCCCCGGTTGGTGCGGTCCCGTCCAGGTCGAGAAAATCGCTGGCAAGAAAATTACCGTGGTGCCGATCCTGCGCGCCGGTATCGGCATGCTTGAAGGCGTGCTGAGCCTGATCCCGGGCGCCAAGGTCAGCGCTGTGGGCGTAGCCCGCAACGAAGAAACCCTGCAGGCCCACACCTACCTGGAAAAACTCGTCCCCGAGATCGACGAGCGCCTGGCGATGATCATCGACCCGATGCTGGCCACCGGTAGCTCCATGGTCGCTACCATCGACCTGCTGAAGAAAGCCGGTTGCAAGGATATCCGCGCCATGGTGCTGGTAGCGGCACCCGAAGGTATCGCCGCCGTAGAAAAAGCTCACCCGGATGTAGTGATCTACACCGCGTCCATTGATGAGCGCCTGAACGAGCACGGCTACATCATTCCGGGCCTGGGCGATGCTGGCGACAAGATCTTCGGCACCAAGCAGAAGGACGCGTGAACATGCAGGATGAATTCAACGACCCGCTTTGGCGCCAGATCCTGTCTGGCGCACAAATGCTCTTCGTAGCATTTGGCGCGCTGGTGTTGATGCCGCTGATCACAGGTCTTGATCCAAACGTTGCACTGTTTACCGCAGGCCTTGGCACGTTGTTGTTCCAGATTGTCACCGGGCGCCAAGTGCCGGTGTTCCTGGCATCGAGCTTTGCGTTTATCACCCCAATCATTCTCGCCAAGGGCCAGTTCGGCCTCGCGGCGACCATGGGCGGGGTGATGGCGGCGGGCTTCGTCTACACCTTCCTCGGCCTCGCCGTGAAGATCAAGGGCACCGGTTTCATCGACCGGCTGCTGCCGCCCGTGGTGATCGGGCCGGTGATCATCTCCATCGGCCTGGCCATGGCGCCGATTGCCGCGAACATGGCAATGGGCAAGTCGGGCGACGGTGCCGAGTTGATCCCTTACCAGACGGCAATGCTGATCTCGATGCCGGCGCTGCTGACCACGCTGATCGTGGCCGTGTTCGGCAAGGGCATTTTCCGCCTGGTGCCGATCATTGCCGGGGTGCTGGTGGGTTTTGGCATGTCGTTCTACTTCGGCGTGGTCGACACCGCGAAGATCGCCGCCGCACCGTGGTTTGCCCTGCCCCACTTCACCGCGCCGGAATTCAACTGGCAGGCGATTCTGTTCATCGTCCCGGTGGCCCTGGCCCCAGCCATTGAACACATCGGCGGCGTGATTGCCGTGGGTAGCGTGACCGGTCGTGACTACCTGAAAAAGCCCGGCCTGCATCGCACGCTGTTGGGCGACGGTATCGCCACTACCACGGCTGGCCTGTTCGGCGGCCCGCCCAACACCACTTACGCCGAAGTGACCGGCGCGGTGATGCTGACCAAGAACTACAACCCGAAGATCATGACCTGGGCGGCGGTATTTGCCATCACCCTGGCCTTTGTCGGTAAGTTCGGCGCGCTGCTGCAGAGCATTCCGGTGCCGGTGATGGGCGGGATTCTGTGCCTGTTGTTCGGCTCGATTGCCGCGGTGGGGATGAACACCCTGATCCGTCACAAGATCGACCTGGGGGAGGCGCGCAATCTAGTGATTGTGTCGGTGACCCTGGTGTTCGGGATTGGCGGTGTGCTGATCGGCACCGGTACCGGTCCCGATGATTTCGGCCTGAAGGGCATCGCCCTGTGCGCCGTGGTAGCGATTGGTTTGAACCTGCTGCTGCCGGGCAATGATGGCTGGAAGCACAAGAAGCCGGACGAGCCGTTGCTCTAAAGGCTACGGAGTGTCGGTGTAGCTGATGGCCTCATCGCGGGCAAGCCCGGCTCCCACATTGGAATGCATTTCCATGTGGGAGCCGGGCTTGCCCGCGATGCGGCCCGTCCAGCCCATATAGATTCAAGCCTTAAAGATCACCCAAACCATCAATCAACGCCTGGTTCTGCTCAGGTGTCCCGATGCTGATCCGCAGGAACTGGGCAATCCGCTCCTGCTTGAAGTGCCGCACAATCACCCCTTGCTCCCGCAACTTGGCCGCCAGGCCGGCCGCGTCGTGCCGTGGGTGGCGGGCAAAGATGAAGTTGGCCGCTGACGGCAACACCTCAAAGCCCTTCTCTCGCAACTGCGCCACAAGCGTCTCGCGGCTATCGATCACCAGTTGGCAGGTCTTCTCGAAGTATTCACGGTCTTCGAAGGCCGCCGCCGCGCCGACAATCGCCAGGCGATCCAGTGGATAGGAGTTGAAGCTGTTCTTGACCCGCTCCAGCGCCTCGATCAGGTCCGGGTGGCCCACCGCCAGGCCTACCCGCAAACCGGCCAGTGAGCGCGATTTGGAGAGGGTCTGGGTCACCAGCAGGTTGGGGTAGCGATCCACCAGGCTGATGGCCGTTTCGCCGCCGAAGTCGATATAGGCTTCATCGACCACCACCACCGAATCCGGGCTGGCCTTGAGGAGCTGCTCCACCGCGTCCAGCGCCATCACGCAGCCGGTCGGCGCGTTCGGGTTGGGGAAGATGATCCCGCCGTTAGGCTTGGCGTAGTCCGCCACGCGGATCTGGAACTGCTCATCCAGCGGCACCGGGGCCGAGGTGATGCCATACAGCCCGCAGTACACCGGGTAGAAGCTGTAGCTGATGTCCGGGAACAGCAGTGGCAGGTCGTGCTGGAACAGACCGTGGAAGATATGCGCCAGGACTTCGTCGGAACCGTTACCGAGGAATACCTTGCTCCCATCCACCCCGTAGTACTTGGCCACGGCCTGCTTGAGCAGGTCGCTGTTGGGGTCGGGGTACAAACGCAGGTTGTCGTTCAACTCGGCCTGCATCGCTGCCAGCGCCTTGGGCGACGGGCCGTAGGGGTTTTCATTGGTGTTGAGCTTGACCAGCTTGGTCAGCTTCGGCTGCTCGCCGGGCACGTAAGGCACGAGGTCCTTGACGAAAGGGCTCCAGAATTTGCTCATGTCTTACTCTCCCTTGACGATGCGGTATTCGGCGCTGCGGGCGTGCGCGCTCAACGATTCACCACGGGCCAGCACCGAGGCGGTCTTGCCCAGCTCGGAAGCACCTTGTGGCGAGCAAAAGATGATCGATGAGCGCTTCTGGAAGTCATACACCCCCAGCGGCGACGAGAATCGCGCAGTGCCGGAGGTCGGCAACACGTGGTTGGGGCCCGCGCAGTAGTCGCCCAGGGCTTCGCTGGTGTGGCGGCCCATGAAGATCGCACCGGCGTGACGAATCGACGGCAGCCAGGCCTGTGGGTCGGCCACCGACAGTTCCAAATGCTCGGGGGCGATGCGGTTGGCCACTTCGATGGCCTGCTCCATGTCACGCACCAGGATCAACGCACCCCGGCCATTGATCGACTTCTCGATAATCTCGGCACGCTCCATGGTCGGCAGCAGCTTATTGATGCTCGCCGCCACCTTGTCGAGGAACTCGGCGTCGGGGCTGACCAGGATCGCCTGGGCGTCTTCGTCGTGCTCGGCCTGGGAGAACAGGTCCATGGCAATCCAGTCAGGATCGGTCTGGCCGTCACACACCACGAGGATTTCCGAGGGGCCAGCGATCATGTCGATACCGACCTGGCCAAACACATGGCGCTTGGCAGTGGCAACGTAGATGTTGCCGGGGCCGACCACCTTGTCGACTTTCGGCACGCTTTCGGTGCCATAGGCCAACGCGGCGACGGCCTGGGCCCCCCCGATGGTGAACACGCGGTCAACGCCGGCGATGCAGGCAGCGGCCAGCACCAGTTCGTTGATTTCACCGCGCGGGGTCGGGACCACCATGACCACCTCGGTCACGCCCGCCACTTTGGCGGGAATGGCATTCATCAGCACCGACGACGGGTATGAAGCCTTGCCGCCCGGCACGTACAGGCCGGCGCGGTCCAGCGGTGTGACTTTCTGGCCCAGCACCGTGCCATCGGCTTCGGTGTAGCTCCAGGAGTCCTGTTTCTGTTTTTCGTGGTAGCTGCGCACCCGCGCCGCTGCGACTTCCAGGGCTTCGCGCTGCGGCGCGGTGATGCGCGTCAGGGCCAGTTCCAGGCGTTCGCGGGGCAGGATCAGGTCGGCCATGGACTTGACGTCCAGGCCGTCGAACTGGCGGGTAAAGTCCACCAGCGCCGCATCGCCGCGCTCGCGCACGGCCTTGATGATGTCGAGCACCCGCTGGTTGACCGAGTCGTCAGACACACTTTCCCAGCTCAGCAGATGATCCAGATGATGGGCGAAATCCGGGTCGGCAGCGTTGAGTCGGGCAATTGCAGTGGACGTGGTCATAGCGAGGGCCTCAATAGAATTGGCAAAAACTCAGGCGCCCTAAACTAGCAGTCGTTTCCGCTTGGGCACCTGAGAATTCTGGCTATGAGGCGGATAGACGGGCGCGACCTAGGGCCGCGCAGGTGAGTCAACCGCGGTGTCGAGACTCCACTGCCTTGCGCAGGGTGTCGATCAACGCCTGGATCCGGGCGTGTTGCATTTTCATCGAAGCTTTGTTGACGATCAGGCGAGAGCTGATGTCAGCGATAAAGTCCTGGGGTTCCAGGCCATTGGCGCGCAGGGTGTTGCCGGTGTCGACCACGTCGATGATCTTGTCGGCCAGGCCGATCAGCGGCGCCAGCTCCATCGAGCCGTAGAGCTTGATGATATCGACCTGACGGCCTTGCTCGGCGTAATAACGCTTGGCGACGTTGACGAACTTGGTGGCTACCCGCAGGCGGCCTTTTGGCTCGACGTCACCGACACGGCCGGCGGTCATCAGCTTGCACAGGGCGATACGCAGGTCCAGCGGCTCGTACAGGCCCTGGCCGCCGTATTCCATCAGCACGTCTTTGCCGGCGACACCGAGGTCGGCGGCGCCATGTTCAACGTAGGTTGGCACGTCGGTAGCACGCACGATCAACAGGCGAACGTCGTCCTGGGTCGTGGGGATGATCAGCTTGCGGCTCTTGTCCGGATTCTCGGTCGGCACGATGCCCGCTTCAGCCAGAAGCGGCAAAGTATCGTCAAGGATGCGGCCCTTGGACAGTGCGATGGTCAACATGGGAAACGTCAATCCTTCATCAGGCTATTGCTGTCCGGTCGCAAATGGCGCCAGACACAGATCGAGGCCATTACAGCCTCGATTTGAAACAAATTCAGCCGAGGCGTGCCTGTGCACACCTCGGGCGGGCGCTTCCCTGCGCCCGAGCAGTGGGGGTTAGCCCGGTACGCGGCGGATTTTCGCGCCGAGCATCTGCAGTTTTTCTTCGATGCACTCGTAGCCACGGTCTATGTGGTAGATGCGATCGATCAGGGTGTCGCCGTCAGCGCACAACGCCGAGATCACCAGGCTGGCCGAAGCCCGCAGGTCGGTGGCCATCACTGGCGCGCCCTTGAGCTGCTCGATACCGGTGACGATGGCAGTGTTGCCTTCGACCTGGATCTTGGCGCCCATGCGGTGCAGTTCGTACACGTGCATGAAGCGGTTTTCGAAGATGGTCTCGATGACCGCACCAGTGCCCTCGGCAATCGCGTTCAGGGAAATGAACTGCGCCTGCATGTCGGTCGGGAACGCCGGGTACGGAGCAGTACGCACGTTGACGGCTTTTGGCCGCTTGCCGTGCATGTCCAGCTCGATCCAGTCTTCGCCGGTGGTGATTTCGGCACCGGCTTCGCGCAGCTTTTCCAGGACCGCTTCGAGGATGGTCGGATCGGTGTCCTTGACCTTGACGCGACCACCGGTCACGGCAGCCGCAACCAGGTAGGTACCGGTCTCGATACGGTCCGGCATCACTTTGTAGGTGGCCGAGTGCAGGCGTTTCACACCGTCGATGGTGATGGTGTCGGTGCCGGCGCCAGTGATGTTGGCACCCATGGCGATCAGGAAGTTGGCCAGGTCGACCACTTCCGGCTCGCGCGCGGCGTTTTGCAGGACGCTGCGGCCATTGGCCAGGGCAGCGGCCATCATGATGTTCTCGGTACCGGTCACGCTGACGGTATCAAAGAAGAAGTTTGCACCACGCAGGCCGCCTTCCGGCGCCTTGGCCTTGATGTAGCCACCTTCGACGTCGATGGTCGCACCCATGGCTTCAAGACCACGGATGTGCAGGTCCACCGGACGCGAACCAATGGCGCAACCGCCAGGCAGAGCCACTTCGGCTTCGCCGAAACGGGCAACCATCGGGCCCAGTACCAGGATCGAGGCACGCATGGTTTTCACCAGTTCGTACGGTGCGATCAGGGTCTTGATGGTGCGCGGGTCGATTTCGACCGACAGCTTCTCGTCGATCACCGGCTCAATGCCCATGCGACCGAACAGCTCGATCATGGTGGTGATGTCGTGCAGGTGCGGCAGGTTGGCTACGGTAACCGGGCCATCGCACAGCAAGGTGGCGGCCAGGATCGGCAAGGCCGAGTTTTTAGCCCCGGAGATACGGATTTCGCCATCAAGACGGGCACCGCCGGTAATAATCAATTTATCCATAAGAATCTCGACGCCTTGGGGGCTCAGGTGCGCTCGGCCCAGGCCGCGCGGCTGAAAAATTTCATAGTGACCGCATGGATGCTGCCATCGGTGATCCACGGGTTCAAATGGGCATAGATCTGCTGCTGACGCTTGATCGGGCTCAATGCCGCCAGTTCATCGCTAATCACGTTCAGCTGGAAATTGCAGCCTTCGCCTTCAACTGCAACCTCAGTATTCGGCAGCTTTCCTTCAAGGAAGCTTTTAACTTCTAGGGCCTGCATGCTCAACCTCTATCGGCGCCCAGTGCGCGCGGGTCGCACATCATACAAAAAAGCCCCGCGCCTGCGAACCCCGCATAGCAGGACTCTGACGGGGGGCTTCTTCAATAATGTGTATTAAGGATGCGCCAACAGCTCGGCCAGACCGCAAACCTGGGCAATTTCACGCATATCCTCGGGTAATGCGCGAATACTGACAGGTTTGTTGACCGCCGCGGCGTCACGTAGGAAACACAAGAGCAATGACAAGCCAACACTGCTGGACTTCACCACCGCCGAGCAATCGAGGACCAATGCCGGCGCAGTGCTGGCATTGATCAGTGCCTGGCCCTGCTTACGCAGGGCCGGCCCGGTGCTGTAGTCGAGCACGCCACTGAGGAGCAGCTCGCCGGCCTGGCCTTGACGAACAGCCGACTCAGTCATGGGGCCTGCTTCTCTGCAGCTTCTTCGGTCACTTCCTTGGCCTTGGCCACTTCGCCAGCCCAGCCATCAATGGTCTTGTCCAGGTTGTTGCCATTGCGCTGCATGGCATCGGCGAACTGATCACGGAACAGCTTGCCGATGTTGATGCCGTTGATGATCACGTTGCGCACTTTCCATTCGCCGTTGATTTTCTCAAGGGTGTAGGAAACCGGATAGATCGAGCCATTGTTGCCCTTGACCTGCATATCCACGCTGGTGCGGTTGCCAGACTCATCCTTGGCCGGGGAAACGACGATACCCTGGTTGTTGTATTCCAGCAGGGCGTTGCCGTAGAACTGCATCAGGCTGCGCTTGAAGTTTTCCTGGAAGCGCTGCATCTGCGCAGGCGTAGCTTTACGCGAATACTTGACGGTCATGATGCTGCGCGAGATGCCGTCAGCGTCGACCACCGGGCCCACGATACCGTTGAGGGCATCGTAGAACGCGCTCGGGCTCTGCTTGTACTGCTCCTTGTTCGCGGCAAGGTCAGCCAGCAGCTCTTTGGTGGTTCTATCAATAATGTCGTGCGCCGAAGGTGCCGCCACGGCGTTAGCCATCAATGGCAAGGCTGCCAACAGCACCAACAGGCCACGTCGCAAGGTTGAGATCATGAACAAACTCCTCATTTGGCGTCTTTACTAACCGTATTAAGCAGGAATTTACCGATCAGGTCCTCTAATACCAACGACGACTGTGTGTCATGAATGGTCGAACCATCCTTGAGCAAGGCTTCTTCCCCGCCCACGCTGATACCGATGTACTTCTCGCCCAGCAGACCGGCCGTGAGGATGGACGCTGTGGAGTCAGTCGGCAGGTTATCTACCTTCTTGTCCAGTTGCAGGGTCACGCGGCCGGTGAAGCTGTCGCGGTCCAGATCGATTGCTGTGACCTTGCCGATGGTCACACCGGCCATGGTCACTTTGGATCTGACCGTCAAACCGGCGATATTGTCGAAGTAGGCGTAAAGTTTATAGGTATCGGCGCCCGAGCTGGCCGACAAGCCGCTGACTCGCAGGGCGAGCAACAGCAAAGCCAGGATGCCAGCCAACAAGAAAAGGCCTACACCGATTTCCACAGTGCGGTTTTGCATCAGAAATCTCCAAACATCAAGGCGGTCAAAATGAAGTCAAGGCCCAGTACCGCCAGCGAGGCGTACACAACGGTCTTGGTAGTGGCTCGACTGATCCCTTCTGACGTGGGTTCACAGTCATAGCCCTGGAATACGGCGATCCAAGTCACAACGAAGGCGAAGACGATGCTCTTGATAATGCCATTGAGCACGTCACCGCTGAAGGTCACGCTGTTTTGCATGTTGGCCCAGTAGGAGCCGTCGTAGACCCCCAGCCAGTCCACCGCCACCCACGAACCGCCCCAGATCCCGACCACGCTGAAAATCATTGCCAGCAGTGGCAGGGAGATGAAGCCGGCCCACAGGCGCGGGGCAACAATGTACTTGAGCGGGTCCACGCCGATCATTTCCAGGCTGGACAGTTGCTCGGTGGCCTTCATGTTGCCGATCTCGGCGGTCAACGCAGAGCCGGCGCGACCGGCAAACAGCAAGGCGGTGACCACCGGCCCCAGCTCACGCAGCAGCGTCAGTGCAACCATCTGCCCCACCGCCTGCTCGGAACCGTAGCTGGACAGGATATTGAAGCCCTGCAACGCCAGCACCATGCCGATGAACACCCCGGAAACCACGATGATCACCAGGGACATCACGCCCACCGAGTGCAGTTGCTTGAGCAGCAAACCAAAACCACCGCCGATACCACCGCGGCCAAGCAAGGCGTGAAACAGGAAAATCGTCGAACGCCCGAGCACTTCGACAATGTCGATGCCGGAACGACCGAAAAGGCGCACCTTCTCGATTAAAGATGTCTTGCGCATCAGCGCTTCCCCAGAAGATCTGCGCGGTAATCCGCTGCCGGAAAATGAAAAGGCACCGGGCCATCAGGGTCGCCGGTCATGAATTGGCGAATTCGCGGGTTATCGGCGTTCATCAGTTCTTCAGGCGTGCCCTGCCCCAATACCTGGCCATCGCCGACGACATAGAGGTAGTCGGCAATGCTCGCGGTTTCGGCCAAGTCATGGGAAACCACGATGCTGGTGATACCCAGCGCGTCATTGAGCAGGCGGATCAGGCGCACCAATACGCCCATGGCGATAGGGTCCTGGCCGACGAACGGCTCGTCATACATGAGGATCTGCGGGTCGAGGGCAATCGCCCGCGCCAGAGCCACGCGCCGCTTCATACCACCAGAAAGCTCATCCGGCATCAGGTCGATGGCACCGCGAAGCCCTACGGCCTGCAGCTTCAACAACACAATGTCACGGATCATTTCTTCCGACAGTTGGGTATGCACCCGCAACGGGAACGCGACGTTTTCGAAAACGTCGAGGTCGGTGAACAGTGCACCGCTCTGGAACAGCACACCCATGTGCTTGCGCGCATCGAACAGATCGCTGCGCGACAGGGTCGGCAGGTTCTGGCCATTGACCCAGACTTCCCCGGCGGTAGGCCGCAGTTGCATGCCCATCAGGCGCAGCAGGGTCGTCTTGCCGCAGCCGGAAGGGCCCATGATGCCCGTCACCTTGCCGCGGGGAATGCGAATATCGACATTATTGAAGATGCTGCGCGTACCGCGCTTGAAGGAAAGACCCTTCAGCTCGACCGCGTAGGCGTTATCGGCACTCATCTAAACTCCTTGGGATGCAGCTTCTCACTCAGACACCATGCTTGGGACAACTGCTTGCGACAGTTAGACACATGTGCGCTGCGCGGACCGAACTGGCGGCGAACTATATCACTGCTGACATAAAGCGCCCAAGGCCGGAGCTGTGCTTGTTCAGAAAGAGGACAGGTAATTGCGCATTTGAGAGCGATCTCACTCTTAAGTAGAACAACGCCTGACGAACTTGCGTGAGGGAATTGATCATTACCGCTATAATCGCCGACTTTTCGTCAGGCTATACGATTTCAGACATGAGCCAATCCAGCGACCTTATTCAATCCGCACAACGCACCATCCGCCTCGAGCTTGAAGCCGTAGAAGGCTTACTGGCCCATATCGACGCAGATTTCGTACGCGCCTGCGAGATGATCCTGGCCAGTAAAGGCCGGGTTGTCGTGGTCGGCATGGGCAAGTCAGGCCATGTCGGCAACAAGATTGCCGCCACCCTGGCCAGTACCGGCACCACGGCGTTTTTCGTGCACCCGGCCGAAGCCAGCCATGGTGACATGGGCATGATCACCCGCGATGACGTGATCCTCGCCCTGTCCAACTCCGGCACCACCAACGAAATCGTGACCCTGCTGCCCCTGATCAAGCGCCTGGGCATCAAGCTGATCAGCATGACCGGCAACCCGGACTCGACGCTGGCCAAGGCCGCCGAAGTGAACCTGAACGTGCATGTGGCCCATGAGGCCTGCCCGCTTAACCTGGCGCCCACCTCCTCCACCACCGCCGCCCTGGTCATGGGCGACGCGCTGGCTGTGGCCCTGCTGGAAGCCCGTGGTTTTACCGCCGAAGACTTCGCCTTTTCCCACCCCGGTGGCGCCCTCGGCCGTCGCCTGCTGCTGAAAGTGGAAAACGTGATGCATGCGGGTGACGAGCTGCCACAGGTACAACGTGGCACCCTGCTCAAGGATGCCTTGATGGAGATGACCCGCAAGGGCCTGGGCATGACCGTGATCCTCGAGGCCGACGGGCGCCTGGCCGGAGTCTTCACCGACGGTGACCTGCGTCGCACCCTGGACCGCACCATTGATATCCATACCGCGACCATTGATCAAGTCATGACCCCTCACGGCAAGACCGCCCGCGCCGAAATGCTCGCGGCTGAAGCCCTGAAGATCATGGAAGACCACAAAATCGGCGCCCTGGTGGTGGTCGATGATGCCGATCACCCGATTGGCGCCCTGAACATGCACGATTTGCTGCGCGCGGGAGTGATGTAAATGAACACCGACCTGTTGCAACGGGGCAAGGCCATCAAACTGGCGATTTTCGACGTGGATGGCGTGCTGACCGACGGTCGTCTGTACTTCCTCGAAGACGGCAGCGAATTCAAGACGTTCAATACCCTGGACGGCCAGGGCATCAAGATGCTGATGGCCTCTGGCGTACAAACCGCGATCATCAGTGGTCGCAAGACCCCGGTCGTGGAGCGCCGCGCACAAAACCTGGGGATTCCTTACCTCTACCAGGGCCGTGAGGATAAACTCGTGGTTCTGGACGAGCTTCTTGGCAAACTCAACCTAAGCTATGAGCAGGTCGCCTATCTGGGCGATGATTTGCCTGACTTGCCGGTGATTCGCCGCGTCGGCCTGGGCATGGCTGTAGCCAATGCCGCGTCGTTTGTTCGCGAACACGCCCACGGCATTACCCAGGCCCGCGGCGGCGAAGGCGCCGCCCGCGAGTTCTGCGAACTGATCCTGCGTGCCCAGGGCAGCCTTGAAGCGGCCCACGCCGCCTACCTATAGAGCCCTCTATGCTGAGTAAAAAGATTCGCAACTTCCTGATATTCGGAGCCATCGCCGCGCTGTTCCTCGCGGTGGGCTACTGGAATATCAGCCCGGAGCGCTTCCTCGACCAGCCTGTTGCGCAGGTCGACCAGGGCGCCATCGACTATTACGCCACCAACGCCTACAGCGTGCAGTTCCTGCCTGACGGCAAGGTGCAATACGAAATGACGTCGGACAAGGTCGAACACCTGAAGGCTTCCGAGGTCACATTGCTGACCAATCCGGACCTGAACCTGTATCGCGGCACCGAGTTCCCGTGGCACGTCACCAGCAAGCGTGGCGAGGTCAACCCGGACGGCACCGAAGTGGAACTGATCGACTCGGTGCGCGTTGCGCGCACCGACGCCCAGAAGCGCGACACCATCATTACCAGCAGTCGCATGACCGTATTCCCACAGAAGCAATATGCGCAGACCGAGCAAGACGTTAGAATCGACGGCGCTGGCGGTGTATCGACTGGCAAGGGAATGAAAGCGTATTTGAAAGAAAGCAGGATACACCTGCTATCGAACGTAAGAGGACAGTATGAGGCTCGTTAAAACCCTCCCTATTTTGCTCGGTCTGGGCGCAGCACTGGGAAGCGTGAGCGCCTGGGCTCTGCCGAACGATAGCCAGCAACCGATCCACATTCAGGCTGACGATGCGCAACTGGATGACAAGCAAGGTGTCGCGACCTACAAGGGCGACGTCATCATCACCCAAGGTTCGATGAAGATTACCGGTAACACCGTGACCCTGACCCGTACCCCGGCGGGCGACATCGACGTCGTAACTTCGGTGGGCAACCTTGCCTACTTCGAACAGAAGCAAAACGCCGCCGATCCAGGTCCGATCAAAGGCTACGGCGTGACCATCCAGTACCACGCGCCGCAGAACCGCATCGTACTGACTGACCGCGCCAAAGTGATCAGCAGCGACGGCAACTCGACCGAAGGCGAGAAAATCGTCTATGACACCGTCAAGCAAGTCGCCACTGCCGGCCGCGCCAATGGCACCAAGGTCACTGCGCCACGTCCGCGCATCGACATGGTTATCCAGCCGAAGAAGAAGGCCCAGTAATGGCAACCCTGAAAGCCCAGCATCTGGCCAAGGCCTATAAAAGCCGTCAGGTCGTGCGCGACGTCAGCCTGTCGATCGACAGCGGCCAGATCGTCGGCCTGCTTGGCCCCAATGGTGCCGGCAAGACCACCTGCTTCTACATGATCGTCGGCCTGGTCCAGGCGGACCAGGGCCGTGTATTGATCGACGACCTGGACGTCAGCCACCAGCCCATGCACGGCCGTGCGCGGGCCGGTATCGGCTATCTCCCCCAGGAGGCGTCGATCTTCCGCAAACTGTCAGTGTCCGACAACATCATGGCGATCCTGGAAACCCGCAAGGAACTGGATCGCGACGGACGCCGCCAGGAGCTGGAAAGCCTGCTGCAGGAGTTCCACATCAACCATATTCGCGACAACCTCGGCATGAGCCTGTCCGGCGGCGAGCGGCGCCGCGTGGAAATCGCCCGCGCCCTGGCCACCGCACCGAAGTTCATCCTGCTGGACGAACCCTTCGCCGGTGTCGACCCGATTTCGGTAGGCGACATCAAGCAGATCATCCATCACCTCAAGGCCAAGGGGATCGGCGTGCTGATCACCGACCACAACGTGCGTGAGACCCTGGATATCTGCGAAACCGCGTATATCGTCAACGACGGCCAACTGATTGCCGAAGGCGACTCCGCCACCATCCTGGCCAACGAACTGGTCAAGGAAGTGTATCTGGGGCACGAGTTCCGCCTGTAAACACTGGGGTGTCAGGACATTCGCCATCAGGCGCGGGAGTCAATAAAAACCTTATTGTTTTTATTGTTACCGCGCTCTAGGCAAAGCCCCCGATATCAGGCATATAATTTGCTTATGTTTGGCGCTCACGCGCCCTGTCGTGGATGGCGCATTGCGCCGGCGAATAAGGTGTTAAGCCCCTGCCATGAAACCATCGCTAGTCCTGAGAATGGGCCAGCAGCTGACGATGACACCGCAGCTGCAACAGGCCATCCGCCTGCTCCAATTGTCGACCCTGGACCTGCAACAGGAAATCCAGGAGGCCCTGGAGTCCAACCCGATGCTCGAACGCCAGGAAGAAGGCGACGACTTCGATAATGCCGACCCACTGGCCGACAACATAGAGCAAAAACCCAATCCCGACGTCCAGGAACCCTCCTACCAGGAAACCGCACCCACGGTGGATAACCTGGAAGAAGGCGAATGGAACGAACGCATTCCCAATGAACTGCCGGTGGATACGGCCTGGGAAGATGTCTACCAGACCAGCGCCAGCAGCCTGCCCAGCAACGACGATGACGAGTGGGACTTCACCACCCGCACCTCCGTCGGCGAAAGCCTGCAGAGCCACTTGCTGTGGCAACTGAACCTTGCCCCGATGTCCGACACCGATCGCTTGATCGCAGTGACCCTGATCGACTGCATCAACAATCAGGGCTACCTGGACGAGACCCTCGAAGAAATCCTCGAGGCTTTCGACCCGGAACTGGACATCGAGCTGGACGAAATCGAGGCGGTCCTGCACCGCATCCAGCAGTTCGAGCCCGCCGGCATCGGCGCGCGCAACCTCAGCGAGTGCCTGTTGCTGCAACTGCGCCAACTGCCCGCCAAGACACCGTGGCTGGCCGAAGCCCAACGCCTGGTCACCGACTATATCGACCTGCTGGGCAGCCGCGACTACAGCCAGCTGATGCGTCGGATGAAGCTCAAGGAAGATGACCTGCGCCAGATCATCGAACTGGTACAGAGCCTCAACCCGCGTCCCGGCTCGCAGATCGAGTCCAGCGAAGCCGAGTATGTCGTCCCCGACGTGATCGTGCGCAAGGACAACGAGCGCTGGCTGGTGGAGCTGAACCAGGAATCAGTGCCGCGCCTGCGGGTCAACCCGCAATACGCAGGTTTCGTACGCCGGGCCGACACCAGCGCCGACAACACCTTCATGCGCAATCAGTTGCAGGAGGCTCGCTGGTTCATCAAGAGCCTGCAAAGCCGCAACGAGACCCTGATGAAAGTGGCCACCCAGATCGTCGAGCATCAGCGCGGCTTCCTGGAATATGGCGACGAGGCGATGAAACCGTTGGTGCTGCATGACATTGCCGAAGCAGTGGGCATGCACGAATCGACCATTTCCCGGGTCACCACCCAAAAATTCATGCATACCCCACGGGGTATATATGAGCTGAAATACTTTTTCTCCAGCCACGTCAGCACCTCCGAAGGCGGTGAATGCTCGTCCACGGCGATCCGCGCGATCATCAAAAAACTGGTTGCGGCGGAAAATCAGAAAAAGCCGTTGAGTGACAGCAAGATCGCTGGTTTACTGGAGGCACAAGGCATTCAGGTCGCCCGTCGAACCGTCGCCAAGTACCGCGAGTCCCTTGGGATCGCGCCTTCCAGCGAGCGTAAGCGATTGATGTGACGGGCGGGCCATAGCGTTCCAGTGGCGGGTACTCCTACCCGCCGCTTTATGCACTGGCAACGAAGGAGAAGCTGTATGCAAGTCAACATCAGTGGACACCAACTGGAAGTGACCGAACCGCTGCGCGCCTACATCAGCGAGAAACTCAAACGAATTGAGGGGCATTTCGACAAGATCACCAATGTGCAAGTCATCATGTCTGTCGAAAAGCTGAAGCAGAAAATCGAAGCCACCTTGCGTATACCCGGCGGGGAAGTAGTCGCCAATGCAGAGCATTCAGACATGTATGCCGCCATTGACGACCTGACCGACAAGCTGGATCGCCAAATCAAAAAGCATAAGGAAAAGCAGCAGAGCCTTCTTCAAGGCACAGGCCGCTAACACTCCCCACCCATGATTCGACTTGAAACCATCCTGACCCCCGGCCGTTCACTCGTGAACGCGCCGGGTGGCAGTAAAAAGAAAGCCCTCGAACAGATTGCCAACCTGATCAGCCGCGAAGTGCCTGAGCTGGTGATGCAAGATGTATACGAGGCTCTGATTGCCCGTGAAAAACTCGGCTCGACCGGTTTTGGCAACGGCATCGCTATTCCTCATTGCCGCCTAAAAGGCTGTGAAACACCGGTGAGCGCCCTGTTGCACCTGGACGCCCCCACTGATTTCGACGCCATCGACGGCGCCCCGGTTGACCTGCTGTTCGTCCTGCTGGTCCCGGAAGCGGCCACCGATGCGCATCTGGAGCTGCTCCGGCAGATCGCCAGCATGCTCGATCGTGAAGAAGTACGTAAGAAACTGCGTAGCGCCAGCACCAATGAAGCGCTGTATCAGGTTGTCCTGGATGAGCAAAGCGGGCAGTAATCATGCGTTTGATCATCGTCAGCGGGCGTTCCGGCTCAGGTAAAAGTACGGCCCTCAACGTGCTTGAGGACAGCGGCTTCTATTGCATCGACAACTTGCCGGCCGGCCTGCTGCCCGAGCTGGCAGAACGCGCCTTGATCCATACCGAGCTGGCACAACCGCTGGTGGCGGTGTCCATTGACGCACGCAACCTGCCCAGCCACCTCACGCGCTTCCCGGAATTGCTCGAAGAGGTACGCGCCAAGCATATCCATTGCGACGTGCTGTACCTGGATGCCGACGAAGAAACGCTGCTCAAGCGCTTTTCGGAAACCCGTCGCCGCCACCCGCTGAGCAGCCCGCACCGCTCGTTGGCCGAAGCCATCGAGGACGAGACCAAGCTGCTGGGGCCGATCATTGACCTGGCCGACCTCAAGATCAACACCACCAGCCTGAACCTTTACCAACTGCGTGACGCCATCAAGCTGCGCCTGCTGAACCAGCCGGAACCCGGCACCGCGTTCCTTGTTGAGTCCTTTGGCTTCAAGCGGGGCATGCCGGTAGACGCCGACCTGGTATTTGACGTGCGTTGTCTGCCCAATCCTTACTGGAAGCCGGAGCTGCGCGATCAGTCCGGGCTGGACCAACCGGTTGCCGATTACCTGGCGGCGCAACCGGATGTCGAGGAGATGTTCCAGGATATCTCCAGCTACCTGCTCAAGTGGCTACCGCGCTTTGCCGCCAGCAACCGGGCCTATGTCACCATCGCTATCGGCTGCACTGGCGGGCATCACCGCTCCGTCTACCTGACCGAGCGCCTGGGCCAGGTCTTGCAGCAAACCCTCAAGAATGTCCAGGTTCGCCACCGCGACCTCAGCTGAAAGGAACACCTTCGCGATGCCCGCTCTGGAAATTGAAATCATCAACAAACTGGGCTTGCATGCCCGCGCGTCGGCCAAGTTCGTCGGAGTTGCGGGCCAGTTTCCTTGCCAGGTGCGTGCCGGGCGTACGCCAGAATCCATGGTCGATGGCAAAAGCATCATGGCCATGATGATGCTCGCCGCAGGCAAGGGCACGACGATTCATCTGAAGACCGAGGGTGAGCAGGAACAGGAAGCGCTGGATGCGCTGGTGAAGTTGATCAACAACTACTTCGATGAAGGCGAATAGCCCTTCTTTCCTGAATGCAGCACAAATCAATGTGGGAGTGGGCTTGCCCGCGATAGCTGGGAGTCAGTCGATACATACTTGACTGATACACCGCTATCGCGGGCAAGCCCGCTCCCACATTTTTTATGCCGAGGTGTCTGCATCGCAAGCAAGCCAGCTCCCACACTAGCCAGCTGCCACATTGCTTTTTGCGTTAGGCATCAGCCCAGCGCTGTATCCATGGCCATCATCAGGCAAAACCCGATGCACAACCCCAGGCTGGCAAGTTTGTCATGGCCATTGCGTCGCGACTCGGGGATTACTTCGTGAGTCACCACCAATAACATCGCCCCGGCCGCAAGGGCCAAACCCAGAGGCAGCAGCATCTCGGCCAGACTGACCAGCCAGGCGCAGAGCACGGCAAACACCGGCTCTACCAGGCCGGATGCTGCCCCAATCAGGAATGCCTTGACCCGCGACATCCCCGCCCCAGCCAGCACCAGCGCAATCACCAGGCCTTCCGGCACATCCTGTAAGGCGATGCCCATGGCCAGGCTGTCGGCATCGGGCATACCGCCACCCGCCGAAACGCCTACCGCCATGCCTTCGGGAATATTGTGGGCAATGATCGCGAACACAAACAGCCAGATACGCGGCGGGATTACCGGTTTATCGGGCGTACCGACCAGCATCTCCGGGCTGGCACCGGAGACCTTGCGGTCCACCAGAAACAGGCCGAAGGCACCGAGCATGATGCCGAAGCTGACCAGGCCGCTGGACGCCCAGGGAGTGAGCCCCAGGTTTTCGGCGGCGGCAATCCCTGGCACGACCAGCGAAAACGCGGTCGCCGCCAGCATCACTCCAGCACCGAAGCCCAGCAACGTATCGCTGACCGCCAACGGCATCCGCCGGATCACCAGCACCGGCACCGCACCCAACGCCGTACCCAGGGCGCAGATTGCGCCACCTTGCAGTGCGCGCAGGATCCGCGGCTCCAGGTTCAGCCAGGCCAGCCCGTGGGCCACCAGCAATGCCGTTCCCGCCAACAGCAGCAGCGAGCCAAACGCATAACGAAACATTCGTACGCTGCTGATCGCCAGTGTTTCAGTGCCCATAGTCGGCCTTAAGTCTTGTTATGAAAGGTCATTAAGCGAGGGCCGCCTGGTAGCGCTCAGCGACTTCCGGCCAGTTGATAACACTGTAGAAGGCGTTGATGTATTCAGGACGGCGGTTCTGATAAAGCAGGTAGTAGGCGTGTTCCCACACGTCCAGACCGAGGATCGGCGTATTGCCATTCATCAACGGGCTGTCCTGGTTGCCACTGCTCTCGACTACCAGGGTCTTTTGCGGGGTCACGCTCAACCAGGCCCAGCCACTGCCGAAGCGGGTCAGCGCAGCTTTGGTAAAGGCCTCCTTGAAGGCGTCAAAGCCACCCAGCTGCTCATCAATCGCCTGGCCCAGGGCACCTTCGGGCTTGCCGCCGCCCTTGGGCGACATGACTGCCCAGAACAATGAGTGGTTGGCATGCCCGCCCCCCTGGTTAATCACCGCTGCGCGCAGCTTTTCCGGCAGTTGCTGGACGCTGGAGACCAGTTTCTCGATGGGCCAGCCAGCAAACTCAGTACCTTCGACCGCCGCATTGAGGTTATTGATGTAGGTCTGGTGGTGCTTGGTGTAGTGGATTTCCATGGTTTGCGCATCAATATGCGGCTCCAGGGCATCGTAGGCGTAAGGCAAGGCAGGCAGGGTGTAGGACATATCAATGTGCTCCATAAAAAGGGCTGTTGCGGGTCGGCGCATCCGTCGACGCCGTATGGCTGCCTAGCAAGCGATGGGTACGGGGGTATTCACCGTGATCGCTGATGAAATTCAACAGTTCGACGTAGGTCTTGCTGCTCTGGCGCAAGGCCGCCTCGCGCAGTGGCTGAGGCAGCCGGGTGTCCTGCATGGTCTGCAGCAAGCGCTGGTGAATGGCGCAGAGGTATTCCGCGCTTTCTTCCGGCTGGTTCAGGCGCAGGTGCAGGTCCGCCAGGTTGTGATGGGAAATGACGCAAGCGGCTACGGCTTCGTCGGCATCACCCCAGCGCTCGAACAACACTTGGGCCAGGGCCAGGGCTTGCAGGTAATGCTCGCGGGCATCCACCAGTTCGCCCTGCATAAAGCAGTGATTGGCCCGTTCGATCGTGCGTTTCCAATGCTCCATGGTGAGCCTCCAAAGCAGGGTCGGTGATTACACGCCACCCGCCGTGAGCTTTTCCGGATCCAGGAGGATTTCCAGTTGGCTGCGGGGCAAGTCGGTGTGCTCAAGCGCCACATCAATCACCGGCCGGCCTTGTTGATAGGCTTTCTTGGCGATTTCAGCGGCCTTTTGGTAACCAATGATCGGGTTGAGTGCGGTAACCAGGATCGGGTTACGCGACAGCGCTTCCTTGAGCTTGGGTTCGTTGACCTTGAAGCTGGCGATGGCCTTGTCTGCCAGCAGACGGCTGGAGTTGGCCAACAGTTCCAGGCTGCTGAGCAGGTTCTGGGCGATGATCGGCAGCATCACGTTGAGTTCGAAGTTGCCGGACTGACCGGCGATGGTGATTACGCTGTCATTGCCGATCACCTGGGCCGCGACCATGGCCGTAGCCTCTGGAATCACCGGGTTGACCTTGCCCGGCATGATCGACGAGCCCGGCTGCAGACCTTCGAGTTCGATTTCACCGAGACCGGCAAGGGGGCCGGAGTTCATCCAGCGCAAGTCGTTGGCGATTTTCATCAGCGACACGGCAATCGCTTTGAGTTGGCCGGAGACGGCAACGGCGGTGTCCTGGGAGCCGATCAGAGCAAACAGGTTCTTGCCCGGAGTGAACTGCACCTGGGTCAGGCTGCTCAACTGCTGACTGAAACGCGCAGCAAACTCAGGATGCGCGTTGATCCCAGTGCCAACGGCCGTACCGCCCTGAGCCAGGGCCTGCAGGCTTGGCAGCAAGCCCTGCAAGTGCGCGATATTGGCCTTGAGTTGCTGCGCCCATCCTTCAAGCACCTGGCTCATGCGCACCGGCATGGCGTCCATCAGGTGAGTACGCCCGGTCTTGATGAACGGATGAACTTCCACCGCCTTGCGCTCGATCACTGCAACCAGATGCAGCAACGCCGGCAACGTCTGTTCATGCAGCACCAGCGCGGCGCTGACGTGAATGGTGGTCGGGATGATGTCGTTGCTGCTTTGCCCGCAATTGACGTGGTCATTGGGGTTGACCGGTTCGCCCAGCAGGCGGCTGGCCAGGGTCGCAATCACTTCGTTGGCGTTCATGTTGGAGCTGGTGCCGGAGCCGGTCTGGAAAATATCCACCGGGAAGTGCTGCATGAAGTCGCCTTCCAGCAAGCCTTGGGCGGCGTCGACGATGGCTTTGCCCTGGCTTGCGCTGATCTGCTTGAGATCGACGTTGGCCTTGGCGGCGGCGGCCTTGGCCAGGATCAGGGCGCGGATGAACTGGGTCGGCATGCGCTGGCGGCTGATCGGGAAGTTATCCACCGCACGTTGGGTTTGCGCGCCATACAACGCGTCGGCCGGTACCTGTAGTTCGCCCATGCTGTCGCGTTCGATACGGGTGTTACTCATCGGAAGATCCTTGCACCAAGTCGGAGTGAGAAATCGAAGGTTGCAGTTCGCAAGTCGCCAATTGCCAGGCAAAGGTCTGCCAGCGCTTGAGGCGGCAGGCACAGTGAGACAGGTTTTCCAGGTCGCGCAGCGGGCGCCAGGCCTGGTCCAGGCATGTGGAGCGCCAATGCCAGGGCAAGGCGATATCGGTGGCAGTGTCGAGCAGCAGGCGGAACGAGGTTTCGGCGATGGTCCACGGGTGCGTGGCCGTGCAACAGGCCAGATAGCGGCCTTCGCTGAGGTAGTGTTCGATCAGGCGCGGCTCGTCAGGGTTGAGCCCGCAGCGAATCTGACGACTCATCCAGCGCCAGCTTTCCAGGTAAGGATCTTCGTGCAGGACAGAACTCATGACCCATGCTCACTCGATAATGATATTTATTATTAAATGATATTGAGAATCAAAACAAGCTATTGAACCGATACCTTTGTCGGCCTTGTGATATTCCAGGCAAAAAAAAGCGCCACCCTGGGGGTGGCGCTATTGTGTAACGGGTTGCGGCTTAGCTGCCGGCGACGGTCATGCGTTCGATCAGCACCGAGCCGGTGCGGATATTGCTGCGCAATTCCAGATCGTTACCCACAGCGACGATCTGCTTGAACATGTCGCGCATATTGCCGGCGATGGTCACTTCCTGGACCGCGAACTGGATTTCGCCATTCTCCACCCAGAACCCCGCCGCGCCTCGGGAATAATCGCCCGTCACCATGTTCAAGCCATGCCCCATCAGCTCGGTCACCAGTAAACCACGGCCCATGCGCCGCAAGAGAGCCGCCTGGTCTTCGTCACCATGGGTCACGAACAGGTTGTGAACCCCACCGGAGTTGGCGGTACTCGGCAGACCGAGCTTGCGCCCGGCGTAGGTGCCAAGCACGTAGGACACCAGCTCACCATTCTCGACAAACGGCTTGGCGTAGGTTGCCAGGCCGTCGCCATCAAAGGCCGAGCTGCCCATGGCGCGCATCAGGTGCGGGCGTTCGTCCAGGGTCAGCCACTCAGGAAACAGCTTCTGCCCCAGCGCGCCTTCAAGGAACGACGATTTGCGGTACAGATTGCCCCCGGAAATCGCCCCGAGAAAGCTGCCGAACAGACCACCCGCCAGTTCCGCCGAAAACAACACCGGCACTTCGCACGTCGGCACCGGGCGCGCACCCAGGCGGCTCGCCGCCCGTTGCGCGGCGCGCTGGCCGATGCTCACCGGGTCCGCCAACAGCTCACCCTGGCGACTCACGTCATACCAGTAGTCACGCTGCATCTGGCCGTCGGCCTCGGCGATCATCACGCAGCTCAAGCTATGGCGCGTCGACGCATAGCCGCCGATAAACCCGTGGCTGTTGCCATACACCCGGCAACCCTGGTGGGTGCTCAGGGTGGTGCCATCGGCATTCTTGATCCGGCTGTCGGCATCAAACGCCGCGGCTTCGCAGGCCAGGGCCTTTTCGATGGCCTGCTCGGGAGTGATATCCCAGGCGTGAAACAGGTCGAAATCCTTGAGATCCCGCGCCATCAAGGCCGCATCCGCCAAACCCGAGGCCTCGTCTTCGGAGGTGTGCTTGGCAATCGCCAGTGCGGCGGCAACCGTTTCGCGAATCGCTTCCGGGCCGCTGGCCGAAGTGCTGGCCGAGCCTTTGCGCTGCCCCACATACAAGGTGATGCCAAAACCCTGGTCGCGGTTGAACTCAACGGTTTCCACTTCCCGCTGGCGTACCGAAGTCGACAGGCCCTGCTCCAGCGACACCGCCACTTCACAGGCACTGGCGCCCTGGCGCTTGGCCTCGGCGATGATCTGCTCAACTTGTTCCTGCAGTGCCGGTAACGCTTGTGGACCGACGCTTTGGGCTGCACTCATGGTTCTCTCCACTCAAATTCTGCTTTCGGTTAAGGCCATCGAGCGACCGGGCCGGACAAGCGGCCCCCGACTGGTTATCATGGCGGCGTTTCTTTGCGGACTGCCACCATGGTTGATTCTTACGACGACTCCCTCGATGGGGAGAAAAGCAAAACCCAGGTCAAACGCGAGCTGCATGCTCTGGTTGATCTCGGCGAGCGCCTTACAACACTCAAGCCGGACTTGATTGCCAAACTGCCACTGACCGACGAAATGCGCCGGGCCTTGGCGGATGCACCCAAGCACACCGCGAATATCGCGCGTAAACGGCACATCATGTTTATCGGCAAGCTGATGCGCGACCAGGACACTGACGCCATTCTGACTTTGCTCGATCAACTCGATGCTTCCACCCGCCAATACAACGAACGTTTCCATAACCTGGAACGTTGGCGTGACCGCCTGATCGGCGGTGACGACGCTGTATTGGAGAAGTTCGTCCTGGACTATCCGGACGCCGACCGCCAGCAACTGCGCTCCCTGATCCGTCAGGCCCAGCACGAACTGGCACAGAACAAGGCGCCGGCCACCAGCCGTAAAATCTTCAAGTACATCCGTGAGCTGGACGAGACTCAACGCGGCCTGCGCTGATCCTCTTCCCCGGGTGGCGATCTTCGCCACCCGAAGCTCCACGCCTTACGACCCCGTGCCACCCACGGTGATCGCGTCAATTTTCAGGGTTGGCTGGCCGACACCCACCGGCACCGACTGCCCATCCTTGCCACACATCCCCACACCGCTGTCCAGCGCCAGGTCGTTACCGACCATCGACACCTTGCTCATGGCTTCCGGGCCGTTGCCAATCAGGGTTGCACCCTTGACCGGCGCGGTGATCTTGCCGTCTTCGATCAGATAGGCTTCGCTGGTAGAGAACACGAACTTGCCGCTGGTGATATCCACCTGGCCGCCACCAAGATTGGCGCAATAGATCCCACGCTTCACCGAGGCAATGATCTCTGCCGGGTCGCTTTCGCCCGCGAGCATGTAGGTGTTGGTCATGCGCGGCATCGGCAAATGCGCGTAGGACTCGCGACGGCCGTTGCCGGTACGCGCCACGCCCATCAGGCGCGCGTTGAGCTTGTCTTGCATATAGCCCTTGAGCACGCCATTTTCGATCAACGTGGTGCACTCGGTCGGCGTACCTTCGTCGTCGACGCTCAGGGAACCACGGCGACCGGCCAATGTGCCGTCGTCGACAATGGTGCAGAGCTTGGAGGCGACCATTTCGCCCATGCGCCCGCTGTAGGCGGAACTGCCCTTGCGGTTGAAGTCACCTTCCAGGCCATGCCCCACCGCTTCATGCAGCAAAACCCCGGACCAGCCCGAACCCAGGACCACCGGCAGCGTACCCGCTGGCGCCGGAATGGCTTCCAGGTTGACCAGCGCCTGGCGCAACGCCTCGCGGGCGTAGCCCATGGCGCGGTCGTCGGTTAGGAAATAGCGATAATCCGTACGCCCACCGCCACCGTGGCCGCCGCGCTCGCGACGCCCGTTCTGCTCGACGATCACACTGACATTAAAGCGCACCAGCGGGCGCACATCCGCCGCCAGGCTGCCATCGGTGGACGCCACCAGGATGCGCTCCCAGACCCCGGCCATGCTCACGCTCACTTGCTGGATACGCGGGTCGAGGGCCCGGGTTGCAGCATCCACACGCTTGAGCAACTCGACCTTTTCGGCACGGGTCATTACTTCCAGTGGATTATCCGGGCCGTACAACTGGGCCACGTCCTGGGTACTGAACGCCTGCACGGTGCCGTTCTGCCCAGCGCGGGAAATCGAACGCGCCGCGCGGGCCGCCAGGCCCAAGGCTTCGAGGGTGATGGCATTGCTATAGGCAAAGCCGGTCTTCTCACCGGACTGCGCGCGCACCCCAACCCCTTGGTCAAGGTTGAAGCTGCCGTCCTTGACGATCCCGTCTTCCAGGGACCATGACTCGGAAATCTGCCCCTGGAAATACAGGTCTGCAGCATCAATACCCGGCCCGGCCAGGTCACCCAGTACGGTTTGCAGACTTTCGATGGTCACGCCACCGGGCGCCAGGAGGTGTTCACTGACTGAGGACAACAACTCGCTCATAGGTTCGGCCTTAAATTCATCGTTCTGAAGCAGGTCGCTGTGCGCCCTGCGAGAAAAAGCGCCGGTGGCCTGCCACCGGCATGCGCGCCCGTATCGACGCTTGTTCGCTGCTATCGCGTTCGGCCAACAACACCGCTTCGCCTTGATCTTGTTGCGCCAGTACGCGCCCCCATGGGTCGATAATTGCCCCATGGCCGAATGTTTCCCGTGGCCCCGGATGCACCCCGCCCTGGGCGGCCGCCAGCAGATAGCACTGGGTTTCTATGGCTCGGGCCCGGATCAGCACATCCCAGTGCGCAGCCCCCGTTACCGCCGTAAAGGCCGAAGGCGCAGTAATCAACTCGGCGCCCGCCGCACGCAATTCGCTGTACAGCTCGGGGAAGCGCAGGTCATAACAGACCGTCAGCCCCAGGCGTCCAACCGGCGTATCGGCCACCACTACCTGGTTACCGTAAGCATAGTCGTCAGATTCGCGATAACGACCGCGCGCATCCGCCACGTCCACGTCGAACAGATGCAGCTTGTCGTAGCGCGCCACAATCTGCCCCTGCGCGTCGATCAACAGCGAGCACGCGTTGGACTTGGCGTCGGGCTGCCCGAGCGGGGGCAACGGCAAGGTACCGGCCACTATCCATAAGTTGAGGTCACGGGCGGCCAGTTTCAACCACGGCAGGATCGGCCCCTCGCCCACAGCTTCGGCGTGGCCGATAGCGGCCACGTCGCGGCGGCCCATGGCGGCGAAGTTTTCCGGCAGCACTGCCAGTTGCGCGCCCCCTGCCGCCGCCTGCTCCAGCAACCGCCGGGCCTGGGCCAGGTTAGCCAGAACATCGCTCTGGCTGACCATCTGGATTACCGCAAAGGACATGGGCCGACACTCCATAAAAAGCATGGGGCCATGCTACTCCACAGGGGCTTACTGCGGTTTTTCAAATGGCTTGTCGAAGGTGATTTTTGGATCTTTCCATGGCCCTTCCACCTTGTACTGGACGCTGGCGAAACGCGAGACCCGATCGCCAATCAGTTTGTCGATCAGGAACAGTGCGCCGCCAATGGCCGGCGCCCCCACGATCAACGCGGCAATCGGCAGGTTGTTGGTCACCGGCAGGGTCACCAGCAACTTGGCATCGACACGGTCAGCCACCAGGTCCAGGGTACCGTTAAGCTCCAGGTTGCTCGACGGCCCGGTGAGAACAATCGGCTCACGGGTCACAAACACACCATTGCTGGCGGCCAGCAGGCCCTTGACCCGGTCGTAGCTCAGGCCCTTGCCGAGCAAGTCCGAGAAGTCCAGGCGCAAACGCCGGCCAATCGAGTTGAAGTTCAGCAGGCCAAACACCCGCAACGCCTGGGCACCGCCCTCGACCTCGACAAACTGGCCCTTGCGGAACGATGCATCCAGGCTCCCGGAAAACCGCTTGGGCCCAACCCACGCAGGCGAACCCGGCCAGCGCCCGTCAACGTCCAGATGGAAGTCCTGGCTGGTCACGGTGGGCGCGAAGCCCCAGCCTTTGAGCACATCGGCGATATTCTTGCCGTCCAGGCGCCCCTTGTACCAACTGCTGCTGGCGCCCGGCGCCCCTTCCCAGCCACCGGCCCCCTTGAGCCGCATGCCCTTGAGGCCCAGGTCGAGGTTGTTGAAGGCCATGCCCTTGGCCGTCGGGCGCACCTTCAAGGACCAGGCGCCGATCAAGTCGGGCCCCTGCAACAACTGGCCAATGGAAATGTCCAGCGCCGGAATGTCCTTGGGATCAATGTTCGCCAGGGGATCAGGTGCGTTCTCGTCAGCCTGTACCGTAGGGTCAACCGCCGGCAGCTTCACGTATTGCAGATTGATGGCGATAGGCGCGCCCTTGGCATCCGGCAGGCCAACAGTCCCCTTGGCTTGCTGGCTGTCGAGCTGCAGGCCCCAGGCGGCGGGCTTGCGCTCCAGTTGCAGGCTGACCTGGTCGAATTGAGTACCAAAGCCTGTCAGCTTGCCGATCTTGAAATCGGCACTGCTCAACAGCTGCTTGGCATTGCCACCCGGATCATTGCCGGCGTAGCGGTCCACCAGTTTCTTCCACGGATCTATATCCAGCTCCGACAGAACCCCGCGAATCCGCAGGCCCTTGCCACCGGGCAGCAAGGCATCGCCATCCCCGAGGAACAGTTCGCCACGGCCCTGGGCAAAGTTGTTCGCCGGGGCTGCAAAAGTAAAGTTCGCCAGCTCGCCGTAATCAAACCAGTAGCGTCGCTCTGCGCCCTGCAGGGTCATGCGGAACACACTGTCGCGGCCCTGACTGGCGGACATGCCAAACGGCGCAGGCAAATCCACCGCCACGCCCTTGAGGTTGGAACTGACCCGCAACTGGCTGTCGGCACCGTCCAGGTCCAGTTGCAGTTGATACGGGATATCCCCGGACACCGGCAGTGGCTGGCCGACTTTCAGCCAGTCGGTGAGGCGCTTGACCGTCACCTGGCCCTTGGCGGTGACCCGCGTGCTGAGATTGCCCGGCTTGCCACCAGCAGCAATCTGCGCCGTGATCGGCCGGTCAAAGGCCTGGGCACTGATGTTCTGGCCACTCAGACCCTTGGTGCTGTCGAAGCGGAATTCGCCCTTGAGCTGATTCAGGTCCAGGGTCGGCTCGGCCAGTTGCAGGTGCGCCTTGTCAGTCTTGAAGTCCACCACGATTTTCGGCTCGGTGCCTTTGGCCAGGGGGATGTCCAGGTCGAGTGAACCTTGCAGGTCGCCCTCGCCTTTCCAGCCGGCAAACGTCGACGCCGTGCCGATGGGGGCTTCCTGCAGGATCTTCAGGCCGTCACCCAGCCCACCGGCAAACCCGCCCGTCAGCAACAGATGACTGTCATGGCCAGGAAGCGCATGGGGAATGTTGACGTAGATATCCTTGACCTTGGTGTCGAGCAATTGCCCCTTGCTGGCCAGGATGCGCACACCGGTTTCTTCGACAAACACTTCACCGGTCACCTTGCTCACATGGGGCCAGCCAGGCTGGAACGCCAGCTCGGCGTCATGCACCTTGAAGAACAGGCTGATATTGCGCGCCGCCGTCACCGCATCGTGGTTCAACGAACCTTGATACTGGAAGAAGCCTTCATCGACCGCGCCCTTGAGAATGGCCGTACGCAGCCATTCATCCAGGGCCGGGCTCAACACCGCCGGCAGGTATTTGGGGGTAAAGCGTCCATCGCCCTCGACCATGCCGACCCGCAGGTCCATGTAGTCTTCCTGGCTATGATCGAAATGCAGACGAATCAGGAAGTCCGCCGCGACCTTGCCCTCTTCCCCCAGCACCTTGATATACGGAGCGATCAGCGTGAAACCTTGTTTATCCAGCTTCCACGTCAGGCGCGCGTTGGCCTGGATGTACTGCCAGGGCTTGGCGAAAATCGGGTACAGGTGCAAGGCAAAGTCCTTGCTGTCCATGCGCAGCTCGCCCTGGCCCAGGTCGCCGCTGATGCTGCCGGAGACATTGCGGGCCGCCGGTGCGCCGAAATACGCATCAAAGCCCACCCGCTCGAGGTTGGCGGCAAAGCTGACGCGCTGATCGCCCGTCTCCTGGGGACGATAATCCACCAGGACATTGCGCAGCACGCCCGTGGCTTTCAACGCTTCGACGGTCTTGGCAAAACCCTCGGGCAATGGCGCCAGGGCGTTGAGCAAGGGGGTGATCGGCGTCAGGTCCAGGCGGTCGGCCTGCAGGTTCCAGGTCTCCTGGGCCTTGTCGGTGGCCAGGGTTTGCTGCAATTGCAGGTGCGACTCCCAACGGGTGTCGCCCAGGTTCATGGCCAGCGAGTCGAAGACCACCTTAAGGCCGCGGTCACTGCGTTGCAGGTAGGCCGTCAGGCCCAGGTTGTGGATGCTCACAGGTTTGCGCTGGGCATACCGCACCTTCACTTGCGGCGCATTGAGCCGCGCGGCGGCGCTTTGCAGCGTTCCGCCGGCCCAGGTCAGCCAGAGTTCGCCGCCGGCTTTCAGCTCATTGAGTTTCCAGTCCTGGGTCAACTTCGCCGGAATCCATTGCGCCCAATTGCTCTGGGGCAGGCTCAGGTAGGCCTGGACTTCACCATCGCGCCACTGGCTAGCGCGGATCCGCGTGCGCAGGCTGAGGGCCAGCGGCTGCCCATCGGGCAAGGTCAGGCGTGCATCCAGGCGCTGGCGGGTGGCGCCGGTTTGCAGGCTCAGGCCCACATAGGTCAGGGTCAGCGGCGCTTGTTCAAACGGTTGCAAAGTGACCTGGCTGTCGAGCAGCGAGATCTTCGCCACCGCTTGCATGCGCGTGAGCAGTTGTTCCGGGTCCAGGGGCTGGTCGTCCTGCACCGGCAGGCCTTGCAGCGCCCAACGACCGTCCTGGTCCTCCTTGACACTGAGCTGCAACCCGCTGACTTCCAAGTGGGCAATGCGCACATCCCACGCCAGCAGGCTGGCCCAGAGATCGGGCACCACTTGCACCTGGTCCAGGCGCAAGGCACTGCTGCCCTCGCCGACCATCACGTCATGGGCGAGCAAGACCGGGGCAAAGCCGCTCCAGCGCCCTTCCAGGCTGCCAATGCTCAGGGGCATGTCGACCGCCGCCTGCGCCTTGGCCTCGACTTCGGCACGGTACTCCGCCACCAATGGCGTCAATTCACGGCCCAGGCTGACGTAGACCGCCGCCAGTACCAACAGCAATGCACACAGGCCAAGGCCCCAACGGGTCAGTGCGGCAAAAAAGCGTTGTAGACGCTCCATGTCAGGCGACCCTCAAGGTAATAGTCGGACGGCAGATCAAGGTCTGGCGGTCTCGTTGAACAGGACGGATGCGAATCAGAGCAGCACCACGTCGTATTGTTCCTGTGAATACATGGTTTCGACCTGGAAACGGATGGTACGGCCAATAAAGCCCTCCAGTTCCGCAACGTTGCCCGACTCTTCGTCGAGCAAGCGATCAACCACCTTCTGATTGGCCAGGACTCTATAACCCTCGGCCTGGTAAGCGCGTGCCTCTCGTAGAATTTCCCGGAAAATCTCGTAGCAAACCGTTTCCGGGGTCTTCAACTTGCCGCGGCCCTGGCAACTGCTGCACGGTTCGCACAGCACTTGCTCAAGGCTTTCACGGGTACGCTTGCGGGTCATCTGTACCAGGCCCAACTCGGTGATCCCGATGATGTTGGTCTTGGCGTGATCGCGCTCCAGCTGCTTTTCAAGGGTGCGCAACACCTGGCGCTGGTGTTCTTCATCTTCCATGTCGATGAAGTCGATGATGATGATCCCGCCCAGGTTGCGCAGGCGCAGTTGACGGGCAATGGCGGTGGCGGCTTCGAGGTTGGTCTTGAAGATGGTTTCTTCAAGGTTGCGATGGCCGACGAAGGCGCCGGTGTTGACGTCAATGGTGCTCATGGCTTCGGCCGGGTCGACCACCAGGTAGCCACCGGACTTGAGCGGCACCTTGCGCTCCAGGGCCTTCTGGATTTCGTCCTCGACGCCATACAGGTCGAAAATCGGCCGTTCGCCGGGGTAGTGTTCCAGGCGATCGGCGATTTCCGGCATCAGTTCGGCGACAAATTGCGTGGTGCGCTGGAAGGTTTCCCGCGAGTCGATGCGGATTTTCTCGATCTTCGGGCTGACCAGATCACGCAGGGTTCGCAGGGCTAGGCCCAGGTCTTCGTAGATGACACTCGGCGCGCCGACGGTCTTGATCTGGGCCGCGATCTGGTCCCACAGGCGCCGCAGGTAGCGGATGTCCATGAGAATTTCATCGGCACCGGCACCTTCGGCGGCGGTGCGCAGGATAAAGCCGCCCGCCTCTTTGATACCTTCGGCCGCCACGCAATCGCTGACCACCTTTTTCAGGCGCTCACGCTCACCTTCGTCTTCGATTTTCAGGGAAATACCGACGTGGGCGGTGCGCGGCATGTACACCAGGTAACGCGAAGGAATCGACAATTGCGTGGTCAGGCGCGCGCCCTTGGAACCAATCGGGTCTTTGGTGACTTGCACCACCAGGCTCTGCCCTTCGTGCACCAGGGCGCTGATGCTCTCGACCGCTGGGCCTTCGCGCAGGGAGATTTCCGAGGCATGGATAAATGCGGCACGGTCCAGGCCGATATCGACAAAGGCTGCCTGCATGCCCGGCAACACCCGCACAACCTTACCTTTATAGATATTGCCAACGATCCCGCGCTTCTGGGTGCGCTCGACGTGCACTTCCTGCAAAACACCGTTTTCTACCACCGCCACGCGCGATTCCATCGGCGTGATATTGATCAGAATCTCTTCACTCATGGCTGGGTCTCGTTCAGGCGTTTTCACAATAGTGGCCGATCGCTTAAAGGTGGCGCTGGAGTAGAGCGTTCAGCGCACGGAAAGGTGTTGCCAACAGGGTATGCCGAAATGGCCCAGCAGTTCTGCTGTTTCGCAGACCGGCAGGCCAACGACTGCCGAGTAGCTGCCATTGAGCCCGGCGACAAATACCGCCGCCAACCCTTGGATAGCATAGCCGCCCGCCTTGTCCTGGGGTTCACCGCTGTGCCAGTAAGTCGTTGCTTCTTGTGTGGAAACCTGGCGAAAACGCACGCGACTGCTGACCAGGCGCGTTTCGCAACGCTGGCCATCAAGCAGCGCAATGGCGGTGAGGACTTCGTGCTCACGATCAGAAAGGGCCAGCAGCATGGCCAGGGCATCGGCCTGGTCCACCGGCTTGCCGAGGATCCGGCCATCCAGGATGACGGCAGTATCGGCCCCTAGCACGCAGGCATTTGCGGTATCGGCTAATGTCGCCAGGCCTGCAGCGGCTTTGCCACGGGCCAGGCGCTCGACGTAGGACGCAGGCGACTCGTCGCCCAGGGGTGTTTCATCAATAGCGGCGTTGACCACGGTGAACGGCACGCCAATCTGGGTCAGCAGTTCACGCCGCCGAGGAGAGCCGGAGGCCAGATAAAGCGATTGCATTGCAAACTCTCCCTGCGGGTTCGATAACCAGGCAGAGCTTCGCGCCCCACTCAATTGATTTTATAGCGGCGACACAAACCACGCAGACCGAAGCTGACCCATGGCCACAACAACGCGCTGACCAGCGCCGGCAAGACCAGCGCGAGGGTCGGCTGGCGGTTACCGGTCAAGGCGCTAAGCCACAGTTGCACCAACTGGGCCAGACCGAAGATCACCAGGATCACCAGGCATTGCTGCCACATCGGAAACATGCGCAGGCGTTGCTGCAGCGACAGCACCAGGAAGGTGATCAGCGTGAGAATCAAGGCGTTCTGGCCGAGCAAGGTGCCATACATCACGTCTTCAGCCAGCCCCAGGCACATCGCGGTGACCATGCCGACCTTGTGCGGCAAGGCCAGGGCCCAGAAGGCCAGCAGCAAGGCCAGCCACAGCGGGCGCAGGATTTCCATGAATTGCGGCATCGGCGAAACGCTGAGCAACATACCGATGGCGAAGGTCAACCAGACCATCCAGCCATTGCGTGAATGTGTACCGGCCATTATTGCGCCCCCTGTCGAGTGGTTGCCGGCGCAGGTGCAGCAGCAGGCGTGGACGCCGCAGGCCTGACCGGCCGGGCAGGTGTTGCCGAAGCGGGCGCCGCGGGTGCAGCCGGTGTCGCCACTGGCGCTGCCGGTGTCGCAGGCTTGGGTACTACGGTGGCCGGGATGATCGGCGTGGTGGTGCCGTCCTGCCGGTCCTGCGCTTCCTGGGCCTGGGCAGCCTCGTTGGCGCGCTCTTCCGGCGTGCGCGTGTCACTGAACACCAGCAACAGGTAGCGGCTACGGTTCAGCGCGGCCGTCGGCACGGCACGGACAATCGCGAATGGCTGGCCGGAATCGTGGATCACTTCCTTGACCGTCGCCACCGGATAGCCCGCCGGGAATCGCTGGCCGAGGCCGGAGCTGACCAGCAGGTCGCCTTCCTTGATGTCAGCGGTGTCGGCCACATGCCGCAATTCCAGGCGTTCCGGGTTGCCGGTACCGCTGGCAATCGCCCGCAGGCCATTGCGATTGACCTGCACCGGAATGCTGTGGGTGGTGTCGGTGAGCAGCAGCACGCGGGAGGTATAGGGCATCAACTCCACCACCTGGCCCATCAGGCCACGGGCATCGAGCACCGGCTGGCCAAGGACCACGCCATCGCGCTCGCCCTTGTTGATGATGATGCGATGGGTGAAGGGGTTGGGGTCCATGCCGATCAACTCGGCCACTTCGACCTTTTCGTTGACCAACGCGGAAGAATTGAGCAACTCGCGCAGCCGGACGTTCTGCTCGGTCAGGGCCGCCAGCTTTTGCATGCGCCCCTGCAGCAGCAGGTTTTCGGTCTTGAGCTTTTCGTTCTCGGCCACCAGTTCTGTGCGGCTGCCAAACTGGCTGGCCACACCTTGCCATAGCCGTTGCGGCAGGTCGGTGATCCAGTAGGACTGCATCAATACCAGCGACATCTGGCTACGCACTGGCTTGAGCAGTGTGAAGCGGGCATCGACCACCATCAGCGCGACCGATAGCACGACCAGCACCAACAAGCGCACGCCCAATGAGGGGCCTTTAGTGAAGAGCGGTTTAATAGGCCGCTACTCCCGGGCAGATATTCTCTTTATTCATACGGCATCAAACCGGCCTGGATGCAGATTGAAGAAGATAAACGCCAACAGGCAGCACTGCAAAGTGCTGCCTGTTAGTGAAACATGGCGCAACCAACGATCTTATTCGCTGGAGAGCAGGTCCATGGTGTGTTTATCCATCATTTCCAGTGCACGACCACCGCCACGGGCAACGCAGGTCAGCGGGTCTTCGGCGACGATCACCGGCAGGCCGGTTTCCTGGGCCAGCAGCTTGTCGAGGTCACGCAGCAAGGCGCCACCACCGGTCAGCACCAGGCCACGCTCGGCGATATCGGAAGCCAGTTCCGGTGGCGACTGCTCTAGCGCGCTCTTGACCGCCTGAACGATGGTGGCCAGGGACTCTTGCAGAGCTTCCAGCACTTCATTGGAGTTCAGGGTAAAGGCACGTGGCACGCCCTCGGCCAGGTTGCGACCGCGAACATCGACTTCGCGCACTTCGCCACCCGGGTAGGCGGTACCGATTTCCTGCTTGATGCGCTCGGCGGTGGATTCGCCGATCAGGCTGCCGTAGTTACGACGCACATACGTGATGATCGCTTCGTCGAAGCGGTCGCCGCCAACCCGTACGGATTCGGCATACACCACGCCATTGAGGGAGATCAGGGCGATTTCAGTGGTACCGCCACCGATATCCACCACCATCGAACCGCGCGCTTCTTCAACCGGCAGGCCGGCACCGATGGCAGCGGCCATTGGCTCTTCGATCAGGAACACTTCGCGGGCACCGGCACCAAGGGCCGATTCACGGATGGCACGACGCTCCACCTGGGTGGATTTGCATGGTACGCAGATCAGCACACGAGGGCTGGGCTGCAGGAAACTGTTTTCATGAACCTTGTTGATGAAGTACTGCAGCATCTTCTCGCAGACACTGAAGTCGGCGATCACGCCGTCTTTCATCGGACGAATGGCGGCAATGTTGCCAGGTGTACGGCCGAGCATGCGCTTGGCCTCGGTGCCCACGGCAACGACACTTTTCTGATTACCATGGGTCCGAATGGCCACAACCGATGGCTCATTCAGGACGATACCGCGCTCGCGCACGTAAATAAGGGTGTTGGCAGTGCCCAGGTCGATGGAAAGATCGCTGGAAAACATGCCACGCAGTTTCTTGAACATGGGAAAGGGACCCTAGGCAACGCGTGGGTAAAAAAGTGCGGCAAACTCTAACAACGACAGGGATTTTGGGCAAGGCGCCAATGTGCTAAATTGGCCGACTTTCTGTGCACCTAACCCCACAATCGCGGCCTTATGACCGTAGAAATGCGGTAGTGTTCCGACAATCTAACACACGGATAGCTTCCGTTCTGTTTTCCACTGGAGAATCCCATGGCGCTTGAACGCTCCGACGTGGAAAAAATCGCTCATTTGGCCTGCCTGGGCCTCAATGAAGCCGATCTTCCACAGACCACCGCAGCCCTGAACAGCATTCTCGGGCTGGTCGACCAGATGCAAGCGGTGAATACCGATGGCATCGAACCCCTGGCCCACCCACTGGAAGCCAGCCAGCGCCTGCGCGCAGACGTCGTGACCGAACGCAATAATCGCGAGGCCTACCAGTCCATCGCACCAGCGGTCGAAAACGGCCTGTACCTGGTTCCGAAAGTCATCGACTAAAGGGAAAGAGCCTGCAATGCATCAATTGACTCTGGCCGAGATCGCCCGCGGTCTCGCCGACAAAAAGTTTTCTTCCGAAGAGCTGACCAAGGCCCTGCTGGCGCGTATCACCGCGCTGGACCCGAAGGTCAACAGCTTCATCAGCCTCACCGAAGAGCTGGCCCTTAGCCAGGCCAAGGCCGCTGACGCCCGTCGCGCCAACGGTGAAGGCGGCGCGCTGCTGGGTGCGCCAATCGGTCACAAGGACCTGTTCTGCACCCAGGGCATCCGCACCAGCTGCGGCTCGAAGATGCTCGACAACTTCAAGGCGCCCTACGATGCGACCGTGGTCGCCAAGCTGGCCGAAGCCGGGGCCGTGACCCTGGGCAAGACCAACATGGACGAATTCGCCATGGGCTCGGCCAACGAATCGAGCTACTACGGCGCGGTGAAAAACCCGTGGAACCTGGAGCACGTGCCCGGAGGTTCGTCCGGTGGTTCGGCTGCAGCCGTGGCCGCCCGCCTGCTTCCGGCCGCCACAGCCACCGATACCGGCGGCTCGATCCGCCAGCCTGCCGCGTTCACCAACCTCACCGGCCTGAAACCGACCTACGGTCGTGTTTCCCGCTGGGGCATGATTGCCTACGCGTCCAGCCTCGACCAGGGCGGCCCTTTGGCTCGCACTGCAGAAGACTGCGCAATATTGTTACAAGGCATGGCCGGGTTCGATGCGAAGGACTCCACCAGCATTGATGAGCCGGTGCCGGACTACAGCGCCAGCCTCAATACCTCGATCCAAGGCCTGCGCATCGGCGTGCCGAAAGAGTATTTCAGCGCCGGTCTCGACCCGCGTATCGCCGAGCTGGTGCACAACAGCGTCAAGGAGCTGGAAAAGCTCGGCGCGGTGATCAAGGAAATCAGCCTGCCGAACAACCAGCACGCGATTCCGGCGTACTACGTGATCGCCCCGGCAGAGGCCTCGTCGAACCTGTCGCGCTTCGACGGCGTGCGTTTCGGCTACCGCTGTGAAGACCCGAAAGACCTTACCGACCTGTACAAGCGCTCCCGTGGCGAAGGTTTCGGCGTGGAAGTACAACGCCGGATCATGGTCGGTGCCTACGCCCTGTCGGCGGGTTACTACGACGCGTACTACCTCAAGGCGCAAAAGATCCGTCGCCTGATCAAGAACGACTTCATGGCAGCCTTTAATGAAGTCGACGTGATCCTCGGCCCAACCACGCCAAACCCGGCCTGGAAGATCGGCGCCAAGACCGGCGACCCGATCGCCGAATACCTGGAAGACCTGTACACCATCACCGCCAACCTCGCCGGCCTGCCGGGCTTGTCCATGCCTGCTGGTTTTGTCGACGGTTTGCCAGTGGGCGTGCAACTACTCGCCCCGTATTTCCAGGAAAGCCGCTTGCTCAATGTGGCGCACCAGTACCAGTTGCACACTGACTGGCACACTCGCACCCCAACCGGCTTCTGAGGAGAACACTATGCAATGGGAAGTTGTGATCGGGCTGGAGATTCATACCCAGCTCGCCACCCAATCGAAGATTTTCTCCGGTAGTGCCACTACGTTCGGCTCCGAGCCCAACACCCAGGCCAGCCTGGTAGACCTGGGCATGCCTGGCGTACTGCCAGTACTGAACCAGGAAGCGGTGCGCATGGCGGTGATGTTCGGCCTGGCGATTGACGCCGAGATCGGCCAGCACAACGTGTTTGCGCGCAAGAACTACTTCTACCCGGACCTGCCCAAGGGCTACCAGATCAGCCAGATGGAATTGCCGATCGTCGGCAAGGGCTACCTGGATATCCCCCTGGAAGACGGCACGATCAAACGCGTCGGCGTGACCCGTGCGCACCTGGAAGAAGATGCCGGCAAGAGCCTGCATGAAGAATTCAATGGCGCCACCGGCATCGACCTGAACCGCGCCGGCACGCCGCTGCTGGAGATCGTGTCCGAGCCGGACATGCGCAGTGCCAAGGAAGCCGTGGCCTACGTCAAGACCATCCACGCGCTGGTGCGCTACCTGGGCATCTGCGACGGCAACATGGCCGAAGGCTCCCTGCGTTGCGACTGCAACGTGTCGGTGCGGCCAAAAGGCCAGGTCGAGTATGGCACCCGCTGCGAGATCAAGAACGTCAACTCGTTCCGTTTCATCGAGAAGGCGATCAACACCGAAGTCCGTCGCCAGATCGAGCTGATCGAAGACGGCGGCAAAGTGATCCAGCAGACCCGCCTGTACGACCCGAACAAAGACGAAACCCGTGCCATGCGCAGCAAAGAGGAAGCCAACGACTACCGTTACTTCCCCGATCCGGACCTGTTGCCAGTGGTGCTCGAGGATTCGTTCCTCAATGACGTGCGCGCCACCCTGCCGGAATTGCCACCGCAAAAACGCGAGCGTTTCCAGGCGCAGTTCGGTCTGTCGGTGTATGACGCCAGCGTGCTGGCTTCGAGCCGCGAGCAAGCCGACTACTTCGAAAAAGTCGTGAGCATTGCCGGTGACGCCAAGCTGGCCGCTAACTGGGTCATGGTCGAACTGGGCAGCCTGTTGAACAAACAGGGCCTGGAAATCGACGAAGCCCCGGTCTCGGCCGAACAACTGGGCGGCATGTTGCTGCGCATCAAGGACAACACCATCTCCGGCAAAATCGCCAAGACCGTATTCGAGGCCATGGCCAGCGGTGAAGGAAACGCCGACGAGATCATCGAGAAGCGCGGCCTCAAGCAAGTCACCGACAGCGGCGCCATCTCGGCCGTGCTGGATGAAATGCTGGCGGCCAACGCCGAGCAGGTCGAGCAATACCGTGCGGCGGATGAAGCCAAGCGCGGCAAGATGTTCGGCTTCTTTGTGGGCCAGGCGATGAAAGCCTCCAAAGGCAAGGCCAACCCGCAACAGGTGAACGAATTGCTCAAGAGCAAGCTCGAAGGCTGATAGCAATGAATGGTCCGAGCGGGATTTTACTTGCGACTCGGACCCCATGTGGGAGCGGCGGTGCGACGATTCGAATCGTCGCACCGCCGCTCCCACATTTGTGATGGGGATATTTTGATAATGAAGCGTCTACTCGGCCTCTGCGCCCTGTTCTCCCTGCTCACCGGCTGCGCCAGTGGCCTGATCGACCCCAACGGTTACGACGAAACCGGCACCGCGTCCTACTACGGCGCCAAGCACCACGGCAAGAAAACCGCCAGCGGTGAACCCTTCAACCAACACGCAATGACCGCCGCCCACCGACGCCTGCCATTCGGCACGCGGGTGCAGGTCACCAACCTGTCCAACGATAGATCCGTGGTGGTACGCATCAATGATCGCGGCCCACACACCCGTGGCCGACTGATTGATCTTTCACGCCAGGCCGCCGAACAGTTGGGTATGCTGCGCAGCGGAACCGCGCGCGTGCGCGTACAAGCCCTGAGCAACTGACTGTCGGAGCCCTGACCATTTTCGGATTAAGCGCCCTCTCGCCCATCAGCCTGATTGAACTGATCAGCGGCCTGCTGCTGCTGATTGCCGGCGCCGAAATGCTGGTACGCGCCGCCGTGCGCCTGGCCGCCAGCCTCAAGGTCAGGCCGCTGATCATTGGCTTGAGCATCGTGGCCTTTGGCAGCAGCGCGCCGCAAATCGCCGTCAGTTTGCAGGCCACCCTGGCCGGTAATACCGATATTGCCGTGGGCAGTGTGATCGGCAGCAGCATCTTCAATATCCTCGTCACCCTGGGCCTGTCGGCGCTGATCATTCCCTTGCGCGTGTCGCGCCAACTGGTGCGCCTGGATATCCCGGTGATGATCGGCGCCAGCCTGCTGCTGTTTATTCTCGCCAGCGATGAAGCCCTGACCCCGCTTGACGGCCTGACCTTGCTGGTCGCCCTACTCGCCTACCTCGCCCTGTTGCTGTACCAGACCCGCCATTCGCGCCGCCCACGGACCCGCGACACCGTGGTGCAGGCGCCGTGGTTGAGCAGTTTGCTGTGGATGATCGGTGGGCTCGTGCTGCTGGTGTTCGCCGGGCATCTGGTGCTGGGGGCGGCTGTGGAAGTGGCCGGCGACCTGGGCCTGTCCGAGCGGGTAATCGGCCTGACCATTGTTGCCGTCAGTACCTCCCTGCCGTGCCTCGCCACATCCCTGATCGCCGCCGTACGCGGCGAGCGGGAGATTGCGGTAGGCAACGTGATCGGCAGCAACCTGTTCAACCTGCTGGGGGTACTGGGCTTTACCGCGCTGGTGGCGCCGTCGCCCTTGTCGGTATCGCCCAATGCCCTGGATTTCGACCTGCCGGTAATGCTCGGCGTCGTGGTGTTGTGCTTGCCGGTGTTTTACACCGGCTACCGCATTACCCGCGCCGAAGGCTTGCTGCTGCTGGGGTTGTATCTGGCGTATGGGCTGCATGTGCTGTCGTTCACCACCGGCATGCCGCTGGCCAATAAACTCGAACAACTGATGCTGTACTACGTCCTGCCAGCGCTGGTGGCTTTCCTGTTGTTCACCTCGCTGCGAGCCTGGCGCCGCCAACACCACAAGAGGGAATCGCAATGACCGATCAACCGAAATCCGGCGAGCAAATGCGTCGCCAGGTCATGGGTGATGTGTTTGTCGACCGCGCGCTGGGCAATGCCACCGAATTCACCCAGCCACTGCAGGACTTCGTCAACGAACATGCCTGGGGCGGGGTGTGGAACCGTGAAGGCCTGCCACTGAAGACCCGCAGCCTGATTACACTCGCGGCATTGACCGCCTTGAAGTGCCCGCAGGAACTCAAGGGCCATGTGCGCGGCGCACTGAATAATGGCTGTACTGTTGAAGAAATTCGCGAGGCGCTGCTGCATTGCGCGGTGTATGCCGGCGTGCCGGCGGCGATTGATGCGTTTCGGGCGGCGCAGGAAGTGATTGAGGCGTATCAGTCAGACCCGCAGTGACTGTTAGATCGCTATCGCGGGCAAGCCCGCTCCCACAATTTTGATTGTGCACACCTTCACCAGAACATTTCAGATCCAGCCACCCGCCTGCAACACGAAGATCCCGATATTAGTGGTCACCGCCGCCATCAAGGTGGTGATCACAATGATCGCTGCCGCCAACTCATGGTTGCCCTGGGCCGCGCGAGCCATGACAAAACTGGCGGCGGCCGTCGGCGCGCCGAAATACAAGAACAGGATCCCCAGTTCCGGCCCGCGGAACCCGTACAGCCACGCGCCGGCAGTCGCCACCAGGGGCAGCCAGATCATCTTCATCAGGCTGGCGCTCAGAGCAATGCTGCCGCTTTTCCGCAGGGCCGCCATGGACAACGTGCCGCCGATACAGATCAACGCCAATGGCAATGTGGTATCTGCCAGGTATTGCCCGGACTTTTCCAGCCAGCCGGGCAAGCCAATCTGGAAATACGCGAAGGGTGTGGCCGCAATCACGCTGATAATCAATGGATTGGCCAACACGCTTTTGCAGATGCTCCACGGATCGGACTTGATCACCGGACTGTAGACCGCCAGCACGATGGTCGACAGGGTGTTGTAGAACAGGATCACCAGGGCGGCGAGGATCGCGCCAAGGGAAATCCCGTAGTCGCCGTACATACTGGCCGCCAGTGCCAGGCCAATCACCCCGTTGTTACCACGAAATGCACCTTGGGCATAAATACCCCGGTCCTCACGCGGGCAACGGAAAATCGCCCAACCCCAGGCCAGGGCGAAGCCGACCAACGTCGCAACCGAGAAATAGATCAGCAGTTCTGGCTTGAGCGCCGAATGCAGGTCGGCATGCAGAATCCCCAGAAACAGCAACGCCGGCATGGTGACGTTAAACACCAAGGCCGACGCAGTGTGGATAAAGTCGTCGTTGATCCAGTTGATGCGCTTGAGCAGGACGCCCAGGAACAGCATGGCAAACACCGGCGCGGTGATGGTCAGGGTTTGCAGGAAGATAGCCAGCATGCCAGGGAGAACCTTGGTGAGGGTCAGTAGGTGGCTAATCATAAAACATCCAGCACCATTGCGCCCGGCAGGTCGCCATCGCGAGCAAGCCCGCGATGATGCGACACGGTCTCAGGTGATCGGCGCCGGATTGAACAACGTAATGTCATTGTGCAATTTATGCCGCTCGGCCCAGGTCTGCTTCTTGCCACTGGCTACATCCAGGTAGAAGTGGAACAACTCCCAGCCCAGCTCCTCGATGGTCGCACGGCCGGTGGCGATGCGTCCGGCGTCGATATCGATCAGGTCTGGCCAGCGCTGGGCCAGTTCCGTGCGGGTCGAGACCTTCACCACCGGCGCCATCGCCAGCCCGTAAGGCGTGCCGCGACCGGTGGTGAAGACGTGCAGGTTCATCCCCGCCGCCAGTTGCAAGGTGCCGCAGACAAAATCGCTGGCCGGTGTCGCGCAAAAGATCAGGCCTTTGCCCTTGAAGCGCTCGCCCGGCCCCAGTACGCCGTTGATCGCGCTGCTGCCGGATTTGACGATGGAGCCCAGGGACTTCTCGACGATGTTCGACAACCCGCCCTTCTTGTTGCCCGGCGTGGTGTTGGCGCTGCGGTCGGCCTCGCCCTTGGCCAGATAGCGGTCGTACCAGTCCATTTCCCGTACCAGTTCCCGGGCAACGTCTTGGTTCTCGGCACGGGAGGTCAGCAGGTAAATGGCATCGCGCACTTCAGTGACTTCGGAAAACATCACCGTCGCCCCGGCCCGCAGCAATAAGTCCGAGGCGTAACCCAGCGCCGGGTTGGCGGTGATCCCGGAAAACGCGTCGCTGCCGCCGCATTGCATGCCGAGGATCAGCTCCGAGACCGGTACGGTTTCCCGCCGGCGCAGGTCGAGTTTCTTCAGGCGGACTTCGGCCAGCGCCATGATCTGCTCGATCATTTCACTGAAGCCGTGGCTGGCGTCCTGCAGGCGGTACAGCCACGGCTCGCTGAGGTCCACCGAGCTGTCGTTGTCGTGCATCACTTGCCCGGCCTGCAATTTCTCGCAGCCCAGGCTGATCACCAGCGCTTCGCCCCCCAGGTTCGGGTTGCGTGCCAGGTTGCGCACAGTGCGGATCGGGATATAGGCATCGGTGGCGGTAATGGCCACGCCACAGCCGTAGCTGTGGGTCAGTGCCACTACGTCATCGACATTCGGGTACTTGGGCAACAACTCGTCCTTGATGCGCTTGACCGCATGGTCCAGCACGCCGGTCACGCACTGCACAGTGGTGGTGATGCCAAGGATATTGCGCGTACCGACGGTGCCGTCGGCATTGCGATAGCCTTCGAAAGTAAAGCCTTCCAATGGCGCCTGGGCCTCGGGGACCTCGGTGGACAGCGGCAGGCTGTCCAGCGGCGGTGCGGTAGGCATGCGCAGTTGATCTTCCTGGACCCAACTGCCGCGCGGTATCGGCTGCAAGGCGTAACCGATGGTTTGGCCATAGCGAATGATCTGACCACCTTGCGGGATATCTTCCAGGGTCACCTTGTGGCTCTGGGGGATGAACTCCACGGTCACCAGGCCGTCCGGGAACTCGGTGCCCGCCGGCACGCCCTGGTCATTGACCACGATTACTACGTTGTCGCGCTCGTGCAGACGAATGGAGCGCGGCGAGTCGGCATGTTCAATCAACTGCATCACACGGCCCCTTCAGGATTGCGCTTGGGAAAGGTTAGTCAACTCGGGGCCTTTGCTCGGTGGCTCGTTGAGCACCACGCGCTTGATCGGGCCGACGATCACCAGGTAGCTGAATACCGCCACCAGCGCATTGGCGCCGACAAATACCAGGGCCCACTTGAACGAACCGGTGGTGCTGATGATGTAGCCAATCACGATGGGCGTGGTGATGGAAGCCAGGTTGCCGAAGGTGTTGAATAAGCCGCCGCTGAGGCCGGCGATTTGTTTCGGCGAGGTGTCAGACACCACCGCCCAACCCAGTGCGCCAACGCCTTTACCGAAGAAGGCCAGGGCCATAAAGCCGACCACCATCCATTCCACATCCACGTAATTGCAGGCAATGATGCTGCTGGAGACCAACAAACCGGCAATGATCGGCGCCTTGCGAGCGAAGGTCAGGGAGTGGCCCTTGCGCAGCAGGTAATCGGAAATCACCCCGCCCAGCACGCCGCCGATAAAACCGCAGATCGCCGGCAACGAGGCGATAAAACCGGCCTTGAGGATGGTCATGCCACGGTCCTGCACCAGGTACACGGGGAACCAGGTGAGAAAGAAGTAGGTAATACCGTTGATGCAGTACTGGCCCAGGTAGACCCCGAGCATCATGCGGTTGGTCAGCAACTGGCGGATGTAATCCCACTTCGGCCCGTCGGTTTTCTTACCCTTGGCCTTGTCCTGATCCATATCGACCATCGCCCCGTTGGCAGCGATGTGGTTGAACTCGGCTTCGTTGATCAGCGGGTGCTGGCGCGGGCTGTAGATTACTTTCAGCCAGATCAGCGAAAACACGATGCCGATCACCCCCATCACGATAAACACGTGCTGCCAGCCGAAGCTGTAGACGATCCAGCCCATCAGCGGTGCAAACAACACGGTGGCGAAGTACTGCGCCGAGTTGAAGATCGCCGAAGCCGTACCGCGTTCGGCAGTGGGGAACCAGGCCGCGACGATCCGTGCGTTACCGGGGAAGGATGGCGCCTCTGCCAGGCCCACCAAAAATCGCAGCATAAACAGCGCCACCACGGCGGTGGAAACCCCGAACTCACCGACATAGCCTTGCAGCACGGTGAATAGCGACCAGGTGAAGATGCTCAGGGCATAGACTTTTTTCGAGCCGAAACGGTCGAGCAGCCAGCCGCCGGGGATTTGCCCGGCCACATAGGCCCAACCGAACGCAGAGAAGATATAACCGAGGGTGACCGCGTCGATGCCGAGGTCTTTTTGCAGGCTGGAACCTGCGATGGCGATGGTGGCGCGGTCGGCATAGTTGATCGTGGTCACCAGGAACAGCATGAGCAAGATCAAATAACGGACGTGCGTCGGCTTGGTCGCTTGCATGTAGATGTACTCCCACTAATTATTTTTTTTGCGGGTAATGGTTTTGGTGCTGCGCACTGCTTTTTTGTGGGAGCTGGCTCGCCGGCTCCCACACGTATTGCGTTTACGAGCCGATGTAGCTGGTTTTCACCACGGTGTAGAACTCTTGCGCATAGCGACCTTGCTCACGCGAACCGTAGGATGAGCCCTTACGCCCACCAAAGGGAACGTGATAATCCACACCCGCCGTCGGCAGGTTGACCATCACCATCCCTGCCTGGGAGTGGCGCTTGAAGTGGTTGGCATACTTGAGCGAGGTGGTGGCAATGCCTGCCGACAAACCGAACTCGGTGTCGTTGGCCATGGCCAGTGCCGCTTCGTAGTCCGCCACGCGCACTACATTGGCCACCGGGCCGAAGATTTCTTCACGGCTGATGCGCATGGCGGCCTGGCTGTCGGCGAACAGAGTCGGCGCCAGGAAGTAACCTTCGGTGTCACACGTCACCAAGCCACCACCGCTGACCAGCCGCGCACCCTCGCCCTGGCCGATGTCGATGTATTTCAGGTCCTGGTCCAGTTGGGCCTGGGACACCACCGGACCGATATCGGTGCCAGCGTGCAGGGCATGGCCGACCTTGATCGACTGCATGCGCTCGGCCATGGCCGCGACGAATCGCTCGTGGATCCCCGCCGTGACGATAAAGCGACTGGACGCCGTGCAACGCTGGCCGGTGGAGTAGAACGCGCTCTGCACCGACAACTCGACGGCCTGCTTGAGGTCGGCATCGTCGAGAATGATCTGCGGGTTTTTGCCGCCCATTTCCAACTGCACCTTGGCCTGGCGCGACACGCAACTGACTGCGATCTGTCGGCCCACGCCCACGGAGCCGGTAAAGCTGATGCCATCGACCTGCCGGCTGTTGACCAGCGCATCGCCGACGACGCGGCCGCTGCCCATCACCAGGTTGAACACGCCACTGGGGAAGCCGGCGCGGGAGATGATTTCGGCCAGGGCCCAGGCACAGCCGGGCACCAGGTCTGCCGGTTTGAGCACCACGCAGTTGCCGTAGGCCAGGGCCGGGGCGATTTTCCAGGCGGGGATGGCAATCGGGAAGTTCCACGGGGTAATCAGGCCCACCACGCCCAAGGCTTCGCGGGTGACTTCGACATTGACCCCAGGGCGCACCGACGGCAGGTAATCACCGGACAGGCGCAGGCACTCGCCGGCAAAAAACTTGAAGATATTACCGGCACGGGTCACTTCGCCGATGGCTTCCGGCAGGGTCTTGCCCTCTTCGCGGGCCAGCAGCGTACCGAGTTCTTCACGGCGGGCGAGGATCTCGCTGCCGACTTTATCCAGGGCGTCATGCCGGGCCTGGATGCCGGAGGTCGACCACGCCGGGAACGCTGCGCGGGCCGCGTCGATGGCGGCGTTGACCTGGGCCAGGTCGGCCGTGGCGAAATCGCCGATGACATCCGACAGATCCGACGGGTTGATATTGCTTGAGTAGTCCGCACCGGCCACCCATTGGCCGCCGATGTAGTTGTCAAAACGCTTGGCTTGGGACACGCCTCTTCTCCTTACGCAAAAAGCCGCTGATCACTCAGCGGCTTTATTAATGGGTTACTGCGCACCTTGCTTGTCGATCAGCGCGGCCAGGGCTTCGTATTCTTCTGGCAGCAGATCGGTCAGCGGGGTACGTACCGGGCCTGCGTCATAGCCGGCGATTTTTGCGCCCGCCTTGACGATGCTCACGGCATAGCCGGCCTTGCGGTTACGCAGGTCCAGGTAAGGCAGGAAGAAGTCGTCGATGATCTTGTTGACGGTGGCGTGATCTTCCCGGGCAATCGCGTGGTAGAAGTCCATCGCGGTCTTGGGAATAAAGTTGAAGACTGCCGAGGAGTACACCGGCACGCCCAGGGCCTTGTAGGCAGCGGCGTAAACCTCTGCAGTCGGCAAGCCGCCCAGGTAGCTGAAACGATCACCGAGACGACGGCGGATCGACACCATCAGCTCGATATCACCCAGGCCATCCTTGTAGCCGATCAGGTTCGGGCAACGTTCGGCCAGGCGCTCCAGCAGCGGCGCGGTCAGGCGGCAGACGTTGCGGTTGTAGACCACCACACCGATTTTTACCGACTTGCACACCGCCTCGACATGGGCGGCGACGCCATCCTGGCTGGCTTCGGTCAGGTAGTGCGGCAACAGCAGCAGGCCTTTGGCCCCCAGGCGCTCGGCTTCCTGGGCGTACTCGATGGCCTGGCGGGTGGAGCCGCCGACACCGGCGAGGATCGGCACGCTGGTAGCGCAGGTATCGACTGCGGTTTTCACCACTTGGGCGTATTCACTGGCTGCCAGGGAGAAAAACTCACCGGTGCCGCCCGCCGCAAACAACGCAGAGGCGCCATACGGGGCCAGCCACTCCAAGCGCTTGATATAGCCCGCCGGGTGGAACTCACCCTGGGCATTGAAATCGGTGACCGGGAAAGACAGCAGACCGTGGGAGAGGATGGACTTCAGTTCTTGTGGATTCATTATTTGAACACCCTGGGCAAAGACGAAGACTGGAACGTTATTATTTATGTGGTACGTCATCGCACAACTATAAAAATGTTCGTCAACCTTCTTTTGTCGGCTTGCCGGTATTTCGAGGTCATTAGTAGCGAGCGCCTTGACGTAGGGAATTATTCCTCTATTCTCGCAATGACTGTATATACATACAGTTATCAAGGAAGATTCCTACGACATAGCAAGGAGCTAACATGTCAGAACTTGAATCGGTCATTACCCGCAAAACCCTCCCCTCCCTGCGCTTTGAAGGCGGCGAGCACACCGCAATTGGCGATGACACCCAGCTGCGCTTCGTGCAGGGCGCGCCCTCTATTCCGGGCGCGCAAGTCAAGCTTCACCTACCCAACGGCCTGGCCCTGACCTATGGTCAGATCATCTCCCTGGGCGGTGACTTCTACGGAATTCCCGGCCAGCCCATCAGTGACGGTGCGTCACCCACCGAGCGTGTGCAGCGCTTCACCGCCGCGTTTAACTCGCTGGCGACTTTGCCGGCGTCACGGGAGGAAGCGGGCAAAATCCTCGCGGTCATGCAAAAAGAGATCAACGCAGTGAAGCAGGCCATTCAGGATGGCAAGCAACCCCATGAGGCCTACGACGCACTAGGAGATACGTTGTCTGAAGAGTGGAACCGTATCACCGGCGGCGGCAGCGTGGTTTCAGCCATGGTTCCCCTGGGGCGCTACTTGAAGCTGGCGGCCGATAATGCCGACCATTTCGGCGAGTGGGCGCTGTCTGCCTACCTGGCCGGGCATTCTGCCGCCCTGCAACAAGCGGTGGTGGCTCACCAAAGCGGCAGTGGCCAGCAATTGGAACTGGCTTACGCCATGAACAGCTTTGCTGATCACTTCTTGACCGACCTGTTTTCCGCAGGGCACCTGCGCGTCCCACGCAAACAACTGGCGGCCGTGGTGACACCGGGTGAACTGGGGTCGTTGATCAGCCGCTTTATGCACGATGAAGACAGCAAGTTCGGGCTCAATGTGCGCAATGCCCTGGGCGATGAGTGGCATGCCTATGGCGACAAACGCTACTTCGATAGCAATGACGCCGCCAACCGCACTCAGGTGAAGCGTGCGGTACAGGCTTCGGCCGATGAGATCTTCGACGCGTACATCAGCGGTATCGCGCCCTCCCCGGCCACATTCAAGGCACCACTGCATGTGCCGGACTTGAACGCGGCGAACAATCCAGCGAATAACTTTTCGCCGCTGTTCAAGGCCGAGGGCGACAAGGTGTTGCGGCGCAAGGACGTCAACAACTTGAATGACAAGCAGTGGACCAATGATTGGTGGGGGTGGAGTACGTATCTGTTGCTTAAGGACTACAAGCCAAATAACCCGCTGCCTTGATGTAGCCACAGCGCCCCTGTGTACGGATGACTCGTATACAGGGGACCGTTCGTCGTCACTGTGAATTCTGACAGTATCAGCGATGTACCCGTCGCCCCTAGATTGAACGCCACCACCGGGCGACCTCAGCCGCAAGAGGTGCAGTCACCCTGGAGGCCCTTCAGTAATCGAGAAATAGTGAGGCATGCCATGGCTACTAGAAAATGCACATTTACATCCAAATCCAATAAATTCAAAGCAGCGACGCAGAATATCGATGCTGTGCAGCTACCCAATATCGGAGATACCGTTCAACTTGATGGTGATCCGCCTGAATTGATCATAGGCAAAAACTTCCAAATCAAAGATGGCGACGTTAAGCAAATCGACTTTTTCCTGGCGTAAATGCCTCCCTAGCAATCACCGAATTACCCCCGCTGCGCCTGCGCTTCTTCATGAGCCTGGCGCAGCCGCTCTCGACTATTGGTCAAATGCAATCTCATCGCCGCCCGCGCCGCATCTGAATCCTGACGGGCAATCGCCTCATAAATCTCTTCGTGCTCACGGCTCAGGCGGCTCATGTAGTGCTGCTGGTCGTCATGGGCCAGGCGCGCAGAATTCAGGCGGGTCCGTGGAATAATGCTGGTGCCCAGGTGGGTCATGATATCGGTGAAGTAACGGTTGCCGGTGGAAAGGGCAATCTGCAAGTGGAACTGGAAGTCCGACGCTACCGCATCACTGGCGTGCGCTGCACTTTCATTCAGGGCATCGAGGGCCGCGCGCATCGCTGCCAACTGCTCGTCACTGCGACGCTGGGCCGCGAGACCAGCAGACTCCACTTCCAGGCTGATGCGCAATTCGAGGATCGCCAGTACATCACGCAGCGTGACCACGGTCGCCGGATCAATGCGGAACCCGCTGGGGCTCGGCGTATCCAGCACAAAGGTGCCGATGCCATGCCGGGTTTCCACCTGCCCGGCTGCCTGCAGCCGCGAGATTGCCTCGCGCACCACCGTGCGGCTGACCCCATGGGCTTCCATGATGGCTGACTCGGTGGGCAGTTTGTCGCCACGCTTGAGCTGGCCATCGCGGATCTGTTCGGACAACACCGTGACCAGTTCCTGGGCAAGGCTACGGCGCTTGCGGGGAAGACGCGGGGCTGTGCTGAGGTTTTCCATGGGCAGGCAACTATCTCGATGATTCAAAAGGGCATCATAGCCCAAGCGAGTTGTACGATCACCGCCCTGCATGATTTGCCCAAGGTTTATCGCGCGCAAAAAAATGCCCCAGCCTAAGCCGGGGCATTTTCAACACATGCCCGAAGGCGCATGTTTTGTCACTTCACCACTTTCAAGCTCGGCCGGCCGCTAGGGCGCGGTGGCTCGGAATCAGGTGGCGGCAGATCATCTTCAATTTCAATCGCTTCGTCGTCTTCAAGGGACGACTCCAGATCAAACACCATGCCCTGGCCATTCTCCCGGGCATAAATGCCCAGGATCGCGCCGATGGGCACATAGAGCGTATGGGGTACCCCACCAAAACGCCCTTCAAAGCTGACCGCTTCATTGTCCATGTGCAGTTGACGCACGGCACTGGGTGAAACGTTCAGGACAATCTGTCCGTCACTGGCAAAACCTTGTGGCACCTGCACCGCAGGAAACTCGGAATTGACCAGCATATGCGGGGTGCAATCGTTGTCCACAATCCACTCGTAGAGCGCGCGGACCAGGTAAGGTCGACTGGAGTTCATCAACGGCTCCTTAAGCCTTAGCGCATATCACGTTCGACGCCAGACAGACTTGCCTGGAAAGCCTCACGCGCAAACTGGCGCTCCATGTAATCAAGCAGCGGCTTGGCAGGCCGCGGCAGTTCAATGCCCAGAATCGGCAAACGCCAGAGTATGGGTAATAGGCAGCAATCCACCAGGCTTTGTTCCTCACTGAGGAAAAAAGGTTTGTCGGCGAACAATGGAGAAACGCCGGTCAGGCTCTCGCGCAATTCCTTACGCGCCTGCACACGGGCCGCTTCTTTGCTGCGTGTATCCAGAATCAGATCCACCAGCCCACACCAGTCACGCTGGATCCGATGGATCAGCAGGCGGCTGTTGGCACGCGCCACCGGATACACCGGCAGCAAAGGTGGATGGGGGTAACGCTCATCCAGATATTCCATCACCACGGTTGACTCCCACAACGCCAGGTCACGATCGACCAGGGTGGGCAAGCTGCCGTAAGGGTTCACTTCGATCAGTTTCGGCGGGTGACGTCCCACCTCCACACTGATGATCTCGGCGCTGACACCCTTCTCTGCGAGCACGATGCGTACTCGGTGGGAATAGTGGTCGGCGGGGTCGGAGTAACAGGCCAACCGGTTGGTCACGCCCATGGCGGTCCTCCTCGCTTGTTGAAATTATCGAAAGCTCAAAAACGAGCGCGCCCAGAAAGCATCTCCTGTAACACCTGGATCAACCAGAGCGTTACCCGTTCAGAGACGTCGCTGGGCGCGCAAGATTAACAGCAATTGCCTAAGGTTGGATCAATGCACATCCTTCCAGTATTCACGCTTGAGCAAATAAGCGAATACGAAGAAGAAAGCCAGGTACAGCAACACATAGGTACCGATGCGTTGATGCTCCAGTTTGACCGGGTTGGCGGAGTAAGCCAGGAAGGTCACCAGGTTCTTGACCTTCTCGTCGAACTGCTCCTCGTTCAGCGCGCCGCTCTTGGGCACGATGGTCAGTTGGTCACAGGCTTCGTGGGTCAACGGCGTGCCGGTCAGCGGGTCATATTGCTTCTTGCCGTTTTCCACGACTTGAACCTGCTTGCATCCGACCACCTGACGGCCTTGCAGGCCGACCAGCACGTTAGGCATACCCACGTTCGGGAAGACCTTGTTGTTCACGCCCCATGGGCGCGTAGGGTCTTCGTAGAACGATTTCAGGTAGCCATACAGCCAGTCGGTGCCACGTACGCGTGCTACCAGGGTCAGGTCGGGCGGTGCAGCCCCGAACCAGGCCTTGGCGTCGGCCGGTTGCATGCCGATGTTCATGTGGTCGCCAATCTTGGCACCGGTGAACACCAGGTTCTTGAGCATCAGCTCATGAGGGATGCCCAGGTCATCGGCCACGCGCTCGTAACGCTGGAACTTGGCGCTGTGGCAGCCCATGCAGTAGTTGGCGAACGTACGGGCGCCGTCTTGCATGGCAGCCTTGTCAGAAACGTCAATGTCGACTTTTTCCAGTGCCACGCCAGACCCGGCCGCGAAGGACAGTGCCGGCAGGGCAGCAAGAATCAATGCAGCGAATAATTTTTTCATCAGCCAGTCACCCTTTCCGGAACCGGTTTTGTCTTCTCGAGCCGGGTGTAGAACGGCATCAGAATGAAGTAGGCGAAGTACAGGAAGGTGCAGACCTGCGACAACAACGTCCGCTCAGGGGTCGGCGCCAGTACGCCCAGCACGCCCAGGATCACGAACGAGATGCAGAACACCCACAGCCAGATTTTGCTCAGCCAGCCCTTGTAGCGCATGGACTTGACCGGGCTACGGTCGAGCCAAGGCAACACGAACAGCACCGCAATGGCCGCACCCATGGCGATAACGCCCATGAGCTTGTCGGGGATCGCCCGCAAAATGGCGTAGAACGGCGTGAAGTACCAGACCGGGGCAATGTGTTCCGGGGTCTTGAATGCGTTCGCCTGTTCGAAGTTAGGCTTTTCGAGGAAATAGCCGCCCATTTCCGGGAAGAAGAACACAATCGAGCAGAAGACGAACAGGAACACCACCACGCCGACGATATCTTTCACGGTGTAGTAAGGGTGGAAAGGAATGCCGTCCAGCGGAATGCCGTTCTCGTCCTTGTGCTTCTTGATGTCCACGCCGTCCGGGTTGTTCGAACCCACTTCGTGCAGCGCCAGGATGTGCAGCACCACCAGACCGAGAATCACGATCGGCAAGGCCACCACATGCAAGGCAAAGAAGCGGTTCAGGGTGATGCCCGAAATCAGGTAGTCACCACGGATCCACTGGGTCAGGTCGTTGCCGATGACCGGGATCGCGCCAAACAGCGAGATGATCACCTGGGCACCCCAGTAGGACATCTGGCCCCAAGGCAGCAGGTAGCCCATGAAGGCCTCTGCCATCAGTGCCAGGTAGATCAGCATGCCAAACACCCACACCAGCTCACGCGGCTTCTGGTACGAGCCGTAGAGCAAGCCACGGAACATGTGCAGATAGACCACGATGAAGAACGCCGAAGCGCCAGTGGAGTGCAACAGACGCAGGATCGAGCCGTACTCGACGTCGCGCATGATGTATTCGACGGAGGCAAACGCTTCTTCCGCCGACGGGGTGTAGCTCATGGTCAGCCAGACACCGGTCACGATCTGATTGACCAGTACCAGCAATGCCAGGGAGCCAAAGAAATAGAAGAAGTTGAAGTTCTTCGGCGCGTAATACTTGCTGAGATGGTCTTCCCACATTTTGGTGGCGGGGAAGCGCGCATCCACCCAATCCATGAACTTGCTCATTACGCGCTCTCCTTATCGACACCAATGACAATAACGTCGTCAGATTCGTAGTTGTGCGGCGGAACCGGCAGGTTCAACGGAGCAGGCTGGGATTTGTAGACGCGACCGGCCAGGTCGTAGTGGGAACCGTGGCAAGGGCAGAAATAGCCGCCAACCCAGTCCTTGCCCAGATCCACAGGCGCGACTTCCGGGCGGAAGGTCGGCGAGCAGCCCAGGTGCGTGCAAAGACCAACCAGCAGCAGAATCTCTGGCTTGATCGAACGCGCTTCGTTTTGGGCGTAGGCGGGTTGTTCGGAATTCTTGGATTCGGGGTCAGACAACTGGCCCTCGATTTTCTTCAGATTCCCCAGGATTTCCTCGGTACGACGAACGATGAATACTGGCTGGCCGCGCCACTCAGCAATCATCTGCTGGCCTGGCTCGATCTTGCTGACATTCACCTTCACCGGTGCACCTGCGGCTTTCGCCTTGGCACTGGGAAACCATGACCCCACGAACGGGACCGCAGCCCCCACCGCTCCTGCAGCACCCACAACGGATGTGGCTGCTACCAAGAAGCGACGCCGGCCTGCATTCACGCCGTCATTGCTCATTCAGTCCTCTCCCATCAGCTTTTTGGCCTGTTAAATCAGGCGTCTACTAAGTATTAAATCTGAACTTATAAAAATTTTGCCGAATGGTAATGAAAAGCCCCACCTCTGACAAGGTAATTACCCGGAGCCTAAGCCCCAAGCCTTGTAGTATAGGGGGTCTACGGATGTGGCAAGTTGTCACACAGAAAAAACCTGCATAAAAAGCGGGCAATAAAAAACGCCCAGCTCCGCGAGGAGGCTGGGCGTTTTTGTGGAACGTAAAGCGAATTAACGCTTCGAGTACTGCGGACGCTTACGCGCTTTACGCAGACCGACTTTCTTACGTTCAACTTCACGGGCATCGCGAGTCACGAAGCCAGCTTTGCGCAGAGCGCCGCGCAGGGTTTCGTCGTACTGCATCAGAGCGCGAGTGATACCGTGGCGGATTGCGCCAGCTTGACCACTTACACCGCCACCGATAACGGTGACGTAGATGTCGAACTTTTCAACGGTCTCGGTCAGTTCCAGCGGCTGACGAACTACCATGCGGGCAGTTTCGCGGCCGAAGAAGTTGTCCAGAGTGCGGTTGTTGATCGAGATGTTACCAGTGCCCGGACGCAGGAAAACGCGTGCGGTTGCGGTTTTGCGACGGCCAGTGCCGTAATTTTGAGTCGCCGACATAATGAACTATTCCGTTAAAACTTCAGTTCTTGGGGCTGCTGAGCAGCATGAGGGTGAGCAGCGCCCGCATAGACTTTCAGCTTGCGATACATGTCGCGACCCAGTGGGCCCTTCGGCAGCATACCTTTAACCGCGATCTCGATCGGGGCTTCAGGCTTCTTGGCAATCAGGCCTTCGAAGTTCGAAGACTTGATACCGCCTGGGAAACCGGAGTGACGGTAGTACATTTTGTCGCTTGCTTTGTTGCCGGTTACACGAACCTGCTCAGCGTTGATGATTACGATGTAGTCACCGGTATCAACGTGAGGGGTGTACTCAGGCTTGTGCTTGCCACGCAGACGGCTGGCGACTTCAGTGGCCAGACGACCCAGGGTCTGACCAGCGGCGTCGACGACAAACCAGTCGCGCTGAACTGTTTCCGGTTTTGCAGTAAAAGTTGTCATTCTTTAATAGCCTCAGGGGCCGCCCTGTAAATTAGACGGCGGATCTTACTGAATAGTGCGTACTTTGACAAGTCAAAGGCAGCCGGATACAGACGCTATCGGGGGCTCGGGTCAGCGCGTCCGTTCAACGGCAAGATTCTTCGGCAGGCGGCGCATCACTTCCACTGCAGAAAGAGGTGGGCAATTATGCAGATTGCGAAAAAAAATTCAACCTGCTTTTATGATTGTTTTCCCCGAAGGAGCACCCGATGGATTATCGACAGCTGGGCCGGACCGATCTGAACGTGAGCGCGATCTGCCTCGGGACCATGACCTGGGGCGAGCAAAACACCGAGGCAGAGGCCTTCGCCCAGATTGAAAGAGCCAAAGGTGCGGGGATCAACTTCCTCGATACCGCAGAAATGTACCCGGTCCCCCCCAAGGCTGACACCTACGCCACCACCGAACGCTACATCGGCAACTACTTCAAGAGTCGGGGCGACCGCGCCGACTGGATCCTCGCCAGCAAGATCGCCGGCCCCGGCAACACCATCGACTACATCCGCGACGGCCAGCTCAAGCACAACCGCAAGCACATCGTCGACGCCCTGGACGCCAGCCTCAAGCGCCTGCAGACCGACTGGATCGACCTGTACCAACTGCACTGGCCGGAACGCAGCACCAACTTCTTCGGCCAACTGAGCTACAAGCATCAGGAAGAGCCCGACCTCACACCGCTGGAAGAAACCCTCGAAGCCCTCGACGAGCAGGTCAAGGCCGGCAAGATCCGCCATATCGGCCTGTCCAATGAAACGCCGTGGGGCACCATGAAGTTCCTGGCCCTGGCCGAGGCCCGTGGCTGGACCCGCGCGGTGTCGATTCAGAACCCCTACAACCTGCTCAACCGCAGCTTTGAAGTGGGCCTGGCAGAAGTCGCCATCCGTGAGCAATGTGGCTTGCTGGCATATTCGCCACTGGCATTCGGCATGCTCAGCGGCAAGTACGAAGGCGGCGCACGGCCGGCCAAGGGTCGTTTGAGCCTCTACAGCCGCTTTAGCCGCTACTTCAACCCGCAATCGGAAGCCGCGTGCAGCCGCTATGTGGCCCTGGCCCGCGAGCACGGCCTGGACCCGGCGCAGATGGCCCTGGCGTTTGTCACGCAGCAGCCGTTTGTGACCAGCAATATCATTGGCGCGACGACGCTTGCGCAGTTGGACAGCAATATCGCCAGTGCTGATCTGAAACTGTCGAAAGAGGTGTTGGACGGGATCGAGGCGATTCAGAAGGATCACCCAAATCCTGCGCCTTGATTGACCTTCAGGCCGCCATCGCAGGCAAGCCAGCGCCCACATTTGATCGGTAATGTGGGCGCTGGCTTGCCTGCGATGGGGCCCTCAACAGCACCAGAGATTCAAAGCGCCCGCGCAATAATCTCCTTCATGATCTCATTGGTCCCCGCATAAATGCGCTGTACCCGCGCATCCGCCCAGGCCCGGGCTATCGGGTATTCCCACATGTAACCGTAGCCGCCGTGCAACTGCACACACTCATCGAGCACCTTGCATTGCAGGTCAGTGGTCCAGTATTTGGCCATCGCCGCCGTCGGCACATCCAGCTTGCCTTGCAGGTGCTGTTCCAGGCACTTGTCGACAAACACCCGACCAATCTGCACCTCGGTCGCAATCTCCGCCAGCTTGAAGCGGGTGTTCTGGAAGTCGGCAATCGCCTTGCCGAACGCCTTGCGCTCGCGGGTGTAGTCCAGGGTCCATTGCAGCGCCGCCTCGGCCGACGCCAGGGCGCCGATCGCCACGGTCAGGCGCTCCTGGGGCAGCTCCTGCATCAGGTAGGCAAAGCCCATCCCCGCCTGGCCCAGCAGGTTCTCCTTGGGCACCCGCACGTCCTGGAAGAACAGCTCGGAGGTGTCCTGAGCCTTCATCCCGACCTTTTCCAGGCGCTTGCCCTTGTCGAAGCCCGGCGTATTGGCCTCGACCAGAAACAGACTGGTGCCCTTGGCGCCGGCCTTGGGATCGGTCTTGGCCACCACAATCACCAGGTCCGCCAGGAAGCCATTGGTAATAAACGTCTTGGAGCCGTTGATTACATACTCATCGCCGTCCAGCACGGCAGTGGTCTTGACCCCCTGCAGGTCCGACCCGGCACCCGGCTCGGTCATGGCAATGGCCGTGACCATCTCCCCGGAAACGAGCTTGGGCAGGTACTTGTGCTTCAGCGCCTCGCTGCCGTAATGCAGGATATACGGCGCAACAATGTCCGAATGCAGGGAGAAGCCAATCCCGGTCAGCCCCAGGCGGCCGATCTCTTCGATCACCACGGTGCTGTAGAGAAAGTCCGCGCCCAGGCCGCCATATTCTTCCGGCAGGTGCGAGCACAGCATCCCCGCCTCCCCCGCCTTGCTCCACAGGGCGCGATCAATATGGCCCTGCTTTTCCCATTGCGCATGGTACGGCACCGCGTCTTTTTCGAGGAAGGTGCGCACGCTCTGGCGGAAGAGTTCGTGCTCGGAGCTGAACAAGGTTCTGGGAATCATGAGTCACCTGCGTCGATTGTCGGACAAAAACAAGATCACAGAGCCTAAGCTGCACGGACGTCACAGGACACTGGACACATGCGACAAAAAATAAGACGATCCAGCCGTTAGTTGACCACTTTCCCCTATAAGAATAATCGAAATTATGTCTAACCTCGTCTCCACGCCCTTGCGGCGCGTCAGCATTTTGGCCATTGACCGGGTGTTTGCTTCCACCCTCATGCAAGCCAAGGATTTCTTCCACCTCGCCAGCCTGCGTTACGGCAAACAGCAGGGCCTGGGCCTCACGCCGGCCTTTGAAACCCGCCTGGTAAGCCCCGATGGGCAATCGGTGTGCAGCTTCAGCGATGTGATCATGCCGGTCGACGGCGGCCTGGAAAACGCCGATATCATTGTGCTGCCGGCCTTCTGGGATGACTTCGACGCCCTGAGCAAACGCTACCCACAGATCCTGCCCTGGCTGCGCGAGCAACATGCGCGCGGGGCGGTGTTATGCGGTGAGGCCACCGGAGTGTTCTGGCTCGCCGAAGCCGGCCTGCTCGATGGCAAGGAAGCGACCACCTACTGGCGCTTCTTCAACGCCTTCAGCGAACGCTTCCCCAAGGTCCAGCTCAATCAGGACAAGCACCTGACCGACGCCGATAACCTGTACTGCGCCGGGGGCACCACGTCAGCCTGCGATCTCTACATTTATCTGATCGAGCGCTTCTGCGGCGCCAACATCGCCCAGGCCGTGGCCCGCGACATCCTTTACGAAGTGCAGCGCAGCTACGCGCCGGGACGCATCGGTTTTGGTGGGCAGAAGCTGCACCAGGATGTGATCATCCTGCAGATCCAGCATTGGCTCGAAGAGCACTTCGCCGACAAGTTCCGCTTTGAAGACGTGGCCCGTGAACACGGCATGAGCATCCGCAACTTTATGCGGCGCTTCCAGACCGCTACCGGCGACAAGCCGCTGCACTACCTGCAACGCCTGCGCATCGAGACAGCCAAGGGGTTGTTGTCGGGCAGCCGCAAGAGCATCAAGACCATCAGCTATGAGGTGGGCTACGACGATGCGAGCTTTTTTGCGCGACTGTTCAGGCAGCACACGGAACTGTCGCCGAACCAGTATCGCCAGCAGTTCCAGCAGGCCGCCTAACTAAAGGCGGGCACAATCAAATGTGGGAGCGGGCTTGCTCGCGAATGCGGTGTGTCAGTTAACGAATAAGTCGACTGATACACCGCATTCGCGAGCAAGCCCGCTCCCACATTTTGGTTCGGTGTTTGCCTAAGGCTTGTGCGCCCGCGCCAGGAACTCGTGGGACTGCATTTCCAGCAAGCGGCTCAGGGTCCGTTGGAATTCGAAGTTCAAGCGACCGCCGGTGTAGAGGTCCTTGAGTTCGACTTCAGCCGAGATGATCAGCTTGACGTTACGGTCGTAGAATTCATCGACCATGTTGATAAAGCGCCGGGCGATGTCGTCGGTAGTGACGCTCATTTGCTCGACACCGCTCAAGATCACCGCATGGAAAATCTTGCCCAGTTCGATGTAGTCGTTCTGGCTGCGGGGGCCGTCGCACAGCTCGCGGAAGTCGAACCAGGCCACGTCGTCACAGGTGCGCAGGGCAATGATCTGGCGATTCTCGATCATCAACTTATCGTTTTCCACCGCCTGGGTGCATTCCGGCGTCAACGCACGGAAGCTCTTGCGCAGGCTTTCGTGGGCCGCTTCGTCGAGGGGGAAGTGGAACAACTCGGCTTGCTCGAGGTGCCGCAGGCGGTAATCGACGCCGCTGTCGACGTTGACGATATCGGTGTGCTGCTTGATCAGAGCGATGGCCGGCAGGAAACGCGCACGCTGCAGGCCGTCCTTGTACAGACCGTCAGGCACGATGTTCGAGGTGGCGACCAGGGTCACGCCGTTCTTGAACAACTCTTCCATCAGGGTGCCGAGAATCATCGCATCGGTGATATCGGACACGAAGAACTCATCGAAACAGATCACCCGCGCTTCCTGGGAGAAACGCTTGGCGATGATGGTCAGCGGGTTTTTCTCGCCGTGCAGGGTCTTCATCTCTTCGTGCACACGCTTCATGAAGCGGTGGAAGTGAGTGCGCGACTTCTCCTTGAACGGCAGCGCTTCGAAGAAGGTGTCGACCAGGTACGTCTTGCCGCGACCCACACCGCCCCAGAAGTACAAGCCCTTGACCGGCGTCTGGTCTTTCTTGCCAAACAGCTTGCTGAGCATCCCCGGCTTGCTCTGGGAAGAGGCGACCAGGTCTTCGTACAGGCGCTGCAAGTGACGCACCGCCGTTTCCTGGGCAGCATCATGGAAGAAGTCGGGGCGCTTCAGATCAGCTTGATATCGTTCTAGGGGCGTCATAATTTCGTTAGCAAGGCAACAAAAACGGGCCGTCACTGTAACGACGGCCCCGGATAATGGCAATCAACCCTTGGTCGGGTCAGTCTTCGATTGGCGTCAATGCTACGCGCACGGCTTCGATGGCGGCATCCCGCGCAGCGCTGTCGGCGAAGGCCGGGCTGTCGGCGATACACGCGCCGTCGAGCCACACCGTAAAGCCCAAGGCCTCACTGCGCACATCCAGCGCCTGGCCGGACTGCAACTGCTTGGTGACAGCGCCCGCCGCCTTGCCATCGGCAAAGTTGCGCGACAACAACAGTTGCTCGCCGTCAGCCGCCAGCAGGCGGAAGCGGAAGCTGCCGTCGTCTTCACGGAAGCTGACAAACCGCGCGGCCTTGACTGCCTTCTTCTTGGTGCTGGCAGCCTCGGTGGCCTGGTTGACGAACGAGCGCAGGCCCACGGCTTCCCGCAGCTCCTGCAGGAATGGACCGGCGACGGCACGGGCCTTCTTGGCGCCGACCAGCAGCAGATCTTCCATGTCCGAAGGGCGCGCCATCAATTGATGGTAGCGCTCGCGGGCTTCGCCCAACTGGCCGTCCAGCAGTTGGAACAGGCGGTTTTTCGCCTCGCCCCAGCCCAGGCCGTCGAGCAGTTCGCTGCGCAGTTGCTGTTCCTGTTCAGGGGTGGCGAACGCCTGGTACAAGGTGAACAGGTGCGAGTTATCCGGATCCTTGGCCTCACCCGGCGCGCGGGAGTCGGTGACGATTCGCGAGATCGCGTCCTTCATGTCCTTGGCGGTGGTGAACAACGGAATGGTGTTGTCGTAGCTCTTCGACATCTTGCGCCCATCCAGGCCCGGCAAGGTGGCGACACCTTCTTCGATCACTGCCTCGGGCATGGTGAAGAACTCTTTGCCCTTGCCGAACAGGTGGTTGAAGCGCTGGCCGATATCACGGGCCATTTCCACGTGCTGGATCTGGTCGCGGCCGACCGGCACCTTATGGGCATTGAACATCAGGATGTCCGCCGCCATCAGCACCGGATAGCTGTACAGGCCCATGCTGATCCCGGCATCCGGGTCTTCGCCGTTTTCCAGGTTCTTGTCCACCGAGGCCTTGTAGGCGTGGGCGCGGTTGAGCAGGCCCTTGGCCGCGACGCAAGTCAGCAGCCAGGTCAGCTCGGGAATTTCCGGGATATCGGACTGACGGTAGAAGGTCACCCGGTTCACATCCAGGCCACCGGCCAGCCAGGTCGCGGCGATTTCCATACGCGAGCGCTGGATGCGCTGCGGGTCATCGCACTTGATCAGCGCGTGGTAGTCAGCCAGGAAGTAGAACGAATCGGCATTGGCATCCTGGCTGGCGAGGATCGCCGGGCGGATGGCACCGGCGTAGTTGCCCAGGTGCGGGGTGCCGGTGGTGGTGATGCCGGTGAGGATACGGGTACGAGTCGTCATGGGTAATCGCTTATCAGACTGCTATCAATTCGAAAGGCGCGGCAGCACCAGATCCTTGAGATCGGTGAGCTTGCCATGAAAAAAGTGCCCGCATTCTGCCACTTTCAGCAGCTCATGGGGGCGTTTGAGGGCGGCAGACCAGTCGTAGACCTGCTGCGGGTCGACCACTTCGTCGGTTTCCGGCTGGATCACGGTCAGCGGGCAGCCCTGTGGAAGCGGGTCCTCGTCACGCAAACGCATGACGGCCGCAGCCACCATAAACAGGTGCGCGAGTTTTTCGCCCTTGGCTTCCAGGCGCCCGCCGAGACTGGCGGCAACAAATCCACCGAACGAGAAACCCAGCAAGGTGATGGGCAGGTCCGGGTGTTTTTCACGCAGCCAGCTTACGGCGGCTTCGGCATCGTCCACTTCACCTGTGGCCATATCATGGCTACCCGCGCTGGCACCGACGCCACGGTAATTGAAACGCAAAGTAATCAAACCGGCATCGCGGGCGGTACGTTGCAGGGTCGAGACGACTTTATTGAGCATGGTCCCACCCTGCACCGGGTTGGGGTGGCAGATCAGCGCCAGGCCACGTGGCTCGGGGTGATCGAGGTACAAGGCTTCCAATTGGCCTACCGGGCCATCAATCAAAACAGGGGTTTCACGCATGAGCAAGGAATGAACTCCGTGACCTCTCAAGGGGTCGACTCGTCTAGCTAAAAGTCTGTGCATGGCATCATTGCGAGCTTAATCGCGGTATACAGCGCAGGTCCGAGCCGTTAACGTAAAGCAAAGCCGTTTATAGAGGAAGGACTCGTGGAACACTCGCTCTTAGTTTGGTTGTTGCCGACTCTTGCCCTGGTTGCCGGTGTCGCCATTGGATTCCTGGTTGCTCGCCTCCTGCCGAATGCCGCGCCTAACCGCACGCAGCGTCAGTTGGATGACATCCAGGAACGTTTTGACAGTTATCAGAACGAGGTTGTTACCCACTTCAACAGCACCGCGACCCTGGTCAAGAAGCTCACCCAGAGCTACCAGGAAGTACAGGATCACCTCGCCGATGGCGCCAACCGCCTGGCTCTGGACGATATTACCCGTCAGCGTCTGCTGGCCGCGCTGCATTCCGATGCCACGCAAGCCCCACGGGAGCGCCTGACCCCGCCACGGGAAAACCAGGAGCCGCCGCGGGACTACGCGCCAAAGACGCCGAACGCCCCCGGCATGCTGGATGAGCATTACGGCTTGAAAAAGTAAGTCGTTTTCAAGCAATACAAAAAGCCCGGCTGATCCATGATCAGCCGGGCTTTTTGTTGGAACTGGATCGGCAGAACAATGGAGATCCAATGTGGGAGCGGGCTCGCTCCCACACAAGCCCACTCACCGTAGTTCAGCGCCGTACCGGGCGCTTCTGCAGCTTGCGCTGCAAGGTCCGGCGGTGCATGCCCAGGGCACGGGCCGTGGCTGAGATATTGCCTTCGTGCTCGGTCAACACGCGCTGGATGTGCTCCCACTGTAGGCGGTCCACCGACATCGGGTTTTCCGGCACCAGGGTGTCGAGGTCGGCATGCTCGGAGAGCAAGGCGGCCAGCACATCATCGGCGTCCGCCGGCTTGCACAGGTAGTTGCAGGCACCGCGCTTGATCGCCTCGACAGCGGTGGCAATGCTCGAATACCCGGTGAGGATCAGCACGCGCATTTCCGGGTCCAGCTCCAGCAGCTTGGGCAGCAGCACCAGGCCCGAGTCACCGTCCATTTTCAGGTCCAGTGCCGCGTAGTCCGGCAGGTCGGCCTGGGCGATGGCCAGGCCTTCTTCGGCGGAACCTGCAGTGCTGACGCGAAACCCGCGACGGCTCATGGCTCGCGCCATTACGCGGGTAAAGGTGGCATCGTCATCTACCAGCAACAGGTGCGGCAGTTCTTCGCCTTCGACTTGGATCTCGTCACTCATCGATGTCTCCTCGTGCAGCACGGGGCAGGCGCAGCTCGGTGAGCGTGCCGCCTTCCTCATGGGGGTAAAGTTTCACCGAGCCGCCAGCGCGGGTCACGCTGGCCTTGCTCAAGAACAGGCCCAGGCCGAAGCCTTTGCCCTTGGTGGTAAAGAATGGCTTGCCGATCTGCTCGGCAATCGCCAGCGGCACGCCAGCGCCGTGGTCGCGAATACTGATGGTGAGGTTTTCCCAATCCCAGTCCAACTGCACTTCCAACCCTTCCGGGCAGGCGTCGGCTGCATTGTTCAACAGGTTCAGCAACGCCTGGGTCAGGTCCGGCGGTGGTGCCATACGCGGCACTGCGCCCTGCCCCAGCAGGTGGAAACGGTAACTGGCTTCGGGACGCATCAAGTGCCAGCGGTTCAGGGCTTCGTCCAGCCACTGGGTGACGTCTTGCATATCCACCGCCAGGCGCCGGTTGGCTTCAGCGGCACGCACCAGTTGCTGCAAGGTCTGCTTGCATTGCTTGACCTGCTCCTGCAACACGCCGAAGTCGTCTTGCAAGGCCGGGTCGTGATGGTCCTGGCGCATTTCCTTGATCAGCACGCTCATGGTTGCCAGCGGCGTGCCCAGTTCATGGGCCGCACCGGCGGCCTGGGTCGCCACGGCCAGCAGTTGCTGGTCACGCAAGCCCTCTTCACGGCGGATTGCGCGCAGTTCTTCCTGGCGCCGCAGCTCTTCGGCCATGCGCGCGGCAAAAAAGGTGATCACCGCCGCCGACAGCGCGAAGCTCAGCCACATGCCGTAGATCTGCAGGTTTTCCCGGGCAATCGGGAAGGTTTCCAGGGGATAGAACTGCGCCAGCAACAAGGTGTAAAGCGCCAGGGCGATCCCCGACAGGATCACCGAATAGCGCCACGGCAAGGTCACGGCAGCGATGGTCAGCGGTACCAGGTAATAGGAAACGAAGGGGTTGGTAGAGCCACCGGAGAAATACAGCAACACGCTGTGGATAAACAGGTCGCAGGCCAGTTGCAGCGCGTACTCCAGCTCCGTCACCGGCCAGGTGGTGCGCAGGCGGATGGCCGTGAACACACACAGCACCGTGGAAAAGGCCAGGGTCACCCACAGTTGCAGCCAAGGCAGCGGCAGCAGTTCAAACCAATAGGCGAGCCCCACGGAACCGGCCTGGGCGGCCAGCACCAGGGTGCGGATAAACGTCAGGCGCCAGAGGTTCTGGCGAGTGGCGGAAGTCAGTTTTACGGGGGCGAGCATGAGCTCTCCTGATGAGCGCTCCAGGCGGATCGCAGCAAGTATAAACGAAGCGACGGTACAGTCTGCGAGTCTGTGGCCCTTTGACGCAGGTCATGGCTTTATGACCGTTCGTCGGCATCGTCGCCAGATGTAGAGATTTTGTAACCCGCCGAACCCGAATCCCCCGTCTACAGTCTTACCGAACACGATCACCCTCAAGGAGCTTCCATGTCACGTTTCACTCGCAGTGCCGCCCTTATTGCCCTCAGCGTTGGCAGCATTGCCAGCCTGCCCGCGCTGGCCGCCGATCAACTGCACTACAACCAGATTTCCCTGCGGGCCGAAGTCAGCCAGGAAGTGGCCCGTGACAAGATGATCGTCACCCTCTACACCGAGTCGCAAAATACTGACCCGGCCAAGCTCGCCGCCGAAGTCACAACCATCATGAACAAGGCGCTGGGCGAAGCTCGCGAAGTAAAAGGCGTGACCCTGCGCCAGGGCAGCCGCAACAGCTATCCGATCTACGACAACAAGAACCAGAAGATCACCGGCTGGCGCGAGCGCGCCGAACTGCGTCTGGAAAGCGCGGACTTCCCGGCGCTGTCCAAGCTCACCGGCGAGCTGCTCAACACCCTGAAAATGGACAATATGGACTTCGCCATCGCCGACGCCACGCGCAAGTCCAGCGAAGACGCGTTGCTCAAGGATGCGGTCGCCGCGTTCAAGGCCCGCGCCCAACTGGCCACCGATGCACTCGGCGGCAAGGGCTACAAGATCGTCAACCTGAACTTCAATACCAACGGCTACCCAATGCCGTACGCGCGAAATGGCGGGATGATGATGAAGGCAGCAGCAATGGATTCGGCGCCGACACCTGAGGTCGAGGCCGGCACCAGCCAGGTCAGCATGAGCGCCGACGGGGTGATTGAAGTACAGATGCCATAAGCCTTACCTGATGACCCACAACGGCGGTAACCTCGGTGACCGCCGTTTTTTTGGCCGTTGTTTACCTGCCATTTCAGGGGTCACCATGGATAGAACTGTCTTCAAGCCGCTCCTCCTCGTTGCCAGCCTGCTGGCGTGCATGCCCACGGCCCAGGCGGCAAGCACCCTGGTCTACTGCTCCGAAGCCAGCCCCGCCGGGTTCGATCCGAGCCAGTACACCAGCGGCACCGATTTTGATGCCTCGGCCGAAACCGTGTTCAACCGCCTGACCCAGTTCAAGCGCGGCGGGACCGAAGTCGAGCCGGGCCTGGCGACCCGTTGGGAGGTGTCCAAGGACGGCCTGGCCTACACCTTTCACCTGCGCGACGGGGTCAAGTTCCACAGCACCGAGTACTTCACCCCGAGCCGCGACTTCAATGCCGACGATGTGCTGTTCACTTTCCAGCGCCTGCTGGACGCCAACCATCCATTCCGTCAGGCCTACCCGTCCGAGTCGCCGTACTTCACCGATATGGGCCTGAATACCACGATCAAAAGTGTGGAAAAGCTCGACGAGCACAGCGTGCGCTTCAACCTCAATAACGTCGATGCCGCTTTCGTGCAGAACCTGGCCATGAGCTTTGCGTCCGTGCAATCGGCCGAGTACGCGGCGCAGTTGCTTAAAGACGGCAAGGCCGCCGATCTCAACCAGAAACCGATCGGCACCGGGCCGTTTGTGTTCAAGCGCTACCAGAAGGACTCGCAGATTCGCTACGTCGCCAATAAAAACTATTGGAAGCCTGAGGATGTGAAACTCGACAGCCTGGTGTTTGCGATCACCCCGGACGCCGCGTCGCGCCTACAAAAGCTCAAGGCCGGCGAATGCCAGGTCAGCGGCTATCCGCGCCCCTCGGATATCGAGGTGATGAAGCAGGATCCAAACCTGCGCGTGCAGCAGCAGGCGGGCTTCAACCTGGGCTTTCTGGCCTATAACGTGACCCATCCGCCGCTGGACCAGCTCAAGGTGCGCCAGGCCCTGGACATGGCCATCGATAAGCCGGCGATTATCCAGGCGGTGTACCAAAGTGCCGGGCAATTGGCGCAGAACGCACTGCCGCCTGCCCAGTGGTCTTATGACCCCAGCATCAAGGACGCACCGCACGACCCTGCCAAGGCCCGGGCGCTACTAAAAGAAGCAGGGGTTGCACCAGGTACCACCATCAATTTGTGGGCGATGACCGTGCAGCGCGCCTCCAATCCCAACGCGCGAATGTCGGCGCAGATGATCCAGCAGGATTGGGCCAAAGTCGGGATCACCGCCAATATCGTCAGCTATGAGTGGGGCGAATACATCAAGCGCGCAAAAAACGGCGAGCACGATGTGATGATCTACGGCTGGACCGGCGACAACGGCGACCCGGATAACTGGCTGGGCGTGCTCTACAGTTGTGCCGCGGTCAAGGGCAGCAACTATGCAAAATGGTGTAACCCGCAGTACGACCAACTGGTGCAGAAGGCCAAGCTCAGCAGTGACCGTGACGAACGCATAAAGTGGTATCAACAGGCGCAAAAAATACTTAAGGATCAAGTACCTATAACGCCTATTGCGAACTCGACGGTTTTCCAGCCACTGCGCAAGGAGGTCCAGGACTTCAAGATCAGCCCGTTTGGCCTGACACCGTTCTACGGCGTAAGTCTGAATAAGTAACAACTATGCCCCAACCGGGTGCGCCAGACACCTCGGTTGGACTTATTCGGTGCACTCCACGCACCGAAAAAAGCCCTCAAAAGTACAGTTTCGTGTCGAAAATTATATGAATGCGACATTCCTGTACGTTCGTACCACTCTTTGCCGCTTGTTGCCTCTCAACGTCTTGCATTGGGTATGGGGCCTGCATAAGTATCCGCAGGCCGACTCACGAGGTCGCCCTCAATTCCAAAAATGACAACAAATCATGAGGCCAACATGCTTAAACACGCAGTCATTCCGTTTTTAGTCAGCGCCAGTTTAATGGCCGCTGCACCTTTCGCCCAGGCGGCGACTAATCTGGTGTTCTGCTCCGAAGGGAGCCCGGCCGGTTTCGACCCAGGCCAGTACACTACCGGAACAGACTTCGATGCTTCGGCCGAAACCATGTTCAACCGGCTCAGCCAGTTCGAGCGCGGCGGCACCGCCGTGATTCCTGGCCTGGCCACCAAGTGGGATGTATCCGAAGACGGCCTGACCTACACCTTCCACCTGCGCGAAGGGGTCAAGTTCCACACCACGCCGTATTTCAAGCCGACTCGTGAATTCAACGCCGACGACGTGCTCTTCACCTTCAACCGGATGATCAATAAAGACGATCCATTCCGTAAGGCCTACCCCACCGAGTTCCCGTACTTCACGGACATGGGGATGGACACCAACATCAAGAACATCGAGAAAATCGACGACCACACCGTCAAGTTCACCCTTGGCACCGTGGACGCCGCGTTTATCCAGAACCTGGCCATGAGCTTCGCCTCGGTACAGTCGGCCGAATACGCCGCCCAACTGTTGAAGGACGGCAAGCCCCAGGACATCAACCAGAAGCCGGTCGGCACTGGTCCGTTCGTGTTCAAGAGCTACCAGAAAGACTCCAACATCCGCTTCACCGGCAACAAGGATTACTGGAAGCCTGAAGACGTGAAGATCGACAACCTGATCTTCGCCATCACCACCGACCCGTCGGTGCGTGTGCAGAAACTCAAGAAGAATGAATGCCAGGTCACCCTCTTCCCGCGTCCGGCCGACCTCAAGGCCCTGGGCGAGGACAAAACCCTTAAACTGCCGCACCAGGCCGGTTTCAACCTGGGTTATATCGCCTACAACGTCATGCCAGTGCTCAAGGGCCAGACGGCCGCCAACCCCCTGGCCGACCTGCGCGTACGCCAGGCGCTGGACATGTCGGTCAACAAGCAGCAGATCATCGACTCGGTGTACCAGGGCGCAGGCCAACTGGCGGTCAACGCCATGCCGCCGACCCAATGGTCCTATGACGACACCATCAAGGACGTCCCGCACGATGTGGCCAAGGCCAAGGAACTGCTCAAGGAGGCCGGCGTCAAGGAAGGCACCGAGATCACCTTGTGGGCCATGCCGGTCCAGCGTCCGTACAACCCCAACGCCAAGCTGATGGCCGAGATGCTGCAGAACGACTGGAAGCAGATCGGCTTGAAGGTCAACATCGTCAGCTACGAGTGGGGCGAGTACATCAAGCGTTCCAAGGGCGGCGAGAACCAGGCCATGATCATCGGCTGGAGCGGTGACAATGGTGACCCGGACAACTGGCTGAACGTGCTGTTTGGCTGCGACTCCCTGGCCGGCAACAACTTCTCCAAATGGTGTGACAAGAAATTCGACGGCATCGTGAAAGAAGCCAAGGCCACATCGGACGTCGCCAAGCGCACCGAACTGTACAAACAGGCGCAACACGTCCTCAAAGATGCAGTGCCCATGACACCTATCGCGCACTCGACGGTGTATCAACCCATGCGCAACAACGTGCAGGACTTCAAGATCAGCCCATTTGGCTTGAATTCCTTCTACGGGGTGAGCGTCAGCAAGTAGTGATCTCTAGCGGCGACGTTTCATAACGTCGCCGTTATTGCATCCGCCCAGATCCTAGGAATCGAACTACCCCCGCATGGGCTGCCGTCCTACAGCAGCTAACTGCGCAGGTTACGTCCGATACCTACAAGGTCTGTCCGGTTCGGCGCATTTACCGCCCTGCCCTCGTTCCCTAACGTCGAGGTAGGCAAACGCGCAGTTCCGATACGGCATTTGCTGTGGATGGGAGCAGTGCTTTCTCCATGCCAGGTAAGGCGTGGTGATTGTTCACTGACGAAAACGATAAACATGGATTGGGGACCGTCATGCGCCATACCACCGTTCTATCCGCGATATTGGGTACCAGCCTGTTGGCCGTCGCTTCGATGGGCCAGGCTGCCGAAAAGAAAAGCCTGGTGTTCTGCTCCGAAGGCAGCCCGGCCGGGTTCGATACTGCGCAGTACACCACCGCCACCGACAACGATGCGGCCGAGCCGATCTACAACCGCCTGGTTGAGTTCGAAAAGGGTGAAACCGGCGTCGTACCAGGGCTGGCTACCAAGTGGGATATCTCGCCAGACGGCCTGACCTACACCTTCCACTTGCGCGAAGGGGTGAAGTTCCACAGCAACAAGGAATTCAAGCCGACACGGGATTTCAACGCCGATGACGTGCTGTTCACCTTCAACCGCATGCTTGACGCCAACCACCCGTTTCGCAAGGCCTACCCCACCGAGTTTCCGTACTTCAACGGGATGAGCCTGAACAAGAACATCGCCAAGGTCGAGAAAACCGACCCGCATACCGTGGTAATGACCCTGAACACGGTGGATGCCGCGTTTATCCAGAACATCGCCATGAGCTTCGCCGCGATCCTCTCGGCCGAATACGCCGAGCAACTGCTCAAGACCGGCAAACCCAGCGATATCAACCAGAAGCCGATCGGCACCGGGCCGTTCGTGTTCCAGCGTTACCAGAAGGATTCGCAGATCCGTTTCGCCGGCAATAAAAACTACTGGGACCCGAGCAAGGTCAAGCTCGACCAACTGATTTTCGCCATCAACACCGACGCCTCGGTACGCGTGCAGAAGCTCAAGGCCAATGAATGCCAGGTCACCCTGCATCCCCGCCCCGCCGATGTCGACGCGCTCAAGGCCGACCCGAACCTGCAACTGCTGACCAAACCCGGCTTCAACCTCGGCTACATCGCCTATAACGTGCGGCACAAACCCTTCGATCAGCTCGAAGTGCGCCAGGCCCTGGACATGGCGGTGAACAAGCAGAGCATCCTCAATGCCGTGTACCAGGGCGCGGGGCAACTGGCGGTCAACGCCATGCCGCCGACCCAGTGGTCCTATGACGACAGCATCAAGGACGCCGCCTACAACCCGGAAAAAGCCAAGGAATTGCTCAAGGCGGCCGGCGTCAAGGAGGGCACCGAGATCACCCTGTGGGCCATGCCGGTCCAGCGCCCGTACAACCCCAACGCCAAGCTGATGGCCGAGATGCTGCAAAGCGACTGGGCCAAGATTGGCCTCAAGGTCAAGATCGTCAGCTATGAGTGGGGCGAGTACATCAAGCGCACCAAAAACGGCGAGCACGATGTCAGCCTGATTGGTTGGACCGGCGACAACGGTGACCCGGACAACTGGCTGGGCACCCTCTACAGCTGCGACGCCATCGGCGGGAACAACTACTCAATGTGGTGTGACCCGGCGTACGACAAGCTGATCAAGCAAGCCAAGGTCGTCACCGACCGTGAACAACGGACTGTTCTGTACAAACAGGCGCAGCAACTGCTTAAAACACAGGTGCCGATCACGCCTGTCGCCCACTCGACGGTCAACCAGCCGTTAAGCACCAAGGTCGAAGGTTTCAAAGTCAGCCCCTTCGGCCGCAACGTGTTCTCGGGCGTCAGTATCACCCCATAAGAAAATAACCGGATGCGCAGAGCGAAGTTGGCTCTGCCGCAAACGTGCAGCTGTAATTCGCGAAATGTCCTACAGCAAACGTTTGCAGATGCTTGAAGAGTTACACACCCAATAGCCGGTTCACCTAATAAGGCCGGCATAAAAAAAAGAGAACCAAAGGAGCTCCACCCATGAAACTAAGCAGCAAAGTGCTACTGGCCATGGCCATCAGCAGCATCACCGCGACCGCTTACGCCGAACCTGCAAGCCAGGAATTCGTGCCGACCACACTGGCCGGCGCCAGCGCCCAAAGCGAAGCCAAGGGCTTTATCGAAGACTTCAGCCTGGGTGGTCAGACGCGTAACTGGTACTCCCACGAAAGCCTGTACCGGGGCGGCTCATGGAAATACCAGAAGCATGGCAAAACCCTGACCGACCGTAACCGTACCAACTGGGTACAGGGCACTATCCTCAACGCCAGCTCGGGCTTCACCGAAGGTACCGTGGGCGTCAAGGCCGAAGTCGCGCTCTACAACGTCGTGGCCCTCGATCGCAGCCGACGCGATGTAAAGGGGAGTTCCAACCGGACCCTGGGCCACTCCAACGGTGACCCTGTTGATCAGTGGAGCAAGCTGGGCCTGGCCAACGTGCAATTTCGTGTATCCAACACGACCCTGACCGCTGGCCGTCAGAACTTCAGCACGCCGATTGTCGACACCATCGGCAACCGCGCACTGCCGTCGAGCTTTCAAGGTGTGAGTTTCAACAGCGAAGAATTCAGCAACCTGTCGTTCCAGGGTGGCGTGTTCGACCGCGTTTCCCCACGTACCGAACAGAGCCTGTCGAAGTTCCGTAGCGAGTACAGCCAACAAGGCGCCCGCAGCGCGACCACCGACAAGGTCTACACCCTGGGTGCCAACTACCAGCCGTTCAAAAGCCTGAAAACCAGCTTCTTCGGCGCCAACGTCAAGGACTTCTGGAACCAGTACTACTTCGGCGCGACCCACGAGCTGGGCGATAGCCAGGTACTGTCCCTGACCACCGGCCTGAACTATTACAAGACCGTGGACGAAGGCAAGAAGCTGATGGGCGAAATCGACAACGATACTTACTCGCTGTCGTTGGGCCTGGCGCACCAGGCTCACAGCCTGACCTTCTCCTACCAGGAAGTTAACGGTAACGAGTACTTCGACTACCTGCACGAAACCAACGGCATCTACCTGGCCAACTCCCTCACCTCGGACTTCAACGGTCCGAACGAGAAGTCTTTCCAGATTGCCTACGGTATCAACATGGCCGAATACGGCGTGCCGGGCCTGAAGTTCAACATCTACTCGGCACGTGGCTGGGGCATCGACGGTACCCATTACACGGGTAACCGCAATGGTGCTTACGCCTACACCGGTATCGAGACTCAAGACGGCGAGAAACACCAGGAATACGGTGTAGGCGCCGGTTATGCGATCCAGAGCGGCCCGCTCAAGGCCACTGCTATCCGTGCGACCTACGTCGAACACCGTGGCAGCGAGTTCCAATCTGACGGCAGCGTCAAGGAATTCCGCCTGGTCACCACCATCCCATTCAACATCCTTTAATTAGCGCCAGGTAAGCGGCAGGCTCAGGACGAGCCTGCCGTCTACATTTGTGTGGTTGAATCGTTTGCAGAGGGCTCTTCAATGAAAATGCTCCCGTTACAAGCCGCCATGACCGCTGCACTGCTGAGTGTGGCCCTGGGCATTTCGGCCAAGCCGCTGGTGGTCTGCACCGAAGCCAGTCCGGAAGGCTTCGACCCGGTCCTGTACACCACGGCCGTCACCGCCGATGCTGCGGCCGAAACCATGTTCAACCGCCTGGTGGACTTCAAGCCCGGCACTACTGAAATCAGGCCCGCACTCGCCAAATCGTGGGACATCAGTGAAGACGGCCTGACCTATACCTTCCACCTGCGTGATGACATCAAGTTCCACACCACCGACTACTTCAAGCCCACGCGCAACCTGAATGCCGACGACGTGCTCTGGAGCTTCCAGCGTCAACTGGACCCGAAACATCCGTGGCACAACAAGTCCACCACCGGTTTCCCCTATTTCGAAAGCATGGGTTTCAAGGAACTGCTCAAAAGCGTCGAGAAGACCGATGACCACACCGTGGTCTTCACCCTGACCCGCCCCGAAGCCCCGTTCCTGGCCGATGTCGCGATGCCCTTCACCGCCATCCACTCCGCCGAATACGCCGACAAACTGCTGGCCGCCAACAAGACCGGCGAGCTCAACAGCAAGCCGATCGGCACCGGCCCGTTTATTTTTACCCGCTACCAGAAAGATGCCCAGGTGCGCTTCAAGGCCAACCCGGAATACTTCCGTGGCAAGCCGCCCGCCGACCCGCTGATCCTGGCCATCGCGGTGGATAACAACGTGCGCCTGCAAAAGCTCAAGGCCAATGAGTGCCAGATCGCGCTGTATCCAAAGCCTGACGACCTGCCGAGTATCAAGGCCGATCCAAACCTGAAGGTCGCGGAACTGGCGGCGATGACCACCGCCTACACCGCCATGAACACCACCCACAAGTACATGAGCGACGCGCGGGTGCGCCACGCGATCAACATCGCGTTCGACAAACAGGGCTATAACGAATCCCTGTACGGCAAAGGCAATGCCATCGACGCCACCGGCCCGTACCCGCCGACCCTGCTGGGCTTCAACGACCAGCTGAAAAACCCGCCCCGTGACCTGGACAAGGCCCGTGCCCTGCTCAAGGAAGCCGGCGTGCCGGAAGGCACCGAATTCACCCTGTTCACCCGCAACGGCGGCGGCCCGACCAACCCCAACCCGATGCTCGGCGCCCAGCGCATGCAGGCGGATCTGGCGAAGATTGGCCTGAAGGTCAATATCAGGGTCATGGAGTGGGGCGAAATGCTCAAGCGCGCCAAAGCCGGCGAACACGACATGGTTTCCGCCGGCTGGGCCGGAGACAACGGCGACCCAGACAACTTCCTCACGCCCAACCTGAGTTGCGATGCCGCTAAAAACGGCGAAAACTACGCCCGCTGGTGTAACCAAGAGTTTCAGGGCTTGATCGACAAGGCCCGCGCCGTGGCTGAACCCGCCGAACGCGCCGCACTCTATGAACAAGCGCTGGTCGTTTTCGACAAGGACCAACCATGGATCCCCATGGCCTACCCGAAAATGTTCACCGCCATGCGCAAGAACGTCGAGGGTTATACCCAAAGCCCCCTGACCAACAATAACTTCGCCACCACCCAGGTGAAGTAATAAGAGACGCCCGGTTCCGTCGACGTTGACGGAGCCGGACCTGCCTAACCGGCTGATTGAGGTAGACAACACGATGTTTAGTTTTATTGCCCGCCGATTGGGGTTATTGATCCCCACGTTCTTCGGCATCACGTTGCTGACTTTTGCGTTGATTCGCATGATCCCTGGCGACCCCGTAGAAGTCATGATGGGCGAAAGGCGGGTTGACCCCGAGATGCACGCCCAGGCAATGGAACGCCTTGGCTTGAACAAACCCTTGTATGCGCAATACCTGGACTACGTCGGCAAGCTCGCCCAGGGCGACCTCGGCGAATCCCTGCGCACCCGCACCAGCGTCTGGACCGAGTTCAGCGCCCTGTTCCCCGCGACCCTGGAACTGTCCATGGCCGCCCTGTTGTTCGCCGGCATCCTCGGGCTATTGGCCGGGGTGATCGCGGCACTCAAGCGAGGATCCCTGTTCGACCATGGGGTGATGGGCATCTCCCTGGCGGGATATTCGATGCCGATCTTCTGGTGGGGCCTGATCCTGATCATGTTCTTCTCGGTGAGCCTGGGCTGGACCCCGGTTTCCGGGCGTATCGACCTGCTCTACGACATCGAGCCGCGCACCGGTTTCATGCTGATCGACACCCTGCTGGCCGACGAGCCGGACGCATTCTGGGATGCCCTGCACCACCTGATCCTGCCGGCCATCGTACTGGGCACCATCCCGCTGGCAGTGATTGCGCGGATGACCCGTTCCTCGATGCTTGAAGTGCTGCGCGAAGACTACATCCGTACCGCCAAGGCCAAGGGCCTGTCGCCGGCGCGCGTGGTGTTCGTGCACGGCCTGCGTAACGCGCTGATCCCGGTGCTGACAGTGGTGGGCCTGCAAGTCGGCACACTGCTGGCCGGTGCGGTTTTGACCGAAACCATCTTCTCCTGGCCCGGCATCGGCAAATGGCTGATCGAAGCCATTGGCGCGCGGGACTACCCGGTGGTGCAAAACGGCATCCTGCTGATCGCCTGTCTGGTGATCCTGGTGAACTTCGTGGTGGATATCCTCTACGGCTTCGCCAACCCACGCATCCGTCACCAGCGCTGAGATCATGACCATGACCACACCTACTCAAGTGTCAGCAGTCGATCAAAGCCTGCTGTACCCGTCGCCTTACAAAGAATTCTGGCAAGCCTTCTCCAAGAACAAGGGCGCGGTTGCCGGCCTGCTGTTTATGTTGCTGATCGTGTTCTGCGCGATCTTCGCCCCCTGGGTGGCGCCCCATAACCCGAGCGAGCAATACCGCGACTTCCTGCTGACCCCGCCGTCGTGGCTGGAAGGTGGGCAGATCCAGTTTTTGCTGGGCACCGACGAACTGGGCCGCGACCTGCTGTCGCGCCTGATCCAGGGCTCACGCCTATCGTTGCTGATCGGTTTGTCGTCGGTGGTGATGTCGCTGATCCCGGGGATCCTGCTAGGCCTGTTCGCCGGGTTCTTCCCGCGCTTGCTCGGCCCAACCATCATGCGTTTGATGGACATCATGCTGGCCCTGCCGTCGCTGCTGCTGGCCGTGGCGATTGTCGCCATCCTCGGCCCTGGCCTGATCAACACCGTGATCGCGATTGCCATTGTGTCGCTGCCGTCCTATGTGCGCCTGACCCGCGCGGCGGTGATGGGCGAGCTCAACCGTGACTACGTGACCGCCGCACGCCTGGCCGGTGCCGGCCTGCCGCGCCTGATGTTCGTGACCGTACTGCCCAACTGCATGGCGCCGTTGATCGTGCAGGCCACCTTGAGCTTCTCCTCGGCGATTCTCGATGCCGCCGCCCTGGGCTTCCTCGGCCTTGGCGTGCAACCGCCGACACCTGAGTGGGGCACCATGCTGGCTTCGGCCCGTGACTACATCGAACGTGCCTGGTGGGTCGTGAGCCTGCCTGGTTTGACCATTTTGCTCAGCGTGCTGGCAATCAACCTGATGGGCGACGGCCTGCGCGATGCGCTGGACCCGAAACTCAAGAATGCCGCGTGAGGAGATTCCCATGTCACTGCTAGAAATCAAGAATCTCAATGTGCGCTTCGGCGACAAAACCGCTGTGCCGGTGGTCGATGGCCTCGACCTGTCCGTGGACAAAGGCGAAGTGTTGGCCATCGTTGGCGAGTCGGGTTCGGGTAAGTCCGTGACCATGATGGCGCTGATGGGCCTGATCGAGCATCCCGGCATCGTCACCGCCGACTCGCTGACCTTCGACGGCAAGGACATGCTCAAGCTGAGCAATCGCCAGCGCCGGCAGATCGTCGGCAAAGACCTGGCGATGGTGTTCCAGGACCCGATGACCGCGCTGAACCCCAGCTACACCGTGGGCTTCCAGATTGAAGAAGTACTGCGCCTGCACCTGAAAATGTCCGGCAAGCAAGCGCGCAAGCGGGCCATTGAACTGCTGGAAAAGGTCGAAATCCCTGGCGCCTCCAGCCGTATGGATGCCTACCCGCACCAACTGTCCGGCGGCATGAGCCAGCGTGTGGCAATTGCCATGGCGATTGCCGGCGAACCAAAGCTGCTGATCGCCGACGAACCCACCACCGCCCTGGACGTGACCATCCAGGCGCAGATCATGGAACTGCTGCTGGCTCTGCAAAAAGAACAGAACATGGGCCTGGTGCTGATCACCCACGACCTCGCAGTCGTCGCGGAAACTGCCCAGCGCGTGTGCGTGATGTACGCCGGCCAAGCGGTGGAAGTCGGCCAGGTGCCCGGCTTGTTCGACGTGCCGGCGCACCCGTACAGCGAAGCGTTGCTGGCGGCGATCCCGGAACACAGCATGGGCGCCGCCCGTCTGTCGACCTTGCCGGGCATCGTCCCCGGTCGGTATGACCGCCCGCAAGGCTGCCTGTTGTCGCCACGCTGCCCGTATGTGCAGGACAGCTGCCGCCAGACCCGTCCGACCCTGGACCCGCAAGCCCACAGCCTTGTGCGCTGCTTCTACCCCTTGAACCAGGAGGTGGCGTAATGGCCGTCGTTCTTACCGCCCGCGACCTGACCCGTCACTACGAAGTGTCCCGTGGCCTGTTCAAGGGCCACGCCACCGTGCGCGCCCTCAATGGCGTGTCGTTCGAGCTGGAAGCCGGCAAGACCCTCGCCGTCGTGGGTGAGTCGGGGTGTGGCAAATCCACCCTGGCCCGCGCGCTGACGCTGATTGAAGAGCCGTCGTCCGGCTCGTTGAAAATCGCCGGCCAGGAAGTCGCTGGCGCCGACAAGGCCCAGCGCAAACAACTGCGCAAAGACGTGCAGATGGTGTTCCAGAGCCCCTATGCCTCGTTGAATCCGCGGCAGAAAGTCGGTGATCAACTGGGCGAGCCGCTGTTGATCAACACCAACCTGTCCGCCGCCGAACGCCGCGAAAAAGTGCAGGCGATGATGAAGCAAGTGGGCCTGCGCCCTGAGCATTATCAGCGTTACCCGCACATGTTCTCCGGTGGCCAGCGCCAGCGCATTGCCCTGGCCCGCGCCATGATGCTGCAACCCAAGGTGCTGGTGGCGGATGAACCGACCTCGGCCCTCGACGTGTCGATCCAGGCCCAGGTGCTCAACCTGTTTATGGACCTGCAGCAGCAGTACAACACGGCCTACGTGTTCATTTCCCACAACCTGGCGGTGGTGCAACACGTTGCCGACCACGTGATGGTGATGTACCTCGGTCGCCCGGTGGAAATGGGCGCGAAGAACGACATCTACGAGCGCCCGCTGCACCCTTACACCCAGGCGCTGCTGTCGGCCACTCCGACCATTCACCCGGACCCGAACAAGCCGAAGATCAAGATCGTCGGCGAGCTGCCCAACCCGCTTAACCCGCCCTCCGGCTGCGCGTTCCATAAGCGCTGCCCGTATGCCACCGAGCGCTGCAGCAGTGAAGAGCCGCTGCTGCGCGAACTGGACAACCGCCAAGTGGCTTGCCATCACGCGGAGCAGTTCGTGGCCTAACCCCCTGTAGGGGTGGGCTTGTGTGGGAGCGGGCTTGCCCGCGATAGCATCAGCGCGGTTTAACTGACAGTGCGAAGCCCTATCCCACACAAGCCCTCTCCCACAGGGCGATACAGCGTTGTACAGCCTCTCCCGCCAGATTGCGCATCAGTCTGGCGGGAGGGGCTTTTTTGTTTTTAGCAAAGTGTAAAAGTTGTAAATGACATTTACTTGTATTTGATAATGACTAGCATTCCGGCGCACAGAGGGCGCCGAATCCTGCTGGAAGGCAGTTCTGGTGCATCTCGCTCAGTTGCCACCTTCCCTAAAGGATTCTGCGGACATGTCACCTCGATTCAGGCTCAGCCATTTCTCCCTGGCGTTTATCGCCGCCCTTTCGTCTCCCGCACTGCTGGCGGATACCTTGGAAAGAGAACACGGCAAAGTGCCGGTAGCCGCTACCGACCTGCCCGTCGACGGCACCTCCCAAGCCCTGGAGTTGAGCGAAACACGAATCCTGGGCACCGCTGCCGAAGAACTCAAACAAGCCCCCGGCGTGTCGATCATCACCGCCGAAGACATCAAGAAACGCCCGCCGACCAACGACCTGTCGGACATCATCCGCCGTGAACCGGGCGTCAACCTCAGTGGCAACAGCTCCAGCGGCAGCCGAGGCAACAACCGCCAGATCGACCTGCGCGGCATGGGCCCGGAAAACACCCTGATCCTGATCGATGGCAAGCCCTCGACCTCGCGCAACGCCGTGCGCTACGGCTGGAGCGGCGACCGTGATACCCGTGGCGAAACCAACTGGGTGCCGGCCGAAGAAGTCGAACGCATTGAAATCCTGCGTGGCCCGGCGGCTGCTCGCTACGGCTCCGGGGCCATGGGCGGGGTGATCAACATCATCACCAAGCGCCCCACCGACCAGTTGCACGGCTCGCTGACCACCTACGTGTCACTGCCCGAAGACGATGCCGAAGGCATGAGCAAACGCACCAACTTCAACCTCAGCGGCCCGTTGAGCGACACCTTGGCGTTCCGGGTGTATGGCGGCCTGAACAAGACCGATGCCGATGACTCCACCATCAACCAGGCCGAGCAGGCTAGCGCAGACTCGCTTGTCGCCGGCCGCGAGGGTGTGCGCAACAAGGACGTCAACGGTTTGCTCAGTTGGCAATTCACCCCCGAGCAGACCCTGGACGTGGAAGCCAGCTACAGCCGTCAGGGCAATATCTTCGCCGGCGACACCATGCTCAACGGCGGCGGTGTATTCGTGAACAGCCTGGTCGGCAAGGAAACCAGCGTGATCCAGCGCAGCAGTTTCTCCGCCACCCACCGTGGCGAGTTCGACTGGGGCTCGACCATGGCATCGCTGAGCCACGACCTGACCCGCAACGCACGCCTCAACGAAGGCCTGGCGGGTTCCGGCGAGGGCGCGCCCTCCGCCACCGCTGGCCGTTTCGAATCGCGGCTGCGCAACACCCGGGCCACGGCCGAGGTCAACCTGCCCCTGAGTTTCGGCACCGAGCAGGTGCTGACCCTGGGCAGCGAATACCTCTACGAGTCGATGAACGATCCGGGGTCGCTGCGCCCACAAAGCTACGACCCTGGCACAGGTGGCGTACCGAGCATTCCGGGGATGAGCCGCAGCAGCACCAAGACCACGGCCTCCAGCTATGCGCTGTTCGCCGAGGACAACATCGAAGTCGGCAGCAAGACCATCATCACCCCCGGCCTGCGCTACGACGATCATGAAGAGTACGGCGGCAACTGGAGCCCGAGCCTCAACGCCTCGCACCAACTGACCGATGAGCTAAGCCTCAAGGGCGGTATTGCCCGCGCCTACAAGACGCCCAACCTGTACCAGTCCAACCCCAACTACTTGCTGTACAGCCGTGGCAACGGTTGCAACGCCAGCGAAGCCAACTCCGGCGGCTGCTACCTGGTGGGTAACCCGGACCTGAAACCGGAAATCAGCGTCAACAAGGAAATCGGCCTGGCCTATGACAAAGGCACTTGGCGCACCAGCGCGACCTACTTCCGTAATGACTACAAGAACAAAATCAACGCCAGCAACACCGCCGCCTACCGCCTGGACGGCGGGCGCCGCGTGCTGGAGTGGGAAAACAGCGGGGCGGCACTGGTGCAGGGGGTCGAGGGCAACCTGTTCATGACCCTGCGCGACGACCTGGACTGGAACACCAACCTGACCTACATGATCGACTCCAAGGACAAGGACACCGGCGAACCGCTGAGTGTCATTCCCAAGTACACGGTCAACACCACCCTGGACTGGCAGGCCACCGACAAGCTGTCGTTCCAGGTCAGCGGCACCTACTACGGCAAGCAGGAGGCGCCGACCCTCAACTCCCGCAGCGCCAACCGCTATGATCGCAGCGCCCAACAGGATGTGGACCCGTACGGTTTGATGGGGTTGAGCAGCGGCTACGAGTTCACCAAGAACCTGAGTGTGCGCGTAGGTATCGAGAACCTGCTGGACAAGCGCCTGTATCGCAAAGGCAATGCTGACGATGCCGGTGCCCAGACGTATAACGAACCGGGTCGGGCTTACTTTGCGTCGGTGACGGCTTCGTTCTAAGGGCCATGCCGTTGAAGGTTTTTGAATAGTCAGCTGTGTCTGGACACTTTGGCGAGGGGACAAATCCCCTCGCCACCAGTGGGTGTTACCTTTAATTAAGTACTAGCAATTACCGTTTATTCGCGAGCAAACCAACGACAAGTCCGACATTAAAAACAGTACTGCCGCCCACCACCAAGGCAAACTTTCTGCAACTTGTAACTACCATGTTTCCGCAATTGCGCAACGCAATCTCAGAAGAATAAAGTCCGCCAGCTACAACTTCCTATATTCTTTGCGAGAACTGTCATGAGAGAAATTTCAAAATCTCTGAAAAAGCTGCTGTCTGATATCTACGAGGACGGCGACGTGTCGCTGATGGAGTTCAAGGCCTTGCAGGTTGAATCCGACCTGCGTTGGGGAAGGGTGGTCGATGAACTGGGGAAAAACAATACATTGCTGGCATTTCAAAGTTCGATGGATGTTGCCATGCACTTATTGTTTTTGAGCCTGAACTACATAAAGGACCAGGAAATCACTGATGTGGGCGAAGCCATTGTCAAGGATGCAATAGCCGCACAAGTTGAAACGCTAATGGCCGGTGCTGAACTGTCCCTTAAACAACTTAAAGTTGGCCCCAACACCCGGTAATCTACCGCAAAAAAAGGCGAAGCCATCACAGCTTCGCCTTTTTTTATACCGCTAACCCTTAGTGGTGTTCGCGGGTCGCACGGAATTTCACATCCGGCCAGCGCTCTTCCATCAACGCCAGGTTCACCCGGGTAGGCGCCAGGTAGGTCAGGTGGCCACCGCCGTCGATGGCGAGGTTTTCCACGGCCTTGTTGGAGAACTCCTCCAACTTCTTCTTGTCACTGCAATCAATCCAGCGTGCCGAGTACACGGTGATCGGCTCGTAGGAGCATTCGACCTTGTATTCCTCTTTCAAGCGGCTGGCCACCACATCGAACTGCAGCACACCCACGGCGCCGAGGATGATGTCGTTGCTGCGCTCGGGGAAGAACACCTGGGTGGCGCCCTCTTCCGCCAATTGCTGCAGACCTTGGCGCAGCTGCTTGGATTTCAGCGGGTCGCGCAGGCGTACGCGGCGGAACAGTTCCGGGGCGAAGTGCGGGATACCGGTGAAGCTCAGGGCTTCGCCTTCGGTGAAGGTGTCGCCGATCTGGATGGTGCCGTGGTTGTGCAAACCGATGATATCGCCGGCAAACGCTTCTTCCAGTTGCTCACGCTCCGAGGAGAAGAACGTCAGGGCGTCGCCGATGCGTACATCCTTGCCGGTGCGTACGTGGCGCATCTTCATGCCTTTTTCGTACTTGCCGGAGCAGATACGCATAAAGGCGATACGGTCGCGGTGCTTGGGGTCCATGTTCGCCTGGATCTTGAACACGAAGCCGCTGAATTTCTCTTCAACCGGCTCCACGGTACGCTCGTTGGCAACCCGCGCCAGTGGTTTCGGTGCCCAATTGACCACCGCATCCAGTACGTGGTCGACGCCGAAGTTGCCCAGGGCGGTACCGAAGAACACCGGGGTCAGTTGCCCGTCGAGGAATTCCTGCTGGTTGAACTCATGGCAGGCGCCCTGCACCAGTTCCAGTTGGTCGACGAAGCGGTCGTACTCGTCACCCAGGTGGGCGCGGGCCTCATCGGAGTCGAGTTTCTCGATGATCTTCACATCGGTGCGTTCGTGACCGTGGCCGGCGGTGTAGACAATGATGTAGTCGTCGGCCAGGTGGTACACGCCCTTGAAGTCGCGGTAGCAGCCAATCGGCCAGGTGATCGGCGCGGCCTTGATCTTCAGGACGGCTTCGATTTCATCCAGCAGTTCGATCGGGTCGCGGATGTCACGGTCGAGTTTGTTGATAAAGCTGACGATCGGCGTATCACGCAGGCGGCACACGTCCATCAGCGCGATGGTGCGTGGCTCGACGCCCTTACCGCCGTCGAGGACCATCAAGGCCGAGTCCACCGCAGTCAGGGTGCGGTAGGTATCTTCGGAGAAGTCTTCGTGGCCCGGGGTGTCGAGCAGGTTGACCATGTGGTCGCGATAGGGGAACTGCATGACCGACGTGGTAATGGAAATACCCCGTTGTTTCTCCATCTCCATCCAGTCAGAGGTGGCATGGCGATCGGATTTGCGGGATTTCACCGTGCCGGCCACTGCGATCGCCTTGCCCATCAGCAGGAGCTTTTCGGTGATGGTGGTTTTACCGGCATCGGGGTGGGAAATAATGGCGAAAGTGCGGCGTTTCGCGACTTCGGCGGCCTGGTGGGTCATGGGAAATCGCCTGGCAGGTGAGTCAAAAAAGGGCGGCGAGTATAGCGCAAACCCGGGGAGCCAGACCACCGTTCACCCGATTGGGGGTGGCTAAATGCTGCCAAGTATGGAACCTTTTAAAAGGTAGAGACGTCCACTCCCCTGCTACCGCACTCGTAACAGGGGCTGAAAAATCAGCAAGTTAGCCTGACGAGGCTGCGCTCATGGCTTGATCGCATACCGCGTTGCCGGTATCGGCGAGCTGCTTTTCGCGAACATATTCGCCGACAGCCAGGAATGGCATTGCCGCTCGGAAATGTGTTCGCCGACAAAAGAAAAAAGGAGTCCGCCTGTGGCTATTCGCTATGGCAAAGGGCTGATAGGAGGAGCGGTTGTCGTCGCTCTCCTGGCCCTGCTGGTCCACTGGATCGGCATCAACACGATCGAACTGTACCGCGACGATTTGTTGTTTTACCTGCAAGCTCACCTGATTCTTGTACTTGTCTCCATGCTGGCTGCCCTGATCGTAGGGATCCCCGCCGGCATCCTGCTCAGCCGACCGAATATGGTCGGGCGCGCAGAACGCTTCATGCAGATCTTCAACATCGGCAACACCGTCCCTCCCCTGGCCGTACTGGCCATCGCCCTCGGCGTCCTCGGCATCGGCAGTGGCCCGGCCATCTTCGCCCTGTTCCTCGCCTCCTTGCTGCCCATCGTGCGCAATACCTACGAAGGCCTGAAAAACGTGCAGGGTTCCTTGAAGGAAGCCGCCGTCGGCATCGGCATGACCCCACGCCAGGTGCTGTTTCGCGTCGAATTGCCCAACGCCGTGCCGATCATTATCGGTGGCGTACGTGTGGCCCTGGCAATCAACGTCGGCACCGCACCGCTGGCGTTCCTGATTGGCGCCAATAGCCTGGGCAGCCTGATCTTCCCCGGCATCGCCCTGAACAACCAGCCGCAATTGCTGCTCGGCGCCGCGTGCACCGCGCTGCTGGCATTGCTGCTTGACGGTCTGGTGACCATGGCCAGCCGCCTCTGGCTGGAACGCGGGTTGCGTCCGTCTTAAGGCTTGGCAAAGGAATTCACATGAAAAAACTGACTTTGATACTGAGCTGCGTCCTGCTGTTTGCAGGCATTGCGCAAGCTGCTGAAAAACCGGTGATCCGCATCGGCGCCCGGGTCTTCACCGAACAGACCCTGCTCGCCGAAATCACCTCCCAGTACCTGCGCACCAAGGGGTACGACACCCGCGTGACCGGCGGCCTGGGCAGCAACCTGGCGCGCAGTGCCCAGGAAAGCGGGCAACTGGACCTGATCTGGGAATACACCGGCGTGTCCCTGGTGGCCTACAACCATGTGGACGAGAAGCTCGACAGCGAACAGTCCTACGCACGGGTTAAAGAACTCGACGCAAAAAAAGGCCTGGTCTGGCTGTCGCCGTCGAAATTCAGCAATACCTACGCCCTGTCCCTGCCGGAAAACGTGGCCAAGGAGTATCCGCAGATCAACACCATCAGCGACCTGACCCAGGCGCTGGCCGAGACAACCCGTGAAAACCGCCTGGTGGCCCTGGACACCGAGTTCGCCAACCGTTCCGACGGCATGGCCGGCATGGTCAAGCTGTACGGCATGAACCTCACCCGCAAGAACACCCGGCAGATGGACGCCGGTCTGGTCTACACCGCCTTGCGCAATGGCCAGGTATTTGCCGGCCTGGTGTACACCACCGACGGTCGCCTCAATGCCTTCAAATTGAAGCTGCTGGAAGATGACCTGCACTACTTCCCGGACTACACCGCAGCCCCCGTGGTGCGTCAGGTTTATCTGGATGCCCACCCGCAATTGGCCGCCGACCTCAAGCCACTGGCAGCGCTGTTCGACGATGAAACCATGCGCCAGCTGAACGCGCGGGTCGACGTCGACCATGAAAGCCCATCGGCTGTAGCCGCTGATTTCCTGCGCCAGCACCCACTCAACTAAAAGAGGAGAAGACATGGAATTTCTGAACGCCTTTTCCCATCTTGATTGGGCCCAAGTCCTGCACCTGACCTGGCAGCACATCACCCTGGTCGGGATCGCCGTGATCCTCGCGATCGTCGTAGGCGTGCCCCTGGGCGTACTGATGACCCGCTTCCCGACCCTGGCCGGCCCGTTGCAAGCCAGTGCCACGGTGCTGCTGACGGTGCCATCGATTGCCCTGTTCGGCCTGCTGCTGCCGTTCTACTCCAAGTTTGGCCAGGGCCTGGGGCCGATGCCGGCGATCACCGCCGTATTCCTCTACTCCCTGCTGCCGATCATGCGTAACACCTACCTGGCCCTGACCGGCGTCGAGCCGGGCATCCGCGAAGCCGCCAAAGGCATCGGCATGACCTTCGGCCAGCGCCTGCGCATGGTCGAGCTGCCGATTGCAGTGCCGGTGATCCTCGCCGGGGTGCGCACCGCCGTGGTGATGAACATCGGTGTAATGACCATTGCCGCCACCATCGGCGCCGGTGGCCTGGGTGTACTTATTCTGGCTTCCATCAGCCGCAGCGACATGTCGATGCTGATCGTTGGCGCCGTGCTGGTCAGTCTCCTGGCCATCTTCGCCGACCTGCTTCTGCAATGGCTGCAACGCTCGCTGACTCCAAAAGGATTGCTCAAATGATCGAACTTCAAAACCTGTCCAAGACCTTCCAAAGCAACGGCAAAACTGTCACCGCCGTTAACGACGTGAGCCTGACTGTCAATGAAGGCGAGATTTGCGTGTTCCTCGGTCCCTCGGGCTGCGGCAAGAGCACCACGCTGAAGATGATCAACCGCCTGATCAAGCCCTCCTCGGGCAAGATCCTGATCAACGGCGAAGACACCACCGACCTCGATGAAGTGACCCTGCGCCGCAATATCGGCTACGTGATCCAGCAGATCGGCCTGTTTCCCAACATGACCATCGAGGAAAACATCGTGGTCGTGCCCAAGCTGCTGGGCTGGGACAAGCAGAAATGCCACGACCGCGCCCGCGAGTTGATGAGCATGATCAAGCTCGAACCCAAGCAGTATCTGCACCGCTACCCGCGCGAGCTGTCCGGTGGCCAGCAACAGCGCATCGGCGTGATCCGCGCCCTGGCGGCCGACGCGCCGTTGCTGCTGATGGATGAGCCGTTCGGCGCGGTCGACCCGATCAACCGCGAGATGATCCAGAACGAGTTCTTCGAGATGCAACGCGCGCTGAACAAGACAGTAATCATGGTCAGCCATGACATCGACGAGGCAATCAAACTGGGCGACAAAATCGCCATCTTCCGCGCCGGCAAACTGTTGCAGATCGACCACCCGGACACTCTGCTGGCCCATCCTGCCGACGAGTTTGTCAGCAACTTTGTCGGCCAGGACAGCACCCTCAAGCGCCTGCTGCTGGTCAAGGCCGAAGACGCGGCGGACAACGCCCCGTCGGTCAGCCCGGAAACCCCGGTGGCCGATGCCCTGGAGCTGATGGACGAGCATGACCGCCGCTATGTGGTGGTCACCTGCGCCGAGAACAAGGCGCTGGGTTATGTACGACGTCGCGACCTGCATCGTCAGACGGGTACCTGCGCCCAATACCTGCGCGAGTTCAACGCCACGGCGGCGTTTGACGAGCACTTGCGCATCCTGTTGTCGCGCATGTACGAGTTCAACCGCTCGTGGCTGCCGGTGATGGATGCCGAGCGGGTGTTTTTGGGTGAGGTGACCCAGGAGTCGATTGCCGAGTACCTGAGCTCTGGTAAGTCCCGTGGGGGCAAGACCAGTATTGTGTCGCCTGCCGAGACTGCACTGGCCTGACACCACTCGGTCAAAATTGTGGGAGCGGGCTTGCTCGCGAAAGCGGTGTGTCAGTCACTGAATGGGTGCTGACCCACCGCCTTCGCGAGCAAGCCCGCTCCCGCATTTAGTTCTGCTGGGTGTCAGGAAATAGCCTGATTCCTCCTCATTGGGGAACATCAATCCGTCACACCGGTCGGTTACATAAGTAGCTGAACTGGGTCACGCGACGAACGCGTGCAAAAACGCGACATTTTTAGTTGATCTCAAGCCCCTCACGCCCTAAAGTTCGCGCCGAACGTCCATGCTGGAAACGATCCATCCGGCTCAAGTACTGACGACGAGACAGCAAGGCCAAGGGAAGCTTATCCCGTGGCCTTTTTGCTTTCGGCGACATGCCTTGGGAAGTAGGCGAACCAAAGTGGGGATACGGAGGACGTTCATTTGCACCCATTGTTAATTTCAGTTTGCCCTTAGGAGTTCCCAGCATGTCGATCAACGTCGAAGATTATTTCGCGCGCGCCACTTTTGACAAAATGAAGGCGTTCGCCGACAAGCAAGAAACCCCGTTCGTGGTGATCGACACCGCGATGATCAGCCAGGCCTACGATGACCTGCGCGCCGGTTTCGAATTCGCCAAGGTGTACTACGCCGTCAAGGCCAACCCGGCTGTCGAGATCATCGACCTGTTGAAAGACAAGGGTTCGAGCTTCGACATCGCCTCGATCTACGAGCTGGACAAGGTCATGGACCGCGGCGTCAGCGCCGACCGTATCAGCTACGGCAACACCATCAAGAAATCCAAGGACATCCGCTACTTCTACGAGAAGGGCGTGCGCCTGTTCTCCACCGACTCCGAAGCCGACCTGCGCAACATCGCCAAGGCCGCGCCGGGCTCGAAAGTCTATGTGCGCATCCTCACCGAAGGCTCGACCACGGCTGACTGGCCTCTGTCGCGCAAATTCGGCTGCCAGACCGACATGGCCATGGACCTGCTGATCCTCGCCCGCGATTTGGGCCTGGTGCCTTACGGCATCTCGTTCCACGTGGGTTCGCAGCAGCGTGATATCAGCGTGTGGGACGCCGCCATTGCCAAGGTCAAGGTGATCTTCGAGCGTTTGAAAGAAGAAGACGGCATCCACCTCAAGCTGATCAACATGGGCGGTGGCTTCCCGGCCAACTACATCACCCGCACCAACAGCCTGGAAACCTACGCCGAGGAAATCATCCGCTTCCTCAAGGAAGACTTCGGTGACGAGCTGCCGGAAATCATCCTGGAACCAGGCCGTTCGTTGATCGCCAACGCCGGGATCCTGGTCAGTGAAGTGGTGTTGGTCGCCCGTAAATCCCGCACCGCCGTCGAGCGTTGGGTGTACACGGATGTGGGCAAGTTCTCCGGCCTGATCGAAACCATGGACGAAGCCATCAAGTTCCCGATCTGGACCGAGAAAAAGGGCGAGATGGAAGAAGTGGTGATCGCCGGTCCTACCTGCGACAGCGCCGATATCATGTACGAAAACTACAAGTACGGCCTGCCGCTGAACCTGGCCATTGGTGACCGCCTGTACTGGCTGTCCACGGGTGCGTACACCACCAGCTATAGCGCAGTTGAATTCAACGGTTTCCCGCCGCTGAAATCCTTCTACGTCTGATCCCGTAGGAGCCGGCTTGCCGGCTCCTGCAATTCCTCTGCGCGTTGTTGGTAGGCATCGGCCATGGCGCGAATCTGCGGATCATTGGCCGCTGCCAGCGCTTTATGGGCCACCCGCAAGAACTTCAGATTCCCGCCCTCCAGCGCCTTGTGCAACCACTCAAGCGCCGCTTCGATCTGCTCGTGCTCAGCCAGCATGGCCGCATAACTGAACTGCCCGCGAAAATCCCCACCTTGCGCCGAGCGGCGATACCACTCAAGCGCTGCGGGCACGTCTTGCGCACAGAACTGCCCTTCTTCCAGGTAACGCCCCAACAGGTTCATCGACTTGGCATGCCCCCGTTCGGCAGCCTGGCGATAACAGGCCAGTGCCTGCTGCTGGTCTTGCGTCACCCCGCGCCCGGTGGCCAGCAGGTTGGCGTAGTTGTACAGCCCCCAATCCAACCCGGCTTCTGCCGCCTGGCGGTACTCCCCGGCAGCCGCCCGCTCATTGGCGGCGCAACCCCAACCATGCTCCAGGCAGCGCCCCACCATATTGCGGGCCATCAAGTGGCCGCCCTGGGCGGCAATCCGGAACCAGCGCAGGGCCAGCGCTTCATCGCGCTCGATCCCGCGCCCTTCCAGGAGGATTTGCCCCAGCAGCGCCTGGGCATCGAGCACGCCCTCCTTCGCCGCCATCAGGATCGCCTGGGCCGCGCGGGCCGGTGATTCGTCGAGCATGGCCCGCAGTTGTTCGCCGTCGAGGCGTTCTTCGCGGCGCAAGTGAAAAGCCATGCTCAGACCTCGACCCAGCGACGCAACAGGTTGTGATAGGTGCCGGTGAGCTGGATCAGCGCCGGGTGGTCCGGTACGTCACGGCTCAGTTGCTGGATCGCACCGTCCATTTCGAACAGCAACGTACGCTGGCTGTCTTCGCGCACCAGGCTTTGGGTCCAGAAAAACGCGGCATAGCGCGCACCCCGGGTCACGGCATTGACCTTGTGCAGGCTGGAGCCTGGGTACAACACCATGTCACCGGCCGGCAACTTGACCCGCTGCAGGCCGAAGGTGTCCTGGATCTCCAGTTCGCCGCCGTCGTATTCATCCGGGTCGCTGAAAAACAGCGTAGAGGACAGGTCAGTGCGTACCCGCTCGTGGCTGCCCTTGGGCTGGCGTACGGCGTTATCAATATGGAAGTCGAAGCTGCCGCCGGCGGTGTAGCAATTGAGCAGGGGCGGGAAGACTTTATGCGGCAGCGCCGCCGACATGAACTGCGGGTTTTGCCACAGGCGCTCGAGCATGGCCGCGCCGATTTCCTTGGCCAGTGGATGGCCCTCCGGCAATTGCAGATTGTGCTTGGCCTTGGCCGACTGATGACCGGCGGTGATCTTGCCGTCAGCCCAGTCCGCCTGCTCCAGGGCTTCGCGGATGCGCAATACCTCGTCGCGGGAGAACAGGCCGGGAATATGCAGCAGCATGGGGCGTTACCTGAGAGCAGAGGGGCGCCAATGGTATTGATTACTATTGGCGCTGTAAAACCCTGATCCGACGGGCAGACGTATGAGCCCGCAAAAACCGTAACTCCCGAAGTGTAAATTTTGTAAATAGGATGCAAATAGCAATGCCTCTCAATTGCTATGCATAATTGTTTACAATATATTTCGCGCCCTAACATCCTTGGGGTAGGGAATTTCATGTCGCGCCACATTACAAAAACACCAAACAGTTCACCGCGCTTGCTGGCCTCGGCCATTGGCGTGGCCATCAGCGCCAGCTCCGTGGCCCACATGGCGCAAGCGGCCGAAGAGACCGAACAAAAAGGCGAGCGCAACAGCATTTCCCTGGGAGCCACCAGCATCACCGGCCAGGAACAGGACGCGACCTCCTACCAGACCGAAAACGCCTCTTCGCAGAAATACACCGCGCCGCTGGTCGACACCCCGCGCTCCGTCACCGTGGTACCGGCGCAGGTACTCAAGGACACTGCCGCCACCTCGCTGCAGGACGCTCTGCGTACCGTGCCGGGCATTACCTTTGGTGCTGGCGAAGGCGGCAACCCCCAGGGCGACCGCCCGTTCATCCGCGGCTTCGATGCCCAGGGCGACACCTACCTGGACGGCGTGCGTGACACCGGCGGCCAGAGCCGGGAAATTTTCGATATCGAGTCCATCGAAGTCAGCAAGGGCCCCAACTCCTCGTTTGGGGGCCGTGGCTCGGCCGGTGGCAGCCTTAACCTGGTGAGCAAAACCCCACAAGCACGGGACTTCCTCAACGGCGGTTTTACCTACGGCTCCGACCAGACCCGTCGCTATGCCCTCGACGTCAACCGCCAGTTCCTCGACAGTGCCGCGTTTCGCCTGAACCTGATGAGCCACGAACAGAACGTGGCCGGCCGCGACGCAGTCAACTACGACCGTTGGGGCGTGGCACCGTCGCTGACCTTTGGCCTGGGCACCCCGACCCGCGTCAACCTCAGCTACTACCATATGGAAAGCAACGACCTGCCGGATTCGGGCATTCCTTATGGCTATAGCTCCGCCGCAGCCACCAACCATGGTCACGACAAGCCTACCGACGGCGGCGACAGCAGCAACTTCTACGGCCTCAAGGATCGCGACTTCCGCAAGACCCGCGCCGATATCAGTACGTTCTCCATCGAGCACGATCTGAACGACAACATGACGATCAAGAACACCCTGCGTCATGGCAGTACGGGTCAGGATTACGTCCTCACTCAGCCGGACGACAGCAAACTCAACGTCAACCAGTTCGGCACCGTCTGGCGCCGGGCCAATAGCCGTGTGTCGACCACCACGACCACCACCAACCAGACCGATCTGTTTGGCAGCTTCCAGGCCCTGGGCTTCAAGCACAGCTACTCCACCGGCCTGGAATTTACCGGGGAAGAAACCCGTGTCAGCGGTTACACCGTCAGCCCAAACACTAACCCTGTCTGCACTGTGGCCGGGGGTGGCAAGGGTGGTCAGTGCACGTCATTGAGCGACCCGAACCCAAACGATGCCTGGACCGGCAGCGTCGCCCGCAACTACATGGGCACCAACACCAAGGCCACCAGCCGCGCCGCGTACGTGTTCGACACCATCGAGCTCGATCCACAGTGGCTGCTGAACGTTGGCCTGCGTTATGACACCTTCGACACCGTCGCCAACACCAACGCAGCCACCGGCCGTACCAAGCTCAAAGACGACAGCCAGTTCTTCAACTGGCAGGCCGGCCTGGTCTGGAAGCCGATGGAAAACGGCAGCATCTACACCTCCTATGCCACTTCGGCCTCGCCCGCTGGCGGCCTGGTGGGTGAAGGTGTCGACTCCAACGCCATCCCAACCGGCATCAACACCAGCGACATGAAGCCGGAAGAAACCGTCAACTACGAGCTGGGCACCAAGTGGGATCTGTTCCACGACCGCCTGTCCCTGACCGCTGCCGTGTTCCGCACCGAGAAGAAAAACGCGCGCATCCTGGTGAACTCCAACACCTATGAAAATGCCGGCGAATCCCGGGTCGATGGCCTGGAGCTTTCCGCCAGCGGCAAACTCACCGAGCAGTGGCAGGTATTCGCCGGCTACAGCTACCTGAAAAGCGAGCTGGTGGACCCAGGCAAAAACGGCAACCGCCAAGGCGTGGTGACTGCGGGCTCCAACAAAGGCAACGAAATGCCCAACACGCCGAAGCACTCCTTCAGCCTGTGGACCACCTATGACATCACCTCGAAACTGACCGTCGGTGGCGGCGCGTTCTATGTGGACGACGTCTACGGCGACCCGGCCAACACCGTCTACGTGCCGTCCTACACCCGCTACGACGCCATGGCCAGTTACAAGCTGACCAAAAACGTCGACCTGCAATTGAACGTGCAAAACCTGACCGACAAGACCTACTACGACAAGGCCTATGGCGCGCACTTCGCCAACCAGGCAGCCGGTCGTACCGCGCTGTTGACCACCAGCTTCCACTTCTAAGGCGCTAGACGTTTCATGCAAAAGCCCCGCGCATTGGCTGCCCGGGGCTTTCGTCTGTAAAAAAGAAAGTTTCTCGACCACCCACGGCATAATGCGCGCCGTAAAAATCATATCCAGCTCAGCGAGGCCGTCCGACGTGTTGAAGAAAACCCTGTTCCAGTTGCACTGGTTTTTCGGCATTACCGCCGGGCTGGTGTTGGCATTGATGGGGATTACCGGGGCCGCGTACTCGTTCCAGGATGAAATCCTGCGGGCGCTCAACCCCACGGTACTGACCGTGCAAAAACAACCCGCCGGGGTGCTGCCGCCCACTGAACTGGTACGCAAGCTCGAAGCCACCGAAGGCAAGGCCGTGTCCATGCTGTGGGTAGAAAGCGAAAGCGGCAACGCTGCCCGCGTGTTCTTCACCCCGCCACCGGGCGAGCGCCGGGGGCAGATGCGCTACTTCGACCCGTACACCGGCGACTACCTGGGCGACGCCGTCGGCCAGGACTTTTTCGGCCTGATGCTGCAACTGCACCGCTTCCTCGCCATGGGTGACACCGGCCGGCAAATCACCGGCGCCTGTACGCTGATTCTGATTTTCTTCTGCCTTTCCGGCCTGTACCTGCGCTGGCCGCGCCAGGTGGCGAGCTGGCGTGCCTGGCTGACCCTGGACTGGCGCAAGAAAGGCCGCAGCTTCAACTGGGACCTGCACTCGGTGTTCGGCACCTGGTGCCTGCTGTTCTATCTGTTGGCCGCGCTTACCGGGCTGTCCTGGTCCTACGAGTGGTACAACAAAGGCCTGACCCGGCTGCTGTCCGATGCACCGCAGAACGAGCGGGTGCGCAATCGCGGCCCGGCGCCTGCGGGCCCGGCGCCCATCGCCAATTACGAGGCGATCTGGAGCAGCATCTACAGCTCTGCCGGCCCGGGCTTGAGCGCCTACAACATCCGTATGCCACCTGTCGCCGGGCAACCGGCCACGGTCTACTACCTGTTGCAGAGCTCGCCCCATGACCGCGCGCTGAACCAGATCAACCTCGACCCGGCCACAGGCGTCGTCAAAAGCGTCGAGCGCTATGGCGACAAAAGCCTCAAGGCGCAGTTGCTGACCAGCATCTATGCCCTGCATGTGGGCAGTTATTTCGGCCTGGTGGGGCGGATCATTCTTACCGTCACCGCGCTGTGCATGCCGCTGTTCTTTATTACCGGCTGGTTGCTGTACCTGGACCGCCGCCGCAAAAAACGCCAGGTGCGCGATGCCCGTAAAGGCCTGGGCGAGAACCACAGCGATGCACCGGCCTGGCTGATCGGTTTCGCCAGCCAGAGCGGGTTTGCCGAGCAACTGGCCTGGCAGACCGCCGGCCAGTTGCAGGCCGACGGGTTGCCGGTGAAGGTCAAGCCCCTGGGCAGCGTCAGCGAAGAGGACTTGCGCCAGTCGGAACACGCACTGTTTGTGGTCAGTACCTTCGGCGATGGCGAAGCACCGGACAGCGCGCGCGGCTTCGAACGCAGCGTGCTGGGGCGCGACCTTTCCCTCCAGGGCCTGAACTACTCGGTGCTGGCCCTGGGCGATCGCCAATACCAGCACTTCTGCGGCTTTGCCCGGCGCCTGCACTTCTGGCTGACCCACCAGGGCGGCAACGCATTGTTCGCCCCGGTCGAAGTCGACAGCGGCGACCAGGAGGCCCTGCTGCACTGGCAACACCAACTGGGGCAGATCACCGGCCATGCACCGGCCGCCTGGGCCAGCGCCCACTATGAAAGCTGGACCCTGAGCCGGCGTACCTTGCTCAACCCAGACAGCAGCGGCACGGGTGTCTACCTGCTGGGCCTCAACCCGCCCGCCCCGCGCGACTGGCTGGCCGGCGACCTGGTGGAAATTCTGCCACGCCATTGCCCGTGGGCCGTCGAGCATTTCCTCGATGGCCTGGGCATCGCCGGCACGGACGAAGTGCTTGTCGATGGCCTGGCGCGGCCCCTGGAACAGGTGCTGGCCAGCCGCCAATTGCCGGACAACCGCTCCCATCTGGTCGGCCTGCACGCCCAGGCGCTGGTGGAGGCACTGGTGCCAGTGGGCGTGCGCGAATACTCCATCGCCTCGATTGCCAGCGACGGCGTGCTGGAGCTGATCGTGCGCCAGGAACGCCACCCTGACGGCAGCCTGGGCCTGGGGTCGGGCTGGCTGACCGAGCACGCGCCGCTGGGTGCCGCGATCAGCCTGCGGTTGCGGCGCAACAGCGGCTTCCATCTGCCAACGGAGCCTGTGCCAATGATTCTGCTGGGCAACGGCACTGGCCTGGCCGGCTTGCGCAGCCTGCTCAAGGCGCGCATCGCCGATGGCCAGCAGCGCAACTGGTTGCTGTTCGGCGAACGCAACATCGCCCATGACTACCACTGCCAGGAGGAGCTGCAAGGCTGGTTGGCCAGTGGCGACCTGGCGTTGCTGGACCTGGCGTTTTCGCGGGATCAAGACGAGAAAATCTACGTCCAGGACCGCCTGCGCGAATCCGCCGATGTACTGCGTAAATGGCTCGCCGAGGGCGCAGCGATTTATGTCTGCGGGAGTTTGCAGGGCATGGCGGCCGGGGTGGATCAGGTGTTGGTGGATGTTCTGGGAAGCGAGGCGGTGCAACGCCTTATCGAACAGGGCCGCTACCGCCGGGATGTCTACTGACCTACACCTATCAAAATGTGGGAGCGGGCTTGCCCGCGATGGCGGTCTGTCAGTAACCGATTGGCTGGCTGATCTATCGCAATCGCGGGCAAGCCTGCTCCCACAGGTTTGGGCGCATTTCAGGTCAGGTGGGTTGGAGTTTTTGTTCGAATACCGACACGCCATCCAGGTCGCGCAACGTGACCGTCAGCTCCGCCGTTTGCCCATCAATCTGCACCTCGCCAAAAAACTGGAACCCGGCAAACGGCGACGTGTTTTGCGCCGGTGGGGCTTTTTCAAACACCACCTGCGGGCCAAAGGTTTTATCCAGCGGATTGGGCCCGAAGCTCCCTGCATTCAAGGGCCCCGCGACAAACTCCCAGAACGGCTCGAAATCCTGGAACGCCGCCCGGTCCGGGTGGTAGTGGTGCGCCGCGCAGTAGTGCACATCGGCGGTCAGCCACACATGGTTGCGCACCTGTTGCGCGCGCAGAAAACCGAGTAACTCGGCAATTTCCAGCTCACGGCCCTGGGCCGCGCCAGGGTCGCCGTTGGCCACCGCTTCCCAGCGCGGCACACCGGGGCTGACTTCGCCGTCGGGCACGCCGAGGCCGATAGGCATGTCGGCGGCAATCACCTTCCACTGCGCCTTCGATGCCTTGAGTCCGCCCTTGAGCCAGTCCAATTGCGCCCGCCCCAGAAACGGTTTGGCAGCGCCCAGGTTGCCATCGTTGGCCTCACGATAGCTGCGCATGTCCAGTACAAACACATCGAGCAACGGCCCGTAGCTGAGCTTGCGGTAGATGCGCCCGCCCTGATCGGCGCTCTGCAAGCGCATCGGCGCATATTCCAGCCAGGCCTGGCGTGCGCGGCCCACCAGGGTGGTGATGTCCTTGGTCTGGTAACGCTCGTCCAGTTGCTTGCCAGGCGACCAGTTGTTGACCACTTCGTGATCGTCCCATTGCCAGATCTGCGGCACCTGGGCATTGAAGCGGCGCACGTTCTCGTCCATCAGGTTGTAGCGATAGTTACCACGGTATTCATCCAGGGTTTCGGCGACTTTGCTCTTGGCCTCGGTGGTGAGGTTGCGCCAGATACGCCCGCTTTCGGTGGTCAGTTGCGCCGGCACCGGGCCGTCGGCGTAGATGGTGTCGCCGCTGTGGATAAAAAAATCCGGCAGGCGCAGACGCATGGCTTCGTAGATGCGCATGCCGCCGATGTCCGGGTTGATGCCGAAGCCCTGGCCGACGGTGTCGCCGCTCCACACAAAGCGGATATCGCGGCGCTGTTGCGGCACGCTGCGCAAGTGGCCGAACCAGGGCTCGCTAGCCACGCCGGTCTGCGCGTCCTCAAATTGCACACGGTAGAAAATCGCCTGGTCGGCGGGCAGCCCGGTCAACTCGACGCGGGCGGTGAAGTCGCTGCGGCTGTCGGCCAAAGACGAGATGAATCGGCGCGGGTTGCTGAACAGGCTGCGGGTATCCCACTCGACCACCATCCGTGCCGGGCGGTCGCAGCGACTCCAGATCATGGCGCGGTCGCCCAGCAAGTCGCCGGACTGCACGCCATCGGTCAACTGCGGCCGGTCCTTGACCGACGCGATCACCGCCGGTGCCAGCCCCGGCAACAGCAGGCCGGCGCCGACACCCTGAATCACCCGGCGACGGCCGGGGTTGAAGTGGCTCATGGCTTTCCCTCTGCACAGCAAAAGGAAAACTAAAGCATGGGCGGATGAAGCACAGATGACAGGCGCCGACACCTACATTGAGGCGACGGCCTCGGGGCGCTTGATCACGGCATACACCAAGCCGGTGAGCACGCTGCCAGCGACGATCGCCAACAGGTACAACAGCGCATGGTTGATGGTGTTCGGGATCAGCATCACAAACAGCCCGCCGTGGGGGGCCATCAGCTTGCAGCCGAAGTACATCGACAAGGCACCGGTCAATGCGCCGCCGGCGATGCTAGCCGGGATCACCCGTAGCGGGTCCTTGGCGGCAAACGGGATGGCGCCTTCGGAGATAAAGCACATGCCCAGGATCAACGCAGCCTTGCCGGCCTCGCGCTCGGTCTGGGCGAACTTGCGCCGGGCCAGGAACGTGGCGATTGCCATGCCAATCGGCGGCACCATGCCCGCGGCCATGGTGGCGGCCATCGGTGCGCCGCTCTGGGAGGCCAGCAGGCCGACGGAGAACGCGTAGGCCGCCTTGTTGATCGGCCCGCCAAGGTCGGCGCACATCATCCCGCCCAGCAGGATGCCCAGCAGCACCGCATTGGTGGTGCCCATGGTGCTGAGGAAGTCCGTCAGGCCCACTAGCATCTGCGCCACCGGCGGGCCGATCAGGTAGATCATCGCCAGGCCGGTGATCAGGCTCGCCAGCAACGGGATGATCAGGATCGGCTTGAGCGACTCCAGGCTCTGCGGCAATGGCACCGCGCGGGTAATCAGCTTGACGCTGTAGCCGGCGAGGAAACCGGCAAAGATCCCGCCGATAAAACCTGCGCCCAGGGTGCTGGCCAACAGGCCGCCGATCATCCCCGGCGCGAGGCCCGGACGGTCGGCAATCGAATAGGCGATGTAGCCGGCGAGCAGCGGCACCATCAGGGTGAAGGCATGGTCGCCGACCGCTTTGAGGGCCGCCGCCAGGGTGCCGGGCTCTTCGTAGGCGTGAATACCGAAGACGAAGGACAGGGCAATCAACAAGCCCCCGGCCACGACCATCGGCAACATGAATGACACGCCGGTCAGCAGGTGTTTGTAGACCCCGGTTTTCTCTGGTTTGGCCGCCGTACCGCTGGCGGCGCTTTCCTGCTGGCCTTCGGCCAGGGCTTTATCGAGGATCGCGGCGGACTGCTTGAGCGCAATGCCAGTGCCACAGCGGTAGATTTTCTTGCCGGCAAAGCGCTCGGTGGCCACTTCGATATCGGCGGCCAGCAGCACCACGTCGGCATCGCGAATGGCTTGCTCGGTCAGGGGCGTACGTGCGCCTACCGAGCCCTGGGTTTCCACCTGCAGGTCGTAACCCTTGGCCTTGGCGGCCTGCTGCAACGCTTCGGCGGCCATAAAAGTGTGGGCCACGCCGGTGGGGCAGGCGGTGATGGCGACAATGCGCGGCACGTTTTTTACCGTCGGCACTGTGGTGCTGGCAACGTACAACTGGGCCTCTTGCGCGCCCCGTTGCAGCACCGCTTCAACGTCCTGTAACGCCTGGGCCGGAGTGCTCTGGTACACGCGCTTGCCGACAAAGCGCTGCATGTCCACGGGCGTGCTGGCGACCAGCAACACCCATTCGGCCGCGTCGAGGGTGGCCTGGGAAAGGGCGCGCTCGGGGTGGTTCACGTCCACCACTTCCACGCTGGTGCTCCAGCCCTGGCGTTGTGCGGCGGCGTCCAGCAAGCGGGCGCACAGCACACTGGTGACCATGCCGTTGGGGCAGGCGGTAACAATGGCTAACTTCATGACAAACCCTCTTATTGTTCTGTCAGCGGGCGTACTTGCACGCCGCTTTCGAGGCGCGCCAGGTGCGCGTCATCGCTGATGCCGAAACCGATCTGTGTGACGGCCATGGCGGCGATGGCCGTGGCCCGCGCCAGGGTCGTATGTGCGCTGTCCTGTACCAGCAGACCGTGGAGCATGCCGGCCAGCAACGAGTCACCCGCGCCCACCGTACTGGCGACGGTGACGCGGGGCGGCGTGGCATGGAACGCGCCGTTTGCAGTGAACCAATTGACCCCCTCGGCACCCTGGGACACCACCACATGCTCCACACCTTGCGCATGCAGGCGCTTGGCCGCCTGGGCCTGTTGCGCAGGCGTGTCGGCTGGGCAATCCAGCGCATCGGCCAGTTCTTCGGTGTTGGGCTTGATCAACCAGGGAGCGGCCTGCAACCCGGCACGCAAAGCCTCGCCGCTGGTGTCCAGGGCGACTTTGAGACCCAGGGTTTTCAGGTGCTGCAACAAGGCGTACAGCCACTGCGGGCTGACCCCACGGGGCAGACTGCCAGCGACCACCACCACATCATGGCCGGGGGCAATCCGCGTCAACTGCTCAAGCATCGCCTCTTGCGCCTGCGCGCTGACCTGTGGCCCCGGGGCGTTGATATCGGTCACCCGGCCGTCGTGCTCAGCGATTTTGATATTGCTGCGGGTTTCCCCCGGCACACGAATAAACGCATCGACAAAACCCCGACGGGCAATCAACGCGTCGAACGCCTGGGGATTGTCTGCCCCCAGGAATCCGCCAACCGTCACTTGATGGCCAAGGTCCGCCAACACCTGGGCGACATTCACGCCCTTGCCCGCCGCATGGGTCAGCATGGCCTGGCTACGATTGACCGCCCCGGGCTCCAGGCGCGCCAGTTGTACGGTCAGGTCCAACGCCGGGTTCAGCGTCAGGCTTAGAATCCTTGCCATTTACACAGCCTCCACAAGGGCGCGCACTTGCGCGGGAGAGCCCACGGCCAAGGCGTTTTGTGCGAGGGTCTGGGCCTCGCTCAGGGTGAATTCACGGACCCGGGCCTTGACCTCGGGAATGCTGCGGGCCGACACGCTCAACTCGTCGACGCCAAGGCCGACCAACACCGGCACGGCCAGCGGGTCGGCCGCCAGTTCACCGCACACCCCGACCCATTTGCCATGGGCATGGGCGGCGCGCACGGTGATGTCGATCAGTTGCAGCACCGCCGGGTGCAGCCCGTCAGCCTGGGCCGACAGGGTGGGATGCCCACGGTCGATGGCCAGGGTGTACTGGGTCAGGTCATTGGTGCCAATGCTGAAGAAGTCCACTTCCTTGGCCAGTACTGGCGCCAGCAAGGCCGCCGAAGGCACTTCGATCATGATCCCCAGTTGCAGGTCCGCTACCGGGATCTGCTCGCGCAGGCGCTCGGTCATGTCCCGGGCCTGGCGCCACTCATCGACGCTGCCGACCATGGGAAACATGATGCGCAGCGGGCGACCGTCCGCCGAACGCAACAGCGCACGCAGTTGGGTTTCCATGATCTGCGGGCGTTGCAGGGTCAGGCGGATGCCGCGCACACCCAGGAACGGGTTTTCTTCTTTGGCAATCGGCCAGTAAGGCAGGGGTTTATCACCGCCCACATCCAGGGTGCGCACCACCAGCGGTCGCCCAGCCAGGCCGTCGAGCACCCGGCGGTATTCGGCTTCCTGGGTGGCTTCGTCGGGGGCCTGGGAATGGGCCATGAAAATCAGTTCGGTACGCAGCAGGCCAATGCCTTCGGCGCCCTGCTCGACCGCCGCGGCCACTCCTGCGCTTTCGCCGATATTGGCGAACACTTCCACGGCATGCCCATCACGGGTTATGGCCGGTTCATGGCGCTGGGCGGCGGCGGCCTGCAGGCGTTGTTCGCGGGTGTCGCGCTCCTGCGTGGCGCGCTGCAAGGTGCCGGCATCGGCATCCACATGCAGGCGCCCACGCTGGCCGTCGAGCAACAGTGGCGTGCCCGAGGCCAGCAGCAAGACCGCCGGCCCCGCGCCAACCAATGCGGGAATCCCCAGGGCGCGGGCGACGATGGCACTGTGGGCGGTGGCCCCCCCGCGTGCGGTGAGGATCCCCGCCACGCGCGTCGGGTCGAGGCGCGCCACATCCGACGGGCCGACCTCATCCATCACCAGAATGTAAGGTTCGTCGGGCTCCTGCGGGGTGTCGATGCCACATAGTTGCGCCAGCACCCGCCGGCCGATATCCCGAAGGTCGGCGGCGCGTTCGGCGAGCAACGCGTCCTGCAAGGACTCCTGCTGTTTGGCGGCCGCTTCGATCACGCTCATCCACGCCGCTTCGGCGCTTTCGCCTTGCTTGAGGCGGGTGTCGACTTCGTCGGTCAGTTCCGGGTCGTCGAGCATTTCCTGGTGGGTGATGAAAATCTCGCGGATCGCCTTGGACGTGCTGCGCTCGATCAAGCCCTGGATATCGTGGCGCACATCACGCAGCGCAGCGGATAGGCGCTCGCGCTCGGCGCTGGCCGACTCGCCCCGCAGTGGATAATCGAAAGGCTGCAACACTTGGATATGGGCCGGACCGATGGCGATCCCCGGTGCCGCAGGGATTGCCTGAATCAGGCTGCCGGAGAGTGGCGCACTGAGCGGTGGTTCGGCCTCGATGACTTCAACCCGTGCGCTGACGGCCGGCAGCGGCTCGACGTCTTCACCAAGCCCCGCTTGCACAGCCGCCAACAACGCCGGCAGCGCATCGTCGGCAATCGCCGGCTCGGCGACAAACTCCAGCACCTGACCACGGCGGGCGCCGAGGCTGAGCAGCTTACTCAAGCTCTTGACCGACACTGCGCCGCCCTGCCCGTCGACGATTCGCACGCGGATCTCGCCGTCGAAGCCCTTCGCCAGTTGCGCCAGTGCCTTGGCCGGCCGCGCATGCAGGCCGTGGGCATTGGCCAGGGCAATGCGTGCGCTGGGCCAATCGGCGGGCAGTTCGCCACCCAGTACTTCGAGGACCGCCCGGCTGCTGGTGGCACGCCCCAGTTCCTGGCCGCGCCCTTCAATCAGCAAGGCGCACAGGCGCTCAAGCAGGGCCTGGTGGGCCTCACCGAGGCTGGCCAGGCAGAACAGGCCGCTCAATGGCTGGCCCAAGTAGCGCATGGGTTTGTCCGGGGTGACAAAGGCCAGGCCCGGGCGCTTGACCGTTTGTTCACTGTGCAGCCACCACAGGCCATCACCCAGGGGTAATGCATCGACTTGCTGCAACACGGCAGCAAAGCCATTGCTCACGCAATCGGCCTGGCGCAACAGGCGCGCGCCGCGCCACACCAGTTCTTCAAAATCGTCGGCGGACACGCCCAGGCCGATCATCTGTGCATCCAGCGCCAGCTCCTGGGGCGCACCCTGCAGCAGTTTGAGCAAGGCGTCGGCCGAGGTGGCGCGGCACAGCGCCTGGCCCAGGTCGGTTTCACCGAGGGCGCGGGTCAGCAGTTGCAGCAGGCGCAGGTGTTCATCGGATTTGGCCGCGATGCCAATCGCCAGGTAGACGATCTGGCCATCGCCCCAATCCACGCCTTGGGGAAATTGCAGCAGGCGCACGCCGGTGGCGAATACCTGGTCGCGGGTTTCGGGAGTGCCGTGGGGGATCGCAATACCTTGGCCAAGGAAGGTCGAGCCTTGCGCTTCACGGGCTTGCAGGCCGCTCAGGTAACCCTCGGCGACCAGGCCATCGGCCACCAGTTTTTCGGCGAGCAGTTGCAAGGCAGCAGACTTATCCACAGCCATCTGGCCCATGGATATCTGCTCTACGGTGAGCTCAAGCATGCCTTTCTCCTAGTTAGTGCGGGGTGCGCACTAGGTATTGTTTTGATTAAACCGTGCAAAAATAACTGACTGAGTGGTCAATTGGCAGTAGGCACTCAGCAGCGATCATCGTAAAAATACGCCTGCTGAAACGTTTAATCTAGAATTTATGGCAGATTACTGGGTAATTCTGCATCCTTGAAGCACCGCTCGGCGCTTGAGTTGCGACAATGGTCGCGTGCAGGAATCGGTTACGATTGGACAAAATGTCGGGGCAAGCTCTAAAAAACAAGGAAATCCCGGTTTGAAACTCAGTGATATTGCACGCTTAGCCGGTGTGTCCGTGACCACCGCCAGCTACGTCATCAATGGCAAGGCCGCACAGCAACGGATCAGCAGCGCCACCGTGGAACGGGTGCGGGCGGTGGTCGAGGAGCACGGCTTTACCCCCAACCCCCAGGCCGCCGGATTGCGCAGCCGGCACACGCGTACCTTGGGCTTTATCCTGCCGGACCTGGAAAACCCCAGTTATGCACGGATCGCCAAGCTGTTGGAACAAGGCGCACGGGCCCGTGGCTATCAGTTGCTGATCGCCAGTTCCGACGACGATGCCAACAGCGAGCGCCAGTTGCTGCAACTGTTCCGCGCGCGGCGTTGCGATGCACTGTTCGTCGCCAGTTGCCTGCCCGCCAGCGATGACAGCTATCGCGAGCTGCAAGCCAAGGGCCTGCCGGTGATTGCCATCGACCGGGTGATGGACGCCGAGCAGTTCTGCTCGGTGGTCAGCGATGACCGCCAGGCCTGCCAGCAATTGACCAGCAGCCTGCTGCAACCCCTGCCCCGGCAGATCGTCCTGATCGGTGCCCGCCCCGAGCTGAGCATCAGCCAGGAGCGCGCGGCGGGTTTCCAGCAAGCACTTGAAGACTTCAAAGGTGATGTGCTGGTCGAGCACGGCGAAGCCTTCAGCCGCGACTGCGGTCGCCAGTTGATGGAAGAACTCCTGCAACGCCTGGGGCATTTACCCGATGCATTGGTGACGACTTCCTACGTCCTGCTGCAAGGGGTGTTTGACGCGCTGCATGACTTCCCGCTCAAATCCCGGCCGCTGCGCCTGGGCACTTTTGGTGACACCCAGTTGCTGGACTTCCTGCCGCTGCCGGTCAACGCCATGGCCCAGCAGCACGCGCTGATCGCCGAGACGGCCCTGCGCCTGGCACTCGCGGCGATTGAAGAGCAACACTACCAGCCGGGTGTGCATGCCATTGGCCGGACCTTCAAGCAGCGGATTCACGAGGCGTAGGCGTGGAGCTGATCGACAGCCACACCCACCTCGACTTCGAGGACTTCGACGCTGATCGCGACGAGGTGCTCAGGCACAGTCGCCAGCTCGGCGTACGACGCATGGTGGTGCTGGGGGTGTACCAGCGCAATTGGCAGCGGCTATGGGACCTGGCACAACAGGACCCGGACCTGCACGGGGCCTTCGGCCTGCACCCGGTGTACCTGGATGAGCATCGCCCCGCAGACCTGATCGAGTTGGGCGACTGGCTGACCCGCCTCAAGGGCCATCGCCAGCTCTGCGCCGTGGGTGAAATCGGCCTGGACTACTTCCTGGCGCACCTGGACCGCGAACGCCAGCAATCCCTGTTTGAAGCCCAGTTGCAGTTGGCCGTGGACTTCCAGTTGCCGGCGCTGCTGCATGTGCGGCGCAGCCATGCGGCCGTTATCGCCACCCTCAAGCGCATTCGCCTGCCCCGGGGCGGGATCATCCATGCCTTCGCCGGCAGCCGCGAAGAAGCCCGCGAATACATCAAGCTGGGGTTCAAGCTGGGCCTGGGCGGCGCGCCAACCTGGCCTCAGGCCCTGCGCATGCACAAGGTCATCGCCCAACTGCCGCTGGAATCAGTGGTGCTGGAAACCGACTCGCCGGACATGGCGCCCGCCATGTACCCCGGCCAACGCAATAGCCCGCAACACCTGCCGGCCATCTGCAGCGCCCTGGCCGAACTGATGGGCATCAGCCCTTCAGCGCTGGCCGAAGCGAGCACCCGCAACGCCTGCGAAGTGTTCCACTGGCCCGTCGATAACGGGGTTGACCGCCTCTAGCGTCAGGGTCATGCGATGCCGGTGGCGGGCGTGGCGCAGGGTCAGGAAGTGAATCAGGATCGCCACCAGCGACACATTCAATTGCCCGATCTTGCTGATCAAGCCGACCCACTCGACCACCAGGGCCACCAACAAGGCCACGCAGGTCAGCACCAGCATGCTCGGGCGCAGCAGGGCCAGGTTGTCCAGGGACTTCAACTGACGCAGTTGCCTGGGGCAATTGAGCAGCAGGACTTTGTGGCAATACGGGCAATCAAAGGGCTCGTTGAGTGCAATGGCATTGAGCTGCCAGGGCTTGAGCACAAAGGTGATATCGCAATGGGCGCAATGCCCTTTCACGCCTGGAGTTGTCGCGGTCATGGCCCTGCCTCCCGGAAGCGCTGGATGGGGTGAAACAAATTCTCACCCAATCCCAGCGCAAAAAAAGCTCACGCGGGAAAACAGGACATGCACCACATAGCAAAGGGATAAAGCCTACAACCAAGTCTTACACGCGGAAGGCACCGATCAGCTTTTTCAACTCAATCACCTGCAAAGACAATTGCCGGCTGGCCTCTTCGGTCTGGTGCGCGCCCTGGGCCGCGTGCTCGCCAGCCCGATTGATCTCGACGATATTCTGGTCGATGTCGTGGGCCACCGCCGTCTGCTGCTCCACCGCCGCCGCGATTTGCTGGTTCTGATCGACGATCATGCCCACCGCACCGAGGATATTTTCCAGGGCCAACTGGACCTGTTCCGACTGCCCGACCGTGCCGCTGGCCATTTTATGGCTGCTGCCCATGGCCTTCACGGCCGCGCCGACGCCTTGGTGCAACTTGGCGATCATCTGCTCGATTTCTTCGGTGGAGTGCTGGGTGCGCCGGGCCAGGGTGCGCACCTCATCGGCCACCACGGCAAACCCACGCCCCTGCTCCCCCGCCCGCGCCGCCTCGATGGCCGCGTTCAGGGCCAGCAGGTTGGTTTGTTCGGCGATGCTCTTGATCACTTCCAGCACGCTGCTGATGGATTGACTGTCGATGGCCAGTTGGTTGATCACCAGCACTGACTGGTCGATCTCCGATGCCAGTAGCGCGATGCTGCCCTGCTGGGATTGCACCAGGCCACGCCCGTTAAGGGTTTCATCGTTGACGCTATGGGCACTGCTGACAGCCGCCGCGGCACTGCGCGCCACTTCATGGGCAGTCGCCGACATCTGGTTCATGGCCGTCGCCACCTGCTCGATCTGGCTGCGCTGGCCCGACACCGCCTGATTGCTGCGCGCCGACACCGACTCCACTTGTCCGGCCTGATGCTCGACCTCCTGGACGGTCTGCCCTACCCGCTCGATCAGGTCGTGGATTTTCGCCACGGTGCCATTGAACACTTCGCCCAATTCACCCAGCTCATCGCGACTCTGGGACTTGAAGCTGACAGTCATGTCCCCGGCAGCGACCTTATCCATCATTGCCCCCAGGTGGCGCAGGGTGGTGCGGGTCGAGGCGTAGAAGCCGCCGTACAGATAGAAAATCAACAAGAACACCGCCGCCAGCGCTGTGACCAGCAGCACCATGTGCGTACGGTTCTGGGCCAGGCGCTGCTGCAGTTGCTGGTCGAGGAAGGACAGGGTCGCGTCGTCCAGTTGATAGGTCTTGGCCATCAAGGCCGTCACTTCGTCATAGAAGGTCTGCCACGGCGCCTCCAGGGTTTCGGCCATCACCACCTGCTCTTCAAACAGCTCGCTGCCCTGCTTGAGGCTGGCCTGGCTGGCTTGGGCCAAGGCATCCAGTGAACCATGGGCGGCCTTGCTGGAGCCCAGGGCGTCCTGCACTTTCAAACCGTATTCCGCCTGGAGTTTTTCCAGTTGCTGCAGCAGTTCGTCAAAACGCGTGCTGGACGATGAGTTGAGAAAACCCTGGCCCAGGGAATATGCGCCCATGGCCCGGCCTTCGCCCAGGGTCTGGGTGACTTGCGGAGTGACGCTGGTAATCAGTTCGCTGAGTTGGCGCACGTCGCCCTGGACATCACGACTCAACCCCGACTGGCTGGCAATGATCTGGCTGAACATCTGCGCCTTGTTCAGCAACTTGCCGATCAAGGCACTTTTGCTCAGCAGTGAAGACTCGCTTTGCTGGGCCTTGAAGGCCGCAATCATCTCATCGCGCTTGCCCTCGAACACCGCGACCTGCTCGGGATCGGTCGTCATCGCCTGGAAACCTTGCAGACGCTCCAGTACGCGCTGCTCCAAAGCGCTGATTTGACTTTCGATATCCCCCGCCTTGCCCGCCTGCCCAAGGGTGGCGTTGATCTGCACCTGATTGTTCAGGGTTTCCAGGTCGCGCCGCAGGATCAGGCTGCTGCCCAACAGGTCCAGGCTCTGCAACTCAACCTGCGTGCCCTGGAACTCACGCCAGGAATCGCGGACCAGGTAATAGTTGGTCACCAGCATGGGCAGGAAAAACAACACACTGATCAGGCTGAACTTCATGCCGAAGCTCAGGCGATTCATCAGCGCGATGGCGGGATAGAGCAAGCTCTTCACAGATGAACTCCCTTTTCTTTTATTTTTATTGAAGGCGCAGGGCAGCGGCAGAAAGCCACTATTGGGCGCGCTGTCTGTATAGCTTAAATCGGCGGGAAGTTTTGTAACTTAAGGTTAACGCGATCGGCGGGGCCTGGCGGCCGACCGATTTTTGAAGCCATTACGGGCTCTTTGTGGGAGCGGGCTTGTGTGGGAGCGGTGTGTCAGTACCGGATTTTTTGACTGCTACACCGCATCGCGGGCAAGCCCGCTCCCACACAAGCCCGCTCCCACAAGAGGTGTTTTTCAGGGCAGGACGGTCCAGATCGCAAACCCGGCGTACCACAACACGGCCGCTCGCAGCAGCAGTTCCCACAACCGATCCAGGCTGTTGATCCCTTCGGCACCGACCACCGGCGCAGGAATTTCGCCGGCCACCAGGCCAACCTTTTCCACCAACTGCGCCGCACTGATATCCCAGTTCAACAGTTCATGCAGCATTACCCGGCTGACCGCGACAAAATTGCCGACCAAGGCAAAGCTCGCCGCCAGCAACCGCACCGGCAACCAGTCGAACGCATGGCGCAATTGCCCGGCGCGCTCGACCACCAGCGGGTTCTGCCCGTGTTCACTGGCCAGGGCCAACAGGCGGTAGGCCAGGGCCACCACCGGGCCGAGGAGGAAGTACCAGAAAATCACCGCAAAAAAACTCTGATAGGCCTGCCACAGCAAATGGCCCTGGACCCGCTCCAGCAGTTGCTCGCCGCTGTCGGCGCCAATGCCCAGGTCACGTTCGGCAACGTGTTCAGCGGCTTGCAAGTCACCCCGGCGCCAGGCATCGCGAAACGGCCCCAACTGGCCCAGCAAATCGCCGCGGCCCAGGCTGTAGATCACCACCAACAGGTGCACCGGCAGCGCTAGCAAACCATAGGCCAGCGGCTCCAGGACCAGCAGTAACAGCCCAAGCAATGCCACCGGCAGCAACACCAGCAGCGCCAGGATCAGCCAGGGTTGTTTGCCCAGCCGCGCGCTCGACTCAAGCCGCGCCAGTTGGCGCAGCCAACGGCCATCACGCTGTACCCGCTGACGCAAGGCCGAGAACTTCTCGATCCACACTGCCAGCACCAACACCAGGAAACTCATTGTGCATGTCCTCCATCCTGCAAGGCGCCGCGAAAACGCGCCCAATCAAAAGCCGGTCCAGGATCGGTCTTGCGTCCTGGGGCGATGTCACTATGACCGCAAATGCGCTGGTGCGTGATGCCCGGGTAGGCGGCCAGCAATTGGCGACTCAGTTCGATCAGGGAATGGTACTGGGCGTCGGTAAAGGGTTGGTCGTCGGTCCCTTCAAGCTCGATCCCCAGGGAAAAGTCATTGCAGGTCTCGCGCCCCTCGAAACAGGAGACGCCAGCATGCCAGGCACGGTCCCGGCAGGAGACAAATTGCGTCACCGTACCATCACGCTCAATCAGAAAATGCGCGGATACCCGTAGGTCAGCGATGCCTGCAAAGTAGGGATGTTCCGTGACATCCAGACGATTCTGGAAAAACGCCTGCACTTTGCCCGTGGCGAACTGGGCCGGTGGCAAGCTGATGTTGTGCACCACCAACAGGGAAATCTCGCCGCCTGGGCGTTCATTGAAGTTGGGCGACGGGCAATGGGCAATGCCCTGGCACCAACCGCTGGCGGGGTCCAACTGCATACAGGTTCCTTGCGCACGACTTGGGAGCGCTCAGTATGCCGTGATCCGCAGGGTGGTTGCGATCACTTGGCGCGATTGAGTTGGCGCAAGCTGCCAATCACCGACGCCAGCGCGCGGTCGAACAGCAGTGCATCATCCAGGGTGCGGACCCCGCCACGCTTGAACTCCAGGGCCAGCTCCGTGCAGGTTTTTTCCAGGACCTTGAGGCCAGTGCGATTGACAAATATATAGCTGTTGGCCGGGGCAATGATCGCCGTCAGCTTGCAGCGCAGGGTGTTTTCCTCATCTTCACGGAACTCGACCCAACTGCCGATGCGCAATTGCCGGACCTTGAGCAGATCGGGATCGTCCTCTGCCAGCCTGACCGCCTCCACCGGCGGCGCAGCGCCTGAGTTTTCGCGCACTTCGATCAGCGTCACATTGGGAAGCGCCGCCCCCTGGAACGCCTGGGTATGCAGGGCCTGCAACTGGATAAAAAACTCACGGGTCACAAAGGAATCAAACGCCGCCTCGCTCAGCCCCTCACGCAGGGCCTTGAGCAACGCGGGCAATTGTTCCAGCAGGCGGCGGCCGGCTTCGGTGTCTTCACTCAGGCCGACACTCCAGATCAATTCGTCCATGACCCGCAGCCGCGCCTGCCACTGCGGCGAGGGTTGCTCGTGCTTGAGGCATTCGAGCAACAACACCTGGCTCCAGGCCTGCTGCAGGAACTGCACCACGAAGTGCGGCAAGACCTTGCCCCGCAACCGTTGATTCACCGCATCGGCGACCCGCTGCCGCGCCTGTTCGGTGCGGGCGCGCCCTTCTTCGGCGTCGCGGGTACGCTGTTCGAGCAGCTCACTGCGGCGGCGCTCGTCCTGGGTAAACGCGGTGAACTCCTGCAGAAGTACGGCGAAAATCGCCGGGTCATCGACAAAGTCGTTCAACAGGCGCTGCACCACCTGCTCGATGCGCACATAAAGACTGTCACGCTGATAGTCATCACGCTTGCCCCAGCCCAAGGCGGCCGTGCCGATTTCATTGAGCAGGCGCCGCGCCGGGTGGCTGCCACGGCTGAAAAAACTTTTGTCCAGCACGGCCACTTTCAACATGGGAATCTGCAGGCGCGCAATCAACGCCTTGAGGGAGTCGGGCAAGGTACGGTCGTCGAGAATGAACTCGAACAACATGGCGATCAGGTTGATCACGTCCTCGTCGGCATCCTCCACCACCCGCGACTTGCCACTCTTGACGCTGACCCGGGTCAGCAGTTCTTCCAACTGGCGGCGCAGGTCAAAATCGTCCTCGACCGCAGGGTCTGGCACATATTGCTGTAAGTGGGAGAGCAGACGCAGCAGGTCGCGGGTGGAAATAGGCTGGGCCTGGGCGCTGGCCTCCAGGGTCGGGGCGACGCTGCCGCGCACTGTCAGCAACAGTTCCTGCAGGGCCGCGAACACTTGCTGCTCACCCTCGTCGGCCTGGGCGTCGGCAGCCGGAGCTACCTCCGCCGGCGGGCGGACCCGGCTGGCACGTTCGCCGGGACGTCGTGAGGGTACGGCCTTGAGCTCGGGCAGCACACCCGTGGCCACCAGTAACTGATTGGCCTCGCCGTACAGCAGGTCGGCATCGCTGAGCACGTATTTTTCAAACAGTTTCAAAATGATCAGCTTGACCCGGATCTCCACCCCCAGGCTGCGCCCGGCCCGCAGGAAGTACTCGCAGAGCATCGCCGGGCCCAGGGGGTTTTCCCGATCGTCGAGGTGCTTGCCCAGCAGCGCACCGAGGCGGGCGGTCAGTTGCCCCAGGGCCAGGCCGTCACGGTGCATGACCTTGTCGAGCATGGCCTCCAGGGCCACGGCTTTTTCCAGGTCATCGGCGCACGCGCCGGGCGCTGCTTCGTAGGAGACCGTCGGCAGCAGCAACTCGCCTTGCCCGGCCTGCCCCAGGTTGGCAAATGCGTCGAAGAGCTGTTCCATGAACATGCGCTCGAAGTTCTTGCGCTTGAGGCGCAGGTCGCGCATGGCTTCAAAAAAAATATTGTGGTCGGCGCTGCTGCGGGCTTTGTCGGCCATCTCGAACAGAGTGTCGTCGGCGTTATCGAACAACTCCTGCAGCCCCCGGTCGAGTTGCTGCGTGGCCTTGTCACGCACCTGCAGCACAATCACAGGCAGGCGGGCGAGCGGCGACGGCATCGCTTGTGCGGCGATCCTGTTGATCGGCACCACCTTTGCGTCATTGTGCATGCTGGCCTCCTGGAGCGACGGGGTTCGGTTTTGTGAACGATCGCCACAACCACCGATGGAATACCGGGGGCTACCACGATTATTTGTAGATCACCGAGACGTCAAAGCTATGACGCCAATTGCAAGGCGCGAGATTATCTTGCAAATAGACCCTGTAGCGCCAGCAAACTCTGTACGGGCTTTGTAATCAGCCAGGTTATGCCGGCATACCTTGGGTTCGGCGCTGCCATGCCCCTATAATCGAGGCACTTTGTATGTGGAGCCCGCTATGCCGAATCTACGCCTCGCCGACCTCACCGCCGAAATCGAAGCCAACGTGCGCCGCGCACTGCTGGAAGATATCGGCAGCGGCGATATCACCGCGCAACTGATCCCGGCCGAACGCCTGGCCAAGGCCACGATCATCACCCGTGATGCTGCGGTTATCAGTGGCACCGCCTGGGTCGATGCCGTGTTCCGCCAGTTGGACCCACGGGTTGCCGTGCATTGGCAGGTACGCGACGGTGAACGCGTCAGCCCCAACCAGGCGCTGTTCCACCTCGAAGGCCCTGCCCGCTCATTGCTGACCGGCGAACGCAGCGCGCTGAATTTCCTGCAACTGTTGTCAGGCGTGGCCACCCGCGCGCAGTACCTGGCGGACTTTGTCGCCACCACCCAGGTCAAGCTGCTGGACACCCGCAAGACTCTGCCGGGGCTGCGCCTGGCGCAAAAGTACGCGGTGACCTGCGGCGGTTGCCACAATCACCGCATCGGTCTGTATGACGCGTTCCTGATCAAGGAAAACCATATCGCCGCCTGCGGGGGGATTGCACAGGCCATTACTGCCGCCCACAAGATCGCCCCGGGCAAGCCGGTGGAAGTCGAAGTGGAAAGCCTGGAGGAGTTACGCGAGGCCCTGGCGGCAGGTGCCGACATCATCATGCTGGATGAGTTGAGCCTGGACGACATGCGCGAAGCCGTGCGCTTGAACGGCGGCAAGGCCAAGCTGGAAGCCAGTGGCGGGATCAACGAAAGCACTTTGCTGCCCATTGCCGAGACCGGCGTGGACTACATCTCTATCGGCGCGATGACCAAGGATGTGAAGGCGGTGGATCTGTCGATGCGGCTCAGTATCTGAGTCGCTGCAAACTTCAAGCTGCAAGGGCGCCTGGCGACACTTGCAGCTTGAAACCTGCCGTAGCTTCTAAACCACCAGATTGTTCATCTCGCAATACTCTTCCCACTCGACACCCAGCACCTCGGCCGCCTCTTTGTGCAGGGCCAGGCGCGCAGCTTCGAATTCTTCCGCTGTGCAGGTGTACTTGAGGGTCAGTTCCCAAGGCTGGAAGCCCTGGCTCTCGGCCTCGTCCTCGAATGCCCACTGGATCTGGTCGCGCTGATCATCAGCGCTCAGGTCCTTGATCTCTTCCTTAAGCTGCGCCGACTCCTCGAGGTATTTCTTGAGGGCTTCTGCGTGCCGCACTTCCTGGGTCATTTCTGTCGTGGTCATGTCGTTCTCTTAGATCGAAGGAATGGGGATGCATCTGGGTCATCAAGGTTGCGCAGATACAAAAGAACGGGCACGAATACCGGTTCGTCTGGCCTTCAGAACCATTCTGGGATCATCTGAAAACTGTGGTGCCTTTTTGCCCGAGACAGGAATCGAACCTGCGACCTTCGCGTTACGAGTGCGCTGCTCTACCAACTGAGCTACACGGGCTGTGGGCTAAAGCTAGCACTGCAATGGGCGCCCGGCAACTTACCGAATGTGCGGCGCAATGACTCCCTGGACCCAGAAGCGCGGCTGCAGATGGCTTTTGGCAATGTCGATATAGTGCTGGCTACGCTCGGTGGCGCCTGGCAGGTCGCGGTACACGACAAATACCAGCAACGCCACCGACAGCACAGCCGACACCTGCCACGCCCCGCGCAACAGCGGCATCGGCTCGACAACCGGCGTGCGCCACGGATGCAATGCCATCAACCAACCCACCACCAGCGCCAACCACAGTTGCGAATAGGGCATCACGATAATCCCGTCGACCATCGCCTGCACCGTCGCGCCCAGCAGCGCGGCGAATAGACACAGGCGCAGCAGGTCTTGCGGTGCCCCTGACGGCCCTTGCCGATGAATGACCCTCAGTGTGGCCCAGCCGCCGCGCAGCGCCAGCAACGCGACGCACAGGGCCGAGGGCACACCCCATTCACTGGCCCACTGCAGGATTGCCTGGTGCGGATGGGCAGCAATCGGGTTGGGGATATCGGCAAAGTGCATCGGCCCGAAACCGAGCCACGGCCGTTCGCGGATCATGTCCCAGGCTTGCCACCAGATCACTTCACGACCCGAAAGGCTGGTGGTAAGGCGGTCCTTGGAAAGACTGGCAATTTCCAGCCCCAGGTAAGGCGCCAACACCGTGAACAACAACCCGTATAAAACCAGCCCGCCACACAGCGCAGCCAGCTGCCAGGTCAACCAGCGACGCCCCGCCGCCCCCAGAAAAGCCAGGACCAGTGCCGCAACGCCGAAGCCCAGCCAGGTGCCACGGGTGCCGCCACTGATTGCAATCAACCACCATGCACACAACAGGGCGAACACCAGCCCACGCGCCAACCGCGAGGTGCCCGTGAGCAGCAGCGGCAACGCCAGCAAGGGCAAGGTAAACGTCTGGAACTGGCCGTAGAAGCGCTTGTTGGAGAACCCGGAAAGCAGCAGGTCGGTGTCCAGTGTCGGTTCGCCACTGGTAAACGCCAGGACGCCCGCGTACCCATATTGCAGGCTCTTGATCAGGCACAGCAGCAACACAAACAGGATCAGCACCTGATCCAGGGTTTGATCGCCATTGCGTCGCAAGCGGGCAAAAGCTGCGGCAATCACCCCGCAGGTGATCATCAGCGCCCATTCGGTCAACGCCCAGAGAGGCTGGTGGGCCAACAACGAAGAGATCAGGCCCAGGCCGAACACCAGCCCCAGGCCGATAGCGGTGGGTCTATCGACCAGGCGCCCGGCGGGAGTCGCCAGGCCATAGAGCAACGCACACACAGCCACGCCGACCTGCAGCACACGCTGCCAGTCATGACCACTGAAGGACAGGGTGATGCCCAACAGCAAAAGGCTCAGCGCCATCACCAAAAACACGCTTCCTCGCTGTTGCACGGATAACGTCATGGGCACCCCTTACTTCCCTGTGAAGTGCCTGGGAGCCCGTCACGCCAGGCCCCCATCACTGATTTAGGTGGCCCGGGCTCAGTTGCCAGCCGTGCAACCCTTTGCAACGTACTGCTCGTCAGCGTTGGTGGTGCACTTCCAACCGTCACTGGCACTGCGCGCCAGGGTAATGAGCTTGCCCTGGACAGGCGCAGGCGCATCGAGGATCTCACAGGCAATCGAACCCGTCCCCGCAACCACATCGCCCGCCACGCTGATCACGCAATTGGCGGTCGGGCTGGTGCCGCCGATCAGCGCCAGCGTGGGTGCCGTGCCCTGGTTGAAGGTGTCTTCGAAGCCCGCCTTCAACGCCGAGACTTCCGCCAACCCCGCAGTGAACTTGGCCTTGGCCTGGTGCTTGGTATACATGGGCAGGCCAATCGTGGCCAAGATGCCGATGATCGCCACGACGATCAACAACTCGATCAAAGTAAAGCCGTTCTGACGCATCACATTCACTCTCCAGAATAAAACCCATCGCAAGGCACCTCCTGCGCCCTGCCCTCAACAACCGCGCCAGTGTACTCATCCGCGCCGGGCCAGGCCCTCACAAGACGCACAATCTGACATTTTTCCCTTGCCCAATCGCCTGACGGACACACAGCCCTGACTAAGCTGTAAATCGTCACCTGTCGATGAGCCGTAGCACCCCATGAATGATGTCACCGTAAACCCGGCCCCCACCGCCACCTACGCCTGGGAAGGCACCCTGCGCAATGGCCGCAAGGTGTCCGGCGAAACCCGCGGGCATAGCCCGGCCGTGATCAAGGCCCAATTGCGCCGGCAAGGGATCAACCCGGTTCGGGTCCAGATGCGCTCCAGCCTCCTGTCTGGCCTGCGCAACCCCATCACCCCAGCCGATGTTGCGCTGTTCACCCGCCAACTGGCGACCCTGCTGAAGGCGGGAATCCCCCTGCTGCAAGCCTTCGACATGATCGGCGAAGGCTTTGAAAACCGGGCCATGCGCACAATGGTCCAGGGATTGAAGCAGGAGATTGCCGCCGGCAACAGCCTGACCGGCGCGTTATTGAAACAACCGCAGTGCTTCAACGCCCTGTATTGCAGCCTGATCGCGGCCGGCGAACAGGCCGGCACCCTGGAAACCCTGCTGGAGCGGGTCGCCACCCACCTGGAAAAAAGCCAACGCCTCAAGGCCCGGATCAAGAAAGCCATGACCTATCCACTGGTGGTCCTGCTCGTGGCCACCTTGGTCAGCAGTATCTTGCTGATCCACGTCGTGCCCCAGTTCGAAAGCCTGTTCGCCGGCATCGACACGCCGCTGCCGCGCTTTACCCTGCTGGTTATTGTGCTGTCCGAATTCATGCAAAGCGCGTGGTGGATGCTGTTGCTGGCCGTGGTGGCGACTACTTGGGGCATACGTCGCAGCTATCGTCGACACAGTGGTTTTCGTCTGTGGCTGGACGCTGGTTTGTTGAAAGTGCCATTGGCAGGCACACTGCTGAAAAAAACCGCTGTCGCCCGCTACGCTCGCACCCTCGCCACCACCTTTGCCGCCGGCGTACCGCTGGCACAGGCGTTGGATTCAGTGGCGGGAGCCGCCGGCAACGAACGCTTCAAACAAGCAGTCACGCGTATGCGCCAGGACGTAGCAATAGGAATGCAATTGAATCGAACTATGACCGCCAGCGGCCTGTTCCCTGGCATGGCGATCCAGATGACAGCCATCGGCGAAGAATCGGGCGCACTGGACAGCATGCTGGAGAAGGTCGCCGACCATTATGAAACGGACGTCGACAACCTGGTGGACAACCTGACCAGCCTGATGGAACCGCTGATCATGGTGGTGCTCGGCAGCATTGTCGGGGCGCTGGTGATCGCCATGTACCTGCCGATCTTCCAGCTCGGCACGGCGTTTTGAACATGACCCTGGACCTCCTCCTGACCCTCCATCCCTGGCTGTTCGTCTGGGCTTCACTGGTGCTGGGGCTGATCGTCGGCAGCTTCCTCAACGTGCTGGTCTGGCGCCTGCCAAAAATGCTCGAGCGCGACTGGCGCGCCCAGGCCCATGAAATACTCGGCCTGCCCCCGGAATCCGGCGGCCCGACCTATAACCTGTTGCACCCCAACTCCTGCTGCCCGCACTGCTCACAGCCGATTCGCCCGTGGCAAAACATCCCGGTGCTCAGCTACTTGCTGCTGAGGGGGCGCTGCGCGCAGTGCCACGGTTCCATCAGCCCACGCTACCCGCTGACCGAACTGGCGTGCGGGCTGCTTTCGGCATTTATTGCCTGGCATTACGGCTTCGGCTGGCCAGCCGCTGGCGTGCTGTTCTTGAGCTGGGGCTTGCTGGCCATGAGCCTGATCGACGCCGATCACCAACTGCTGCCGGATGTGCTGGTGCTGCCACTGCTGTGGCTGGGGTTGATCCTCAATTATTTCGAGTTGTACACGACCCTGCCCGATGCCCTGCTGGGCGCGGTTGCCGGTTACCTGAGCCTGTGGTCGGTGTTCTGGCTGTTCAAGTTGTGCACCGGCAAGGACGGCATGGGCTATGGCGACTTCAAGCTGCTGGCCCTGCTCGGTGCCTGGGGCGGTTGGCAGATCCTGCCGCTGACGCTGTTGCTGGCATCGCTGGTGGGTGCGATCGCAGGGGTGATTGTCTTGCGCATACGCAACGCGCAGACGTCAGTGCCCTTGCCTTTTGGTCCCTATCTGGCGATTGCCGGCTGGATTGCATTGCTCTGGGGTGGTCAAATAACCGACTTCTATTTGCAGTCTGTCGGTTTCAGATGACCACTTCTGTCGCAACACCCTGGATTCTTGGCCTGACGGGCGGCATCGGCAGCGGTAAAAGCGCTGCGGCCCAGCACTTTATCGACCTTGGCGTGGACCTTATCGACGCCGACCATGCCTCGCGCTGGGTGGTGGAACCCGGCCGCCCGGCGCTGGCGAGGATTGCCGAGCACTTCGGCGGCGAGATCCTGCTGCCCGATGGCCAACTGGATCGCGCGGCCTTGCGCAAGCGCATTTTCGAGGCGCCGCAAGAACGCCTGTGGCTTGAGGCCCTGCTGCATCCGTTGATTGCCGACGAGATCCGTAGCCATCTGGCCCGCGCCCGCTCACCCTATGCGATCCTGGTGTCGCCGTTGTTGATCGAGTCGGGCCAGCACACCATGACCCAGCGCATCCTGGTGATCGATGTGCCGCAAGCAACGCAGATTCAGCGTACCCTGCTGCGCGATGGCATCAGCGAAGAACAGGTGCAGGCGATTCTCAAGGCCCAGGCCTCACGGGAAGACCGTTTGCGCCAAGCCGACGATGTACTGGTCAATGATCAGGACCTGGCCTGGCTAAAGGCCGAGGTCGAGCGACTGCACCACTTTTACCTTACTTTGCGTGGAGGCCGAACATGAGCCAACCCTTGACCGTCGAATGCCCAACCTGCGGCGCCCCCGTGGAATGGAAAGCGACCAACCTCAACCGGCCATTCTGCTCGGATCGCTGCAAACTGATCGACCTGGGCGCCTGGGCTGCGGAAGAACACAAGATTCCGGTCAGCCCGGACGCCGAAGACGAATTGTTCTCCGAAGACCTGCCACCGCGCGCCCACTAAGGCCGCATAAAGCCGTAATCCTGCTGGTCGTCGAGGTTTTCCGCGAGAAATTGCAACTCGTCGGCCAGGTCTTCGGCACTGCGCACGCCTTTGCTCTGCTGCACCACCGCGCTGAGCAAGGCGCGCAGGCTCAGACCCGGGTCAAAACCGATTTCCTGTGCTGCGTCCTGGCTTCTGCGCAACTCCTGCCGTGCCCACTCGTACACACTCATGATCGTGCTCCTGGAAGTTTCGCAGAGCATGCGACCACTTTTGCGTGGCACCCTTGATTTGGATCAAGGGCGCGAATTGTCGTCTTTCCAGGGCGCCGAGAGGTAGCGCGTGCGGTTGAACGTCTCAAGCCACTCCGGGCAAAACACCACCAGCGCACTGATCACGGTGCCGTTGATAAAGGCTTCGGGAAAGATGATCAGCCACAGGTAACCGATAAAATCCTCGATCCACTCCGGCATGGCGAAGCGGCCGTCCAGCCACAGCAGGCCCAGGCCCGCCAATAGGCACAACAACGCCGACAGAGCAGCGGCAAAAAAACCCGAACAAAAGATATACACAAAAGGATTGCGCGGCTGCGCCCGCTCCACCAGCAGCGCGCACGTCTCTGTCACCAACACCGGTAGCAGGACCAGCAGCGCGCCATTGACCCCGACCGCCGCCAAGTCCTGGCGCCCGAGCAGCACCAGGCCCAACTGTGCCGCCAGCCCACCGACAATCGCCAAGGGCCAGTCGAGCAGCAGGGTCACGGCGGTCATGCCGATAAAGTGGTAGGACACCCCGGTATCGAAGTCCCGACGCACCAGCCACAGCATGAACAGCGCGAACACCGTGCCAAACAACAGGTGCTGGCGGCGCCGGTCGGCAAACAGTTCGACCCAGGACGAGCGCAGGATCGCCCAGACAATTACCGGCGCATACAGCAGCCAGCCCAGCCACAGGGTTTGCGGCGCCAGCACGGCGGCACTGATCACGGCTGCACCTGCTCCAGGGCCTGGCGCAGCTCGGCGGCAGTCGCGTATTCATGGCGCGCAACCAGCTTGCCGTCTTCGAGTTGCAACCACAGCACTTTATCCACAGGCGCCGGATAACGCGGAGCGATCCGCGCATCACGGTCAAGCATCACCCGGTAGTTGTAGGCTTGCATCGCCGGGACGGCAAAGAGCTTGGCGATCAGCCTCGGCATACGCTGGATATCGGCGACAAACACCACATGGCGCGCCTCCAGATACCCCTTGGGCTGGCCCTGCAAGGCCGCATCCACCAACTTGGCGGCATCCATGCTGCGCGCCACCAGCAAGACCTGCGCCTGGTTATCCAGGGTATAGGCCTGGTCGAATTGATCGAGCAGGGTCCACGGCGCCAGCCGCTCCCCGAGTTCAACCGCCTGGGCCCACAGGGGCAAAAGGCTGAGCAACACCGTAAGCAAAAACTTCACCGCGAACTCCTTGTGCAAAACCGTCGACAGAACCGCCAGTCTACACCGAGCCTTTTCACACGGGACTTCCTGCAGTCATCATTTGAACGCTAAGCTGCAAGCATGGATGACTCAGATTATTTGCGCCTGCTCACCATAGCGGCCGAACAAGCCAACGCGTTCCTGTCCAATGCCCGCAAATGGGAGCGTGAGCGTTGGGTCTGCCAGCGCCTGCTACAAGGCCTGAATGTGCCCTACCGCGCCGAAGAGTTTCATGCCGCCGGTCAGGAGCCGCCGGACGTACTGTTTCGCGATGCCAGCTTCGAAGTGTTTTTTGTCCTCGATGAAGGCCGGCGCCTGAATGACGAGTGGCGCGACGAACTGGTGCGTCGGCGCAGCGCTTTTTCCCTGAGCCAACTGGTGCGGCGCGAGGCCAAGCCCAGGCGCATTCCCGCTCATGAATTCCTGCTGCGCCTGGCCCCGACCCTGCGCAAGAAAGCCCATAACTACAAAGAACGCGGCATGGACCTCGGGGAGCTGGATATCATCGCCTTCGCCAGCCTCAAGCGCGAAGTACTGGACCTCAACAGCCATTTCCCGCCGCCCACCGAATACCTGCGCCAGGGCTGGCGCTCGCTGTCGTTGGTCGGCCCGACCTTTGCGCGGGTGCTGTTCGCCCATCCCGACGCACCGGATTTCTTGCGCAACAACCTGGGGCGCAGCATAGTGTTCGATGTGGGTATCAGCCTGTAACGTGATGCCCTTTTGCAACGTCTCCCTGACGAGGCCTTTATGACCAGCCGCCTGAACCCTGACGACCAACAACATGTCGAAGAGTACCTGCAACTGTCCCAGCACCAGGTTGAGCGCAAGCCTTTCCGGCCGTGGCTGCTCCTTGGGGTGGTACTGGTTGTGGTGATTGGCCTGGGCGTCCTGAGCCGCCTTTTGAGTTACCTGACGCTATGAGCTGCCTGGCGCTCGCTCGGGTAACTGCACCGATTTCTTTTAGCCTTGCGAGATACCCCCATGACCCATCGTATTATTATCGTCGGCGGCGGCGCCGGCGGCCTGGAGTTGGCTACCCGCCTGGGTAAGACTCTGGGCAAGCGCGGTACCGCCAGTGTCACGCTGGTGGATACCAACCTGACCCATATCTGGAAGCCCCTGCTGCACGAGGTGGCCGCCGGCTCGCTGAACTCCTCTGAAGACGAACTCAATTATGTTGCCCAGGCAAAATGGAACCACTTCGAGTTCCAGCTGGGGCGCATGAGCGGGCTCGATCGTGAACAGAAGAAAATCCAGCTGGCCGCGACCCTCGATGAAGAAGGCCGGGAACTGGTGCCTGCGCGCGTGCTGGGTTACGACACCCTGGTGATTGCCGTCGGCAGCACCACCAATGACTTCGGTACCGAAGGCGCGGCGCAGCACTGCCTGTTCCTCGATACCCGCAAGCAGGCCGAACGTTTCCACCAGCAATTGCTCAACCACTACCTGCGCGCCCATGCCGGGCAAACCGATGTGGTGGAACAGATCAGCGTGGCAATCGTTGGCGCTGGCGCCACCGGCGTCGAACTGGCCGCCGAGCTGCACAATGCGGCCCACGAACTGGCGGCCTATGGCCTGGACCGGATCAAGCCGGAAAACATGTACATCACCCTGATCGAAGCCGGGCCCCGGGTATTGCCGGCCCTGCCAGAGCGAATCAGCGGGCCTGTGCATAAAACCCTGGAAAAGCTTGGGGTGACGGTCATGACTAACTCGGCCGTGAGTGAAGTCACCGCCGACAGCCTGATTACCAGCAGTGGCCAGGTGATCCCTGCCAGCCTCAAGGTCTGGGCGGCGGGGATTCGCGCGCCAGGTTTCCTCAAGGACATCGACGGCCTGGAGACCAACCGCATCAACCAACTGCAGGTGCTGCCAACCCTGCAGACTACCCGTGACGAGAATATCTTCGCCTTCGGTGACTGCGCGGCCTGCCCGCAACCGGGCACCGACCGCAACGTTCCGCCACGGGCGCAAGCGGCGCACCAGCAGGCGTCGCTGCTGGCTAAATCGCTGAAGTTGCGCATCGACGGCAAGGCGCTGCCCAGCTACAAGTACACCGATTACGGCTCCCTGATCTCGCTGTCGCGTTTTTCGGCTGTGGGTAACTTGATGGGCAACCTGACCGGCAGTGTGATGCTCGAAGGCTGGCTGGCGCGGATGTTCTATGTGTCGCTGTACCGCATGCACCAGATGGCGTTGTACGGGTTCTTCCGCACGATGATGTTGATGCTGGGCAGCAAAATCGGACGGGGCACCGAGCCGCGGCTCAAACTTCACTGACAATACGGTTCCGGACGGGGCGCAAGCGAGGCGATTTTGTAAGCATGCGCGCCCTGCCCCCTCTGTGGGAGCTGTCTCGCCCTGCGAGGCTGCGATAGCGGTGTGCCAGGCGACATAAAGGCTGGCAGTGACGCCGCCCTCGCAGGGCGAGACAGCTCCCACCTTTGATCACCATGCACCTTCAGGTTTTGCGCAGACAAAAAAAATCCCCGTATCTTTCGATACGAGGATTTTTAATATGGTCGGGGTAAGGGGATTCGAACTCCTGACATCCTGCTCCCAAAGCAGGCGCGCTACCGGACTGCGCTATACCCCGGTAAAAAAAAGGCGACCTTTTCAAGTCGCCTTCTTCGATCAGGACTTTTGGCCTCTGATCTTAAGATTCGATTCCAGCGTTAACTGGTCTCAAAAATGGTGGGTCGTGTGGGATTCGAACCTACGACCAATTGGTTAAAAGCCAACTGCTCTACCAACTGAGCTAACGACCCAAATATGGTCGGGGTAAGGGGATTCGAACTCCTGACATCCTGCTCCCAAAGCAGGCGCGCTACCGGACTGCGCTATACCCCGGTTTGAAATTGGCTCCGTGACCAGGACTCGAACCTGGGACCCAATGATTAACAGTCATTTGCTCTACCGACTGAGCTATCACGGAACTACATATTTCAAAGTACTACGGTGCTGCTTGTTACCTTCTCTTCGACTTGTCCGTATCGCTACGTTCGTGTCTCTGAGGCGCGCTATTCTACAATCTTAAAAACCCCTGTCAACCCTTTAAATTGCTTTTAAGACAATGATTTGCGCTTCTTTCTGATTTCTCCTTGGGGAGAAGAAACCCGTGGGCTGACGTTGCTGCGGGGCGCACTTTACAAGCCTTTGCCTTACAGTTCAACGCCCTATCGAAAAAAAAGGCCCCGCAATGCGGGGCCTTTGCTCATAACCACCCAATTCGGGCTTAGTGGAAGACGATTTCGTCGTTTTCCACGGTGGCCTTGACGCTGGTCCCCGGGATAAAGCTGCCCGACAGGATCAGTTGGGCCAACGGGTTCTCGATCCAGCGCTGGATCGCACGCTTCAACGGCCGCGCGCCATACACCGGGTCGTAACCGACGGCGATCAACTTGTCCAAAGCCTCGCTGCTCAGTTCCAGCATCAGCTCGCGCTCTGCCAGACGGCTGCGCAGGCGGCCCAGTTGGATCTCGGTGATACCGGCGATCTGATCCCGCGCCAAAGGCTCGAAGATCACTACCTCATCGACCCGATTGATAAATTCCGGGCGGAAGTGGCTGGTCAGCGCATCCATTACCGCAGCACGCTGGCCTTCACGATCACCGACCATCTCCTGGATCTGTACCGAGCCCAGGTTGGAGGTCATCACGATCACCGTATTACGGAAGTCCACGGTACGTCCGTGACTGTCCGTCAGCCGGCCATCTTCCAACACCTGCAGCAACACGTTGAACACATCCGGGTGGGCCTTCTCGACCTCATCCAGGAGGATTACCGAGTAAGGCTTGCGCCGTACCGCTTCGGTCAGGTAGCCGCCTTCCTCGTAGCCCACATAGCCTGGTGGCGCCCCGATCAAACGAGCCACGGAATGTTTCTCCATGAACTCGGACATATCAATGCGCACCATCGCCTCTTCTGTATCAAAGAGGAACTCGGCCAGGGCTTTGCACAGCTCGGTCTTACCCACACCGGTCGGGCCGAGGAACATGAACGAGCCGCTCGGACGGTTCGGGTCGGACAAGCCGGCGCGGGAACGCCGCACCGCGTTGGACACTGCCACCACGGCCTCTTCCTGGCCAATCACGCGCTGGTGCAACAGGCTTTCCATACGCAACAGTTTGTCACGCTCGCCTTCCAGCATTTTCGACACAGGAATGCCGGTCCACTTGGACACAACCTCGGCAATTTCTTCCTCGGTCACCTTGCTGCGCAGCAACTGGTTTTCGCTGTGGCCATGCTGGTCGACCATTTGCAGGCTGCGTTCTAGGTCCGGGATCACCCCGTACTGCAACTCGGCCATGCGGTTCAGGTCGCCTTTACGGCGGGCAGCTTCCAGTTCCTGGCGCGATTGCTCGATCTTCTGCTGGATCTGTGCGGAACCCTGCACTTCGGCTTTTTCCGAGGTCCAGATTTCTTCCAGGTCCGAATACTCACGCTCCAGACGGCCGATTTCCTCCTGGAGTTTTTCCAGGCGTTTCTTCGCCGCGTCATCGTCTTCTTTTTTCAGCGCCTGGGATTCGACTTTCAGTTGAATCAGGCGGCGCTCCAGGCGATCCAGCACTTCAGGCTTGGAGTCGATCTCCATGCGAATCCGGCTGGCCGCTTCGTCGATCAAGTCGATGGCCTTGTCCGGCAACTGACGATCAGTGATATAGCGATGGCTCAACTTGGCCGCCGCAATGATCGCGCCATCAGTGATTGCCACGCGGTGGTGGACCTCATAACGCTCTTTCAGGCCACGCAGGATCGCGATGGTGTCTTCTTCGCTCGGTTCTTCCACCAGGACTTTCTGGAAACGACGCTCAAGGGCCGCATCCTTTTCAATGTACTGGCGATACTCGTTGAGCGTGGTAGCACCCACGCAATGCAACTCACCCCGAGCCAGTGCAGGCTTGAGCATGTTGCCTGCGTCCATCGAGCCTTCACCTTTACCGGCGCCGACCATGGTGTGCAGTTCGTCGATAAACAGAATGATCTGCCCTTCCTGCTTCGACAGCTCGTTAAGCAGGGATTTCAGGCGCTCTTCAAACTCACCACGGAACTTGGCACCGGCAATCAAAGCCCCCATGTCCAGGGACAGCAAACGCTTGCCCTTGAGGCCGTCCGGCACTTCACCATTAATGATGCGCTGGGCCAGGCCCTCGGCGATGGCGGTTTTACCCACCCCAGGCTCACCGATCAGCACCGGGTTGTTCTTGGTGCGGCGCTGCAGGACCTGGATGGTGCGACGAATCTCGTCGTCACGCCCGATTACCGGGTCCAGCTTCCCGTCTTCGGCGCGCTTGGTCAGGTCGACGGTGTATTTGTCCAGGGCCTGGCGCGACTCCTCATGATTGGGGTCATTCACCGCGTCGCCGCCGCGCAGGTTGTTGATGGCATTTTCCAGGGCCTTTTTGCTCACGCCCTGGCCCAGCAACAACTTGCCGAGCTTGCTGTTTTCATCCATGGCGGCGAGCAGCACCAGTTCGCTGGAGATGAACTGGTCGCCTTTCTGCTGGGCCAGGCGATCGGCCTGGTTAAGCAGGCGCGCCAGATCCTGGGACATATTCACGTCACCCGTCGGATTCTGGATTTTCGGCAGTTGGTCGAGCTCTTTGCTCAACTCCTTGCGCAGGCTGTTGACGTCGAAGCCCACCTGCATCAACAGGGGCTTGATAGAACCACCCTGCTGTTCGAGGAGTGCCTGCATCAAGTGCGCGGGCTCGATGGCCGGATGGTCGAGGCCAACGGCCAGGGATTGGGAATCCGATAACGCCAATTGTAATTTGCTGGTTAAACGATCAATACGCATTAGTCACCTTCCTTTTGAGCAGGCCGGAGCTATGTGCGAGCGAGCTTGCTCGCGAGAAACGCATCCTGAATGAAGAAACCTGCCAGATACCCCTATAGATGGGGGGGATTCTGGAACATTCAAGCCGGCAATGCTTGATATGGATCAGGAGAGTCTAGCGTTCGAGCCAGATCAGGGAGGCAAATCGACCGGTACGCGGGCTGCGCCGGTAAGAAAAGAAGCGCGGGTCGGTCACAGTGCACAAACCGCCACCGTAGACAGCGGTGATACCACGCGCAGCCAGGCGCAGGCGCGCCAGCTGGTAGATATCAGCCAGGAACTTGCCAGGGTTGTGGCTGGGAACGAAAGCCTGCGCGGTTTGCGGGTGTTGCTGCATAAAGGCTTCACGCACTTCCGGGCCGACTTCAAAGACCTTTGGGCCAATCGCCGGGCCCAACCACACCAGTACGTCGGCAGGCGCAGCATCCAGGCTGTCGGCGGCCGCTTCCAGCACACCCGCCGCCAGGCCACGCCAACCGGCATGGGCGGCAGCAACACGAGTTCCGGACTTATTGCAAAACAAGGCCGGCAGGCAATCGGCGGTCATCGCCGTGCAGGCGATGCCGGGCGTACCGGTCCAACTGCCGTCGGCCTCGGCAATCCGTCCCGGATCGGCCTCGACCACGACCACACCATGAACCTGGCGCAACCAGGCGGGCTGGATAGCAAATGCGGCGGTGAGACGACGGCGATTCTCAAGCACAGCTTCGGGGCTGTCCTCGACATGATCGCCTAAGTTGAGGCTGTCGAACGGCGCCAGACTGACGCCGCCCGTACGGGTGGTGACGCAGGCTTTGACCCCGGCCGGCGCAGGCCAGTCAGGAATCAGCCAGTCATTCATCCGACAAAGGCCTCGCGGTCCTGCTTGAGCAACGACAGCAACCAGACAAAATCGTCGGGCAGAGGCGATTCCCAGCTCATCCGCTCACCGCTCGTCGGATGATCCAGTTCCAGGAAGCGTGCATGCAGCGCCTGGCGCGGGAACGACTTCAGCGACTCGACCATGGTCACACTGGCGGCCGGCGGAATACGGAAGCGACCACCGTAGGCCGGATCGCCGACCAACGGGAAGTTGATATGCGCCATATGTACCCGAATCTGGTGGGTACGGCCGGTTTCCAGCTTGACCCGCACATGGGTGTGGGAACGGAAACGCTCCAGCACGCGGTAGTGGCTGACGGCCTGCTTGCCGCCCTCCATCACCGCCATGCGCTGGCGCTGCTGGCCGTGACGACCGATAGGCGCGTTGATCTTGCCACCGGCTACGACCACACCAATCACGATGCACTCATAGATGCGACTGACACTGCGGCTCTGCAATTGTGTGACCAACTGCGTCTGCGCCTGAATGGTCTTGGCCACGACCATCAGACCAGTGGTGTCCTTGTCCAGGCGGTGGACGATGCCGCAGCGCGGGACGTTGATGATGTCCGGCACATGGTGCAACAAGGCATTGAGCAAGGTGCCATCAGCGTGCCCGGCCGCCGGGTGAACCACCAGGCCTGCGGGTTTGTTGATCACCAGGATGTCGTCGTCTTCATAGACGATATCCAGCTCGATGTCCTGGGCGATCCATTCTCCCTGGGCTTCCTGCTCGGCAGTCAGCTCAAGAACCGAACCGCCATGCACTATGTCTCGCGGGCGGATAACCGCTCCATCCACAGTCAGGCGGCCGTCTTTGATCCAGGCGGAAAGGCGCGAGCGCGAGTGCTCAGCGAATAGTTGTGCGGCGACTTGATCGAGGCGTTGGCCGCCCAATTCGGACGGCACCTCTGCGCGAAGTTCAATTTTATCGGACATGCTCAGACTAGGCGTGGCACAGCCTTTGGTTTCGGCTGCGCGCTTGTGGTTAAATACGGCGTCTTTTGCCCCGAGGCTTTCATCGGGGCGCTCATCATAACAGGACGGCCCCGCCCAAGACAGCGGCCGTCATAGGGACGCAAGCCGCCATGCAAGTGAAACACCTGCTGCTGATCGCCATCCTCGCCATGACTGCTGCTTGCTCGTCAACAAAGGACGTCGTCGACGAAAACCTCAGTGAAGTCGAGCTGTACCAGCAGGCTCAGGCCGACCTGGACAACAATAGCTACACAAGCGCCACGGCCAAACTCAAGGCCCTGGAGTCGCGTTATCCGTTTGGACGCTATGCCGACCAGGCCCAGCTCGAACTGATCTATGCGAACTACAAGAACGCCGAGCCGGAAGCTGCCAAGTCCGCTGCCGAGCGTTTTATCCGCCTGCACCCGCAGCATCCGAACGTGGACTACGCCTACTACCTCAAGGGCCTGACCTCGTTTGACCAGGACGTTGGCCTGCTGGCGCGCTTCCTGCCGCTGGACATGACCAAGCGTGACCCAGGTGCCGCGCGCGACTCCTATAACGAGTTCGCCCAGCTGACCAGCCGCTTCCCCAACAGCCGCTACGCGCCGGACGCCAAGCAGCGCATGATCTACCTGCGCAACCTGCTGGCTTCCTACGAAATCCACGTAGCCCACTACTACTTGACGCGCCAGGCCTATGTCGCCGCCGCCAACCGTGGTCGCTATGTGGTGGAGAACTTCCAGGAAACCCCTTCCGTGGGTGACGGCCTGGCAGTGATGACCGAGGCTTACCAGCGCCTGCACCTCGATACCCTGGCCGCTACCAGCCTGGAGACCCTGAAACTCAACTACCCGGACCACCCTAGCCTGCAAGACGGCCAGTTTGTGCCGCAGGTTGCCGAAGCGGACAACCGCTCGTGGTTGAGCAAGTACACCCTGGGCATGATCGAGTCCCGTCCACCGCTGCCGCCGGGCGAAACCCGCGCCAACCAGGACATCCTCAAGCAGTACCAGGATGCCAAGGACGCCATTCCGTCGGAGCTCAAGCCCCATGACGAGAACGGCGACGTGATCGAGGAAGAAGCACCAGAAGCCCTGGGCAACAACCAGGATCGCTCGTGGTTCAGCTACATGACGTTCGGTGTCTTTGACTGAAACCCGTCTTGGCAGCGCAAGAAGGAGCCCCTCGGGGCTCCTTTTTTCATGGCGCGACTTTATTACCCTGTGCGCCGCTAACATCCTTGGCTAAACTGCCGGATTCCCTGTTGAGAAGCTGCCTGCCATGGTTCGTTTACTGTTCTGGATTGCCCTGATTGCTGCTGCGGTATGGTTCTGGCGCAAGTTCAAGCGCCCCGCTTCGACGCAGCAACAGCCCGGCGAACAAGGCGCCGCGCCGATGGTTCGCTGTGCACACTGTGGCGTGCATCTGCCGCAGGACCGGGCACTGAGCCAGCGCCAGGACTGGTATTGCACCCAGGCGCATCTGGAGCAGGGTCCGAAGTCTATCGAGCGCTGAGTCCTCTGGAACGGTAGGCGCCCCGGTTTATATCCGACCAGTGGGCGCGTAAGGGGCCGGGTCGATCACCGGCTTATGCCCCAGCAGCAAGTCAGCAAACAACTGGCAAGACGCAGGCGCCAATACCAGGCCATTGCGGTAATGCCCGCAGTTGAGCCACAGCCCTTCAAACCCTGGCACCTTGCCGATATAGGGAATGCCCTCCGGCGAACCAGGCCGCAAACCGGCCCAATGCCCCACCACCTTGGCATCCGCCAGGGCCGGAATCAGTTCCACAGCCGAGGCTTTGAGGCTGTCCAGAGCCGATTCGGTCGGTGTCTTGTCGAAACCTTCATGCTCCAGCGTGCTGCCAATCAGGATATGTCCGTCCCGGCGGGGAATCGCATAGCGCCCCTTCGCCAGGACCATGCAGGACAGAAAGTCCGAAGCACACTTGTACAAAATCATCTGGCCCTTGACCGGCTCCACCGGCAGCGTCAGCCCCAGGCTGGCGAGCAGCTCACCACTCCAGGCACCGGCCGCGAGCACTACCTGGTCGCCTCGCACCTCGCCCTGCGCAGTATTGACCCCGACAATGCTGCCGCCCTCCTGGATAAAGCCCTGTACCGCGCACTGCTCATGCAGGGTCACACCCGGCAATGCCAGCAACGCCGCCTTCAGGGACTTGATCAAGCGTGGATTGCGTACATTGGCCACGTTCGCCATATAGATAGCCTCGGCGAACCCCGCGCCCAATACCGGCACCGCGTCACGGGCGGCCGACACATCCACCTTGCTCAAGGGCCGACCTTCCCGCGCAGCCCAGGCCAGGGCGTCGGCCTCGTCATCGAGGTCCAGCCAATACAGGCCCGTGGTATGAACCTCGGGATCCACGCCGGTGGCCGCAAACAGGCGCTGGGCCAATTGCGGGTAAAAATCCTGGGACCAATGGGCCAGCGCCGTGACGGCCGGGCTGTAGCGCCAGGGATATAACGGCGAAACAATCCCGCCACCGGCCCAGGAAGACTCCTGCCCAACCGACGAACGGTCAAGCACCACCACCGTCAGCCCCTGGGTTGCCAGGTTGAACGCCGTCAACAGCCCGATAACACCACCACCCACAACCACGACTTGCTGTTGCTTGGTCATTGTTCGATCCAGCTCATAAAAAGAAAGGAGTGCTCCAGGCACCCCGTCGCCCACCAGCGTCATCGCCCCCAGCACTCCTGACGCGTGGTGCCGGGTGCGGCGCCGGGATTGGCCCGCGTGCCAGTGCTGGTCAAACTGAACTCACCACAAGGATCACCCCGCATCGCGTCAGCAAAAGGCGTCGCAGTCAGGGTGAAATCCTGGGGGTTCAGCATCACCGTGATTCTATAGCGATCATTGCCGGTGCTGACGCCGCTAGCATCAATAAAAGTGCCATTTCTCACGTAATAGCGCTCCAGATGCTGGGCTTGCTCCGTGAGCAGCCCGACGATTTCTGTGCGGTAAGCCTTTTTCACGTGGGCGGCGTACCCCGGATAAATCACCGCCGCCAAGGTGGCAATGATCGCCAGCGCGATCAATAACTCGATCAAAGTGAACCCCTTGCAATTGCCGCTCATCGTCATGATTACCTACTGGAGTTGTCGCCATAGAATTCGCCGGAATCGCTCACTGGCATCAGCATCCGCGGCTACCCGCGCATAGACGCTTTCCAGAACGGTGCGCGATTGGCCACTGATCCCCACTGCCGTAACCCGATACAACGTCGCCGGGGTGTCGGGCGGCAAATGTGCCAACCCGCTAGCGGGGCCAAGGTTCTGAATACCGTACACACCCGCTTTCATGCCGACCCAGGTGATAGCCGAGACTGGATCGACGCCTGGCTGGCTGATGGCATACGCCTCGTTCGGCGGGGCACAGGTCACCAGCGACTGACAGGCCGGCAAACCGAACCCGCGCGCCTGTACAGCCGACTCACCGCGCCTGAGCCCGCTTTCGGCCGCCTGGAACGATTGGTTGCGATGCCTGAGGCTGCCGGCGAGCTGTTCCTGCGACGTCGCGCCCTGCATCGAAGCCAGGCCGATAACCGTCAACAACAGCAGCAATACCAGGCTGATCAACAGCACCATGCCGCGCTGCCCAGGGGCCGGTACCCGGCACTCGCTATTCAAGACGATTACGCACGGCAGCGACGACGCTGTAGACCTGGTCCCGCACGCGACCAAGCGGATCGCGCAGCGTCAACATCACCCGCACACTGCGGATCAGCGACTCGTCGCCGGGATGGCTGTCATAGCGGCTCACGACACTGGACCCTGGCCGGCTGGCCACCCCGAAACTCAACTCAAACGCCCCCACGTTATCCACCAGCACCGCCTTGGCCGGCGTTGTCGGAGTGCTGAGCTTCAACTGCCCTGACTCAAAGGTGTAGGTCAGTTTGCGAACCGGGAAAGCAATCTGCCCAGGACCAGGCTTGGGCGGTACCCCCGAGTAGGCCTGGGCGCTGTCGACACAATTACTGAGCACGGTCCAGTCGGGCCGACTGCCCTGACCGCCGACATCGCCAGTGACCAGGGTCAGGCTGGTTGAGGCACCGCTGACCGCCACACTGATCGGCGTGGAAAAGTCAGCCGGCGCCTGAACAATCGCGGGAAGGGACAGGCAACCGAACATCCCCGCCAGGCGAATCTCCTGAATCATCTTGCCCAGGACAAATCGCCCATCATCCTGCAACAACGCCGAGGCATGCTGGCTGGCTGCGGTGCTTCGGGCGGCCAGCGCTACCTGGACGGCCGCCAGGACCACCACCAACCCCAGGGTCGCCGCCAGCAATACCTCGACCAGGCCAAAACCCGTATTGGAGCGCCTCATCGCGCAGGCCTCGGATCGACCGCGACGCGACTCGTCAGGGTGAATGTTTCCCGGGCGCCGCCGGCATGGGCTGCGCGTGAGTCGTCCCAACTGATGCTGATGGTGACTTCGCGCTGGCTGATCGCAATCGAACCTTTGCCGGTATCGCCGGCCAAGTGGCGGATATTGGCCTCGAAGTCGTGCAAGTCCAGGTCCCGGACACTCGCGGCCAAGGTGTTGGCGAGCGAGATATCGTCGCCTCCCCAGGAATAGTCGGCGGCGGCATTGGCGCGAATCCGGTCGAGCATGTCGTAGGCAACAAAGCTTGCCTGGCTGATCATCCTGGAACTGTCGGTGTACTTGAGCGCATTCAGCTGGATCAGCCCGGCCCCCAGCAGGCCAACGCCGAGAATCAATAGCGAAACCAGCACTTCGATCAGGCTCATACCGATCTGTTGCGCGTCGGTCGGGGGTGTACAAGACGTTACCAGGCAAGCTCGCATAGCCATCGTCATCCTTGTCGAGGGTCATCCAGACGGCCGAGATAGCCGTGCGTTGCCCAAGACTAGCGCCGCTGTTGTCGTCGCGCTGCCCCTCGGAATAAAGGGAAATACTTTGGACAGGAAGGCCATCACTGCCCCCCCACGCAGTGCCGCTATAACTAGTTCAGGCACACGGTCCACGGAGGGACGAGGTATGAAACAACGCGGTTTCACATTGATCGAATTGCTGCTCGGCTTGATCGTCAGCGGCATCCTGGCGCAATTGGCGGTACCCGGCTTCAAGAGCCTGCTGGACTCACAAACGCGACTGAGCGCCGCGCAGACACTGGCGTCTGGCTTGCGCTATGCCCGCACCCAGGCCATTGCGCGCAATCGAACGGTGATCATCCACGCGCTGGATGATGACTGGAGTCGGGGCTGGAGGGTGGTGGTGGACATGAATGGCCGCGGTCATCTGGACGACGACAACCCCGTACTGCTGGAACGCCAGGACAATGGGCGGATCCCCATTGTGGGCAATACCCCGGTGCGCACGCAGATTCGCTTCAGCGGTTTGGGCGAACCCCTGCTGTCTGCGGGTGGGTTTCGCGCCGGCACCGTGCATGTGTGCTCAACGGACCAGCCGCTGAGCCTGCATCAAGTGGTGCTGGCGCCCACCGGCCGCATCAGCCTGCGCAGCGACAAGGCCGAGCAGGCCTTGTGCCGGGGCTACGATGATCTGGGGCTCAGAGCAGCGAACGAACCCGCAGCTCCTTGGGCATGGAGAAAGTGATGTTCTCTTCGCGCCCTGACAACTCGTCGGCACCTGTCGCGCCCCACGCCTGCAACTGCTGGATCACGCCACGTACCAGGACTTCCGGCGCCGAGGCGCCCGCAGTGATGCCAATGCGCTCGACACCGTCGAACCAACTGCGCTGCAGGTCTTCGGCACCGTCAATCAGGTACGCCGGGGTAGCCATGCGTTCGGCCAGTTCACGCAGACGATTGGAGTTGGAGCTGTTAGGGCTACCGACGACCAGCACCACGTCACACTCGTCGGCCAGTTGCTTGACGGCGTCCTGGCGGTTTTGCGTGGCATAGCAGATGTCGTCCTTGCGCGGCCCACCGATGGCAGGGAAACGGGTACGCAGGGCGTCGATGACCCGGCTGGTGTCATCCATCGACAAGGTGGTCTGGGTCACGAATGCCAACTTCTCAGGGTTATGCACTTGCAACTCGGCGACGTCTTTTTCGTCTTCCACCAGGTAGATCGCGCCGCCATTGCGGGCGTCGTACTGACCCATGGTGCCTTCGACTTCGGGGTGACCGGCGTGGCCGATCAGGATGCACTCACGGCCGTCGCGGCTATAGCGCGCCACTTCGATATGCACCTTGGTCACCAGCGGGCAGGTCGCATCGAAGACTTTCAGGCCACGGCCTGCGGCTTCGGTGCGCACTGCCTGGGAAACGCCATGGGCACTGAAGATAACGATGACGTCGTCCGGCACCTGATCCAGTTCTTCGACAAAAATGGCGCCACGGGCGCGCAGGTCTTCGACCACGAACTTGTTATGGACCACTTCATGGCGCACGTAGATCGGCGGGCCGAAGACTTCCAGGGCGCGATTGACGATTTCGATCGCCCGGTCCACCCCGGCGCAGAAGCCACGGGGGTTGGCGAGTTTGATTTGCATGCTGGGCCTCGTGTCTTTGTGGGAGCTGGTCTGCCTGCGATAGCAACGCCTCGGTGCAACTGGTACACCGAGGCGTTGCTATCGCAGGCCAGCCAGCGCCTACAGGAACCGGTTTCGTCAGTTAGAGCGCTTTAACGTCGATGATTTCAACATCAAAGGTCAAGGTCTTGCCGGCCAACGGGTGATTGAAGTCGATGGTCACCTGAGTGTCATCGAAGGTTTTGACCACACCGGGCAGTTCGGTATTCGCCGCATCGTTGAAGATCACCAGCAAGCCTTCCGACAGCTCCATGTCCTGGAACTGCGAACGCGGGATGATTTGTACGTTCTGCGGGTTGGGCTGGCCAAAGGCGTTTTCCGGCGGGATCTGCAGATTGCGCTTGTCACCGGCCTTGAAGCCGAACAGTGCCGTCTCAAAACCCGGCAGCAGGTTGCCATCGCCGACCTTGAAGGTCGCCGGGGCTTTATCGAACGTGCTGTCGACCGTGTCGCCATTCTCCAGGCGCAGTGCGAAATGCAAGGTGACTTCCGTGTTCTGGCCAATGCGTTGTTCGGCCAATACTTGTTCAGTCATTTACGGCTTCTCCGGGCTTGTTGCCCTTGAACATATCCAGCGCCAGCATGATTGCGCCAACGCAGATGGCGCTGTCGGCAAAGTTGAACGCCGGGAAGTAATGGCGGTTCTGCCAATGCACCAGAATGAAGTCGATCACATGGCCCAAGGCGATGCGGTCGTACAGATTGCCCAGCGCACCGCCCAGCACCAGTGCCAAGGCGATAGCCAGCCAGGTGTCATTGCGGCCCAGGCGCTTGAGCCAGACCACCAGCACCGCACTGACCACCACAGCGATCAGGGCGAACAGCCAACGCTGCCAGCCACCACCGTCAGCGAGGAAGCTGAAAGCGGCACCGGTGTTATAGGCCAGGGTCCAGCTGAAGTAGTCAGGAATCACCACGATCTGCTGGAACATTTCCAGGGTGCCCTCGAAGTGAGCCTTGCTGACCTGGTCGATGACCAGGACCAGCAAGCTCAGTACGAGCCAACCCAGACGTCCGAAACGGCTGGATTTAGGCATAGTGGCGAACCTCACCGGCACCGCTGATGTTGTCGACGCAACGACCGCAGATTTCCGGATGCTCCGGGTTCACGCCAACGTCTTCACGGCAGTGCCAGCAACGGGCGCACTTGGCGAAGGCGGACTTGACGACCTTGAGCTTGAGGCCCGGGACTTCGGTCGCGACCGCATCAGCCGGGGCCTGGGCGAAGGGTGCCAGGCTGGCTGTCGAGGTGATCAGTACGAAGCGCAGCTCGTTGCTCAGCTTGTCCAGGTCGGCGGTCAGGCCTTCCTCGGCAAACAGGGTGACTTCGGCCTGCAGGTTGCCACCGACGGCCTTGGCCGCACGCTGGACTTCCAGTTCCTTGTTCACCGCAACCTTGACGGCCATCACACCTTCCCAATACTCGCGGCCCAGTTCGAAGTCAGCCGGCAATTCGGTCAGGCCTTCGTACCAGGTGTTGAGCATTACGGACTCGTTACGCTCGCCCGGCAGGTATTCCCACAGCTCGTCGGCAGTGAAGGCCAGGATCGGCGCGATCCAGCGCACCAGCGCTTCGGAGATGTGGTACAGCGCGGTCTGCGCCGAGCGGCGGGCCTTGCTGTTGGCGCCGGTGGTGTACTGGCGGTCCTTGATGATGTCGAGGTAGAAACCACCCAGCTCCTGCACGCAGAAGTTGTGGATCTTCGAGTAGACGTTCCAGAAGCGGTATTCGCCGTAGTGTTCCTGCAGCTCGCGTTGCAGCAACAGGGTACGGTCCACAGCCCAACGGTCCAGGGCGAGCATTTCCTCGGCCGGCAGGATGTCGGTGGCCGGGTTGAAGCCGGTCAGGTTCGACAGCATGAAGCGTGCGGTATTGCGGATACGGCGGTAGGCATCGGCGCTGCGTTGCAGGATCTGCTCCGAAACGGCCATTTCACCGGAATAGTCGGTGGAAGCCACCCACAGACGCATGATGTCGGCGCCCAGGGTGTCGTTGACCTTCTGCGGCGCAATCACGTTGCCCAGGGACTTGGACATCTTGCGACCGTTCTCGTCGACGGTGAACCCGTGGGTCAGCAGCTCGCGGTACGGGGCGTGATCGTCGATGGCGCAACCGGTCAGCAGGGACGAGTGGAACCAGCCACGGTGTTGGTCCGAGCCTTCCAGGTACAGGTCGGCGCGCGGGCCGGTCTCGTGACCCATCAGGTGCGAGCCGCGCAGCACGTGCCAGTGGGTGGTACCCGAATCGAACCACACGTCGAGGGTGTCGCTGATCTTGTCGTACAGCGGCGCTTCGTCACCGAGCAACTCGGCAGCGTCCAGCTTGAACCAGGCTTCGATGCCTTCCTGCTCCACACGCTGGGCGACCACTTCCATCAGTTCGACGGTGCGTGGGTGCAGTTCGCCGCTTTCCTTGTTGAGGAAGAACGGGATCGGCACGCCCCAGTTACGCTGGCGGGAGATGCACCAGTCGGGACGGTTGGCGATCATCGAGTGCAGGCGCGCCTGGCCCCAGGCCGGGACGAACTTGGTGTCTTCGATGGCTTTGATCGCACGCTTGCGCAGGGTTTCGCCGGCGACAGGCTCTTTGTCCATGCCGATGAACCACTGCGCGGTGGCGCGGTAGATCAGCGGGGTCTTGTGGCGCCAGCAGTGCATGTAACTGTGCTTGATGGTTTCGGTGTGCAGCAGCGCACCGACTTCCGACAATTTGTCGATGATCGGCTGGTTGGCCTTGAAGATGAACTGGCCACCGAAGAACTCCAGCGACGGCACGTATACGCCATTGCTCTGCACAGGGTTGAGGATGTCATCGTTGACCATGCCATAGGCTTTGCAGGTCACGAAGTCGTCCACACCGTAGGCCGGCGCGGAGTGAACCACCCCGGTACCCGAGCCCAGTTCGACGTAGTCAGCCAGGTACACCGGCGACAGACGGTCGTAGAACGGGTGACGGAAGTTGATCAGCTCCAGCGCGGAGCCCGTGGTCGTGGCGATCACCGAGCCTTGCAACTCGTAGCGAGTCAGGCAGGCCTCGACCATTTCCTCGGCCAGCACCAGCAGGCGGTCACCGACGTCCACCAGGGCGTAGGTGAATTCCGGGTGCACGTTCAGCGCCTGGTTGGCCGGGATGGTCCACGGGGTGGTGGTCCAGATCACGATGGCGGCGGGCTTGGCCAGGCTTGCCAGGCCAAAGGCCTCGGCCAGCTTGGCGTCGTCAGCGATCGGGAACGCGACGTCGATGGTCGAGGACTTCTTGTCTTCGTACTCGACTTCCGCTTCGGCCAGGGCCGAGCCGCAGTCAAAGCACCAGTTCACGGGCTTGAGGCCCTTGAACACGAAGCCGCCCTTGACGATCTCGGCCAAGGCACGGATTTCCCCGGCCTCGTTCTTGAAGTTCATGGTCTTGTACGGGTTGTCCCAGTCACCCAGCACACCCAGGCGGATGAATTCGGACTTCTGCCCTTCGATCTGCTCGGTGGCGTAGGCGCGGCACAGCTCGCGGGTCTTGTCGGCGCCCAGGTTCTTGCCGTGGGTCACTTCGACTTTGTGTTCAATCGGCAGGCCGTGGCAGTCCCAACCCGGGACATAAGGCGCGTCGAAGCCCGAAAGGGTTTTCGAGCGGATGATCATGTCCTTGAGAATCTTGTTCAGCGCATGACCGATGTGAATCGTGCCGTTGGCATAAGGAGGGCCGTCGTGCAGGACGAATTTCGGACGATCCTTGCCAATCTCGCGCAACTTTCCGTACAGGCCAATACTGTCCCAGCGCTGCAGGATCTGCGGTTCGCGCTGTGGCAGGCCGGCCTTCATTGGGAAGGCGGTGTCCGGAAGGTTTAGCGTGGCTTTATAGTCGGTCATTTAAGGCTCTTCATTAGCGATGGGCGCTAGGTGCGGCTAGTGCACGGGCGGCGGCGACATCCGCATTGATCGCCGTTTTCAGCGCCTCCAGGGAGGCGAATCGCTGCTCTTCACGCAGCTTTTGGTGGAAAACCACCGTCAAACGCCGGTCATACAAATCCCCGGCAAAATCCAAAAGGTGAACTTCCAGGTGGGCCTTGCCATCACCTGCAACCGTTGGCCTGACGCCTATATTGGCGACTCCGGGCCAGGGTTGACCGTCAATATCGACACTCACCAGGTACACCCCGGTCAGTGGCACGCGACGGCGCTTGAGTTGCACGTTGGCGGTTGGCGTGCCCAGTTGGCGCGCCAGCTTCTGGCCGTGCAGGACCCGCCCGGCAATCCGGAACGGGCGACCGAGCAAACGCTCGGCCAAGGCGAAGTCGGCAGCGGCCAAGGCATTTCGCACCTGGGTGCTGCTCACGCGCAGGCCGTCCAGTTCGACGGTTTGCGCGGCTTCGACGGTAAACCCCTGGGTCACGCCGGCCTGCTGCAGGAAATCGAAATCCCCTACCCGGTCGCAACCGAAGCGGAAGTCGTCGCCGACCTCCAGATGCTGCACGCCCAAGCCATCGACGAGGATACGGTCGACGAACTCGGTGGCGCTGAGACTGCGCAAACGCTGGTTGAAGGCCAGGCACAGAACCCGGTCCACGCCCTCTTCGGCCAGCAGTTGCAGTTTGTCCCGCAGGCGGGCCAAACGGGCTGGAGCCGTCTCGGGAGTGAAGAACTCACGGGGCTGCGGCTCGAAAATCACCACGCAGCTGGGCACGCCCAACTCGACTGCGCGCTCGCGCAGCCGCGCCAGGATCGCCTGGTGGCCACGGTGAACACCGTCAAAGTTGCCAATAGTGGCGACGCAGCCCCGATGCTCGGGGCGCAGGTTGTGGAGACCTCGAACCAGCTGCATAACGCGCTTCTTGCTCATAAAGTGGTCGATTATAACCACACCCGGCCCCGGACGACAGGCAACAGCACAGGCCAAATGATCCGAATCGAAAAAACAGCCGGCTTATTGTTGATTGCGATCAATTCAGCGCCTTGCGATTGAAATCCCGCAGGCGGAAGCCCAGCAGCAGCAACATGCCAAAGTAGGCGATCACCCCGGCCACCACCAGCAGGCCCAGGCGCAGGAATCGCTCAAGCATCTGCCCCTCGCCCCACGCCGGCATCCAGTGCATCAACCCCAGCAATACCGCTGACATCACCGCCACCGCTACCAGCAATTTGAGGGCGAACATGCCCCAGCCTGGCTGCGGCTGGTACATTTTTTGTTTGCGCAATTGATAGAACAACAGGCCGGCATTGATGCACGCCCCGGCACTGATCGCCAGGGCCAGGCCCGCGTGAGCCAGCGGCCCGATGAAGATCAGGTTGAACAGTTGGGTGACCACCAGGGTGAAAATCGCAATTTTCACCGGGGTCCGGATGTTTTGCTGGGCGTAAAAGCCCGGCGCGAGGACCTTGATCACGATAATCCCCAGCAACCCCACCGAATAGGCGACCAATGCACGCTGGGTCATCAAGGCGTCGAACGCGCTGAACTGGCCGTACTGGAACAGCGAAACGGTCAGCGGTTCGGCCAGGATCCCCAGGGCCAGGGAGCATGGCAGCACCAGCACAAAGCACAGGCGCAGGCCCCAATCGAGAATACGCGAGTATTCGTGGCGGTCCTTGCTGGCATAGGTGCGGGCCAGGGTCGGCAGCAAAATGGTGCCCAGCGCCACGCCCAGCACACCGGAGGGCAATTCCATCAGGCGATCGGCGTAATACATCCACGACACGGAACCGGATACCAGCAGCGAAGCGAATGCGGTGTTGATAATCAGGGAAATCTGGCTGACCGATACCCCGAGAATCGCCGGCAGCATGTTTTTCATCACCCGCCACACGCCCGTGTCCTTGAGGTTCAGGCGCGGCAGCACAAGCATGCCAATCTTTTTCAGGTGCGGCAGTTGATACAACAGTTGCGCCAGGCCACCGGCCAGCACCGCCCAGCCGAGCGCCATCACCGGCGGATCGAAGTACGGCGTGAGGAACAGGGCAAAGATGATCATGCTGACGTTAAGCAGGGTCGGCACAAACGCCGGCACCGAGAACCGGTTCCAGGTATTGAGGATCGCGCCCGCCAGGGAAGACAGGGAAATCAGCAATATATAAGGAAAGGTCACCCGCAACAGATCACTGGTCAGGGCGAATTTTTCCGGAGTGTTGGCAAACCCGGGCGCCGTGGCCCAGATAATCCAGGGCGCAGCGAGCATCCCGGCGACGGTCACCAGCATCAGCACCAGGGTCAGCAGGCCCGAGACATAGGCGATAAAGGTGCGGGTGGCCTCCTCGCCCTGCTGGGTCTTGTATTCCGCCAGGATCGGCACGAACGCCTGGGAAAACGCGCCCTCGGCGAAGATCCGCCGCAGCAGGTTGGGCAGTTTGAACGCGATAAAGAAGGCATCCGTGGCCATGCTCGCGCCAAAAATACGTGCGATGAGGGTGTCACGCACAAACCCCAGAACCCGGGAAATCATGGTGATCGAGCTGACGGCGGCCAACGACTTGAGCAGATTCATTGAAAGAGTTTTTGCCTATAGATAAAGAGCAGGCGAACAAAGCGCCTACTTATGCGATACTGCGCGCCTGCAACAGCACAGAGCCAAAGCTCGCGAGTTTACAGGTCAAGCGCCGGAAATAAATCACCCGCCTCTTCAGATCGACCACTCAGCAGTTCGCATCAGCCGCCCTTGACAAGACTTCAACTCATCGGCATGATTCGCGGCCTATTTTGTTTGCTATTTCCTAAAAAGTCTTTCGAGGAGCTCGACGGTGGCCAACACACCTTCCGCCAAAAAACGTGCAAAACAGGCTGAGAAGCGTCGCAGCCACAACGCCAGCCTGCGTTCCATGGTTCGTACCTACATCAAGAATGTAGTTAAGGCCATTGACGCAAAAGACGCTGAAAAAGCTCAAGCTGCTTACGTTCTGGCCGTGCCAGTTATCGACCGTATGGCCGATAAAGGCATCATCCACAAGAACAAAGCTGCTCGCCATAAAGGTCGTCTGAATGGCCACATCAAGGCTCTGAACCTTGCTGCTGCAGCCTAAGCGATAAGCTTGTTAAAAAACCGACCCCAGGGTCGGTTTTTTATTGCCTACGATTTATGCCCTCTCCCAAAACAAATGTGGGAGCTGGCTTGCCTGCGACAGTTACATAACATCCAACATTGAAGTCGACTGTTAAACCGCTATCGCAGGCAAACCAGCCCCCACATAAAGCAGAGCGGAGCTGCCAGGCTTATTGCGCGCCAGGCCACGGCAGGATCGGAATCGCCGTCACCGCATTTTGCGGGCTGCCTTCGATCAGACGGTCGCTGTAGACCAGGTACACCAGGGTATTGCGCTTCTTGTCGAGGAAACGCACCACCTGCATGGTCTTGAACACCAGCGAGGTGCGCTCCTTGAACACCTCATCACCATCCTTGAGCTCGCCCTTGAAGCGAATCGGCCCCACCTGACGACAGGCAATGGATGCCTCGGCGCGATCCTCGGCCAAGCCCAGACCACCCTTCACCCCACCCGTCTTGGCGCGAGACAGGTAGCAAGTCACGCCATCTACCTTGGGATCATCAAAAGCCTCAACCACGATCCGATCATTGGGGCCGACAAACTTGAACACGGTCGACACCTGGCCAATCTCTTCGGCCGAAGCCAGCAGCGGCATCGCCATCAGCAGCCCCAGCAACCCCTTCATTACGCGCATCGCAATTTTCCCTTTAGACCAGAATCAGGTTATCGCGGTGAACCAGTTCCGGCTCAGCCATGTAACCCAACAGACCGACAATCGACTCAGACGACTGCCCAATGATTTTCTGCGCCTCAAGGGCACTGTAGTTGGCCAGCCCACGGGCAATCTCACGACCGTCCGGCGCGACACACACCACCATTTCACCGCGACGGAAGCTACCCTGGACCAGCTTGACGCCTACCGGCAACAAGCTCTTGTTGCCCTGGGACAGCGCCGACACCGCACCCGCATCCAGCACCAGGGTGCCACGGGTCTGCAGATGGCCAGCCAGCCACTGCTTACGCGCCGCCAGCATGCCACGCTCGGGCGACAGCAATGTGCCGATGCGCTCGCCTGCCTTGAGGCGATCCAGCACGCGCTCCAGGCGCCCGCCGACGATGATGGTATGGGCACCTGAACGGGCCGCCAGGCGCGCCGCGCGCAGCTTGGTCTGCATGCCACCACGCCCCAACGCACCACCGACACTGCCCGCTACCGCATCGAGCGCCGGATCATCGGCCCGCGCTTCGTAAATCAGCTGAGCGTCAGGATTGTTGCGCGGATCGGCGTCAAACATGCCATCGCGATCCGTGAGGATCACCAGCAGGTCAGCCTCCACCAGGTTGGCCACCAGGGCCGCCAGGGTGTCGTTATCGCCAAAGCGGATTTCGTCGGTCACCACGGTGTCGTTCTCGTTGATCACCGGGATCACCTTGAGCTCGACCAGGGCACGCAAGGTGCTACGGGCATTGAGGTAGCGCTTGCGGTCGGACAGATCGTCATGGGTCAGCAGAATCTGCGCGGTATGGCGGCCGTGCTCGGCAAAACTGGATTCCCAGGCCTGCACCAACCCCATCTGACCAATCGCAGCAGCGGCCTGCAACTCATGCATCGCGCTGGGTCGCGCGGTCCAGCCAAGGCGGCTCATCCCGGCGGCAACCGCCCCGGACGACACCAACACCAACTCGACACCCGCCTCATGCAAGGCCACCATCTGTTCAACCCAGACGCTCATGGCTGCACGATCCAGCCCCTTGCCATCCGCCGTCAGCAGCGCACTCCCGATCTTTACGACCCAGCGTTGCGCACCCGTCACTTTGCTCCGCATCATCTTCAACCTTAGATTGAGGGCCACGCGACCCAGCGCCGCCCATAACGTTATTCGTGACTACCGATTTCCAGATACTAAAACGCCGCTCGATTGAGCGGCGCTTAAGTTTATCGCAACAGATCAGTCACGCACGTAAATGATTTCTGGACCATCTTCATCATCCACATCTTCCTCGTCCCAATCATCGTCACCGATGTCATGGACCGACTTGACGCCACTGCGACGCAGGGCACGCTGGTCATCCAGCGCCTGCAACTGGGCACGCGCCTCGTCTTCGATACGCTGGTCGAGGTCAGCCAATTCAGCCTTGTAGGCCGGGTCGGCAGCCAGGCGATCAGCACGATCTTCCAGGTAACGCATGATGTCGCGAGTCAAACGCTCAGTGCCTTCTTTGGCAATGGCGGAGATCACGTAGACCGGACCTTCCCACTGCAGGCGGTCAACAATTTCCTTGACCCGCTCTTCGTGCTCTTCCTCGAGGATCTGGTCGCACTTGTTCAGCACCAGCCAACGATCACGCTCAGCCAGGGACGGACTGAACTTGGTCAATTCGTTGACGATCACTTCAGCCGCGTCCGGCGCACTGGTTTCATCCAGCGGCGCCATGTCGACGAGGTGCAGCAACAGACGGGTACGGGACAAGTGCTTGAGGAAGCGAATCCCCAGGCCCGCGCCATCGGAAGCACCTTCGATCAGGCCCGGAATGTCCGCGACCACGAAGCTCTTCCAGCGATCGACGCTGACCACACCCAGGTTTGGCACCAGGGTGGTGAACGGGTAATCCGCAACTTTCGGCTTAGCGGCCGACACCGAGCGAATGAAAGTACTTTTGCCCGCGTTTGGCAGACCCAGCAGGCCCACATCCGCCAGCACTTTCATTTCCAGCTTCAGGTCACGCTGCTCGCCCGGCTTGCCCGGCGTGGTCTGGCGCGGCGCACGGTTGGTACTGGACTTGAATCGGGTGTTACCCAGACCGTGCCAGCCACCCTGCACAACCATCAGTTTCTGGCCGGCCTTGGTCAGGTCGCCAATCACTTCCTGGGTGGCAGAGTCGATGATCGTGGTGCCGACCGGTACACGCAGCACCAGATCCTCACCCTTTTTACCGGTGCAGTCAGTGCTGCCGCCGTTGGAGCCGCGTTCGGCATCGAAGTGCCGGGTGTAACGGTAGTCCACCAGGGTATTGAGGTTTTCGTCGGCCATCATGTAGATGGAACCGCCATCACCACCGTCGCCGCCGTTCGGGCCACCGTTTTCGATGAACTTTTCGCGACGGAAACTCATGCAACCATTGCCGCCGTCGCCAGCTTTTACTCGGATCGAAACTTCATCAACGAACTTCATAACAAAACGCCTCTCGCCGCACGGACGAGCTTAAGAAACCAAGACATAAGACTCTTGCAAAAATGAGCGCAGCAACCTCAATCAGCGACCGCAAATCCCGCTGCCTTCGCCCACCACAAACAGCTTTGCAAGAGACTCACCCCACAAACGAAAAAGCCCCGTCGCAAGACAGGGCTTTTCCAGCGAGCTCGCAATTAAGCCGAGACAACGCTCACGTAACGGCGGTTGAACGCGCCTTTTACTTCAAACTTGATCACGCCTTCGATTTTCGCGAAGAGGGTGTGATCTTTACCCATGCCTACACCGTAACCGGCGTGGAATTGGGTGCCGCGCTGACGCACGATGATGTTGCCCGGAATGATTTTCTGGCCGCCATACATCTTAACGCCAAGGCGTTTGGCTTCTGAGTCGCGACCGTTACGGGTACTACCACCAGCTTTTTTGTGTGCCATGAGTCAATTCTCCTAGTGAGGAATTAGGCTGAAATTAAGCCTGAATACCGGTGATTTTGATCTCGGTGTACCACTGGCGGTGGCCCATACGCTTCATGTGGTGCTTACGACGACGGAACTTGATGATGCGGACTTTATCGTGACGACCTTGGGAGATCACTTCAGCCACAACGGTAGCGCCAGCAACAACTGGAGCGCCGATGTTCACGTCATCGCCATTGGCGACCAACAGAACGCGATCAAAAGTAACGGATTCGCCGGTAGCGATTTCCAGTTTTTCGATCTTCAGGTATTCACCTGGGGCGACCTTGTATTGCTTGCCACCAGTAACAATTACTGCGTACGACATGGTATTTCTCCGATAATCCTGCTCACCCAGCGCTTTATAAGAAGAGGTATTGGCTGGCATGGCTGCATGGGATGGACGTCCCGAATGCAATTGCGTAAGGCAGGTGCTGCCCAGGAAGTTCAGGGTGCGCGATTGTACGCAAGCTGTGGAAGGCTTGCAAGTAGCCGTCTATCGCGCCTTGACACCCAGGGGCGCGGGTCCTAGCATGCCGCGCAACCCTTCTGGAGCGACTGTCGCTGATGCAACCCCAAGCTTTCTACCGCGCGGTGGCGGACGATTTTAGCGCCGTCGACGGCATCATCAAGAAGCAGCTGACTTCTAAAGTGCCGCTGGTCTCCAAAATTGGCGACTACATTACTTCGGCCGGCGGTAAACGCCTGCGTCCTTTATTAGTGCTGCTGTGTGGCAAGGCCCTGGGCCGCGAAGGCGATGACCTGCGCCTGCTGGCCGCCACTATCGAGTTCCTGCACACCGCCACCCTGCTGCACGACGACGTGGTCGACATGTCTGGCATGCGCCGGGGTCGCGAGACCGCCAATGCCATGTGGGGCAACGCGCCCAGCGTGCTGGTGGGTGACTTCCTGTATTCGCGCTCGTTCGAAATGATGGTCGAGCTGGGCTCGATGCCGGTGATGAAGATCCTGTCCCAGGCCACGCGCATCATCGCCGAAGGCGAAGTGCTGCAACTGTCCAAGGTACGCGACGCCAGCACCACCGAAGAAACCTACATGGAAGTGATTCGCGGCAAGACCGCGATGCTCTTCGAAGCCTCGACCCACAGCGCCGCCGCCCTGTGCGAGGCGACCGCCGAACAGGCCGAAGCCCTGCGCACCTTTGGCGATCACCTGGGCGTGGCCTTCCAGTTGGTGGATGACCTGCTCGATTATCGCGGCGACGCCGAAACCCTGGGCAAGAACGTCGGTGACGACCTGGCCGAAGGCAAGCCGACCCTGCCGCTGATCTACACCATGCGCGAAGGCACCCCGGAACAAGCGGCACTGGTGCGCAAGGCGATCCAGAAAGGCGGCATCGAAGACCTGGAAAGCATCCGCGCCGCCGTGGAAGCCTCGGGCTCGCTCGACTACACCGCACAACTGGCCCGTGACTACGTGGCCCGCGCCATCAAATGCCTGGAAGCCCTTCCAGCCAGCGAATACCGGGATGCCCTGGTGGAGCTGAGTGAGTTTGCGGTAGCCCGTACTCACTAACGCTCTGTGGGAGCTGGCTTGCCTGCGATAGCATCACCTCGCTACAGCTGATAGACCGAGGTGTCTGCATCGCAGGCAAGCCAGCTTCCACATTTAGACCGCATCGCCCCTCCCCCCGACAAAACCCTATATAATGTGCGACTTTTAGCCATCCTGACTTTCAAGGAGCTTTAGTGAGCACGTTGCCACCCTGCCCAAAATGCAATTCCGAATACACCTACGAAGACGGCGCCCAGCTGATCTGCCCGGAATGCGCCCATGAGTGGTCCGCCGGTGGTGAAGCCGAAACAACCAGCGATGAAACCGTAAAAAAAGACTCTGTTGGTAACGTCCTGCAAGACGGCGACACCATCACCGTGATCAAGGACCTCAAGGTCAAGGGCACCTCGCTGGTGGTCAAGGTCGGCACCAAGGTCAAGAACATCCGCCTGTGCGATGGCGACCACGATATCGACTGCAAGATCGACGGTATCGGCCCGATGAAGCTCAAGTCCGAGTTCGTCCGCAAGGTCTGACCGGCCTGCCCCCCATCCCGCGCCTGACGCGGGATGGCGTTTCGCCCTCCCCCCAGACCTCCCCAGTAGCAAAAGGCCAGCCCTGTTGACCTTGCACAATGTCCACTCCGAAAAACCAGGAAATTGCCAATAGGCACTTGCTATTCTACGAATAAGAATTATTCTCATTGAAATCCTTCAAGGAGATGCGACCCATGACTTATTTGATTGATGCCTGGCTGGACCGTCCGCACCCTTACCTGCGGATCCTTCATCGGGAAACCGGCGAAGTGTGTGCGGTGCTGGAAGAAGAAGCGCTGAATGAACTGCAGGACCAGGGCGACCTGGACGTCAACGGCCTGAGTTCCAGTGAGCCTGGAGTGCTGAAGGAGGTGGTGAGGAATCTGTTTCTGTTCTGCTATGCCCGAGCGTTGCGCCCGGTGACGGAGCTCAATGGCAAGTTTCACCCATGAGCCACCACCCGCTTTATGTGGGAACTGGCTTGCTCGCGATGCAGGCAAGCCAGCCCCCACACAAGCCCGGCCCTATAGAGAGCCAGGCGTAACCTGCAGCGGGTCTTACAGAACGTCGAGCAGCTCGACGTCAAATACCAGAACGCTGTGCGGCGGGATGCTGCCAACGCCTTGTGCGCCGTAAGCCAGTTCGCTCGGCACGTACAGGCGCCATTTGCTGCCGGCATTCATCAGTTGCAGGGCTTCGGTCCAGCCAGCGATCACGCCGCCGACCGGGAATTCTGCCGGCTGACCACGCTCGTAGGAACTGTCGAACACAGTGCCGTCGATCAGGGTGCCATGGTAGTGGGTACGTACCTGGTCTTCACGGGTCGGCTTGGCGCCGTCACCAGCAGTCAGCACTTCAAATTGCAGGCCGGAAGCCAGGGTGGTGATGCCGTCACGCTTGGCGTTTTCAGCCAGGAAAGCCAGGCCAGCACCCGCGGCCGCTTCAGCCTTGGCGGCTGCTTCGGCTTGCATGATGTCGCGGATCACTTTGAAGCTGGCAGCCATTTGTTCCTGGTCAACACGGCTTGGCTTACCGCCGAACGCGTCGGTCAGGCCGGCCAGGATCGCGTCCAGGCTGACGCCCGGTGGCGGGTTGTCGCGCAGTTGGTCACCCAACTGACGGCCAATGCCGTAGCTGACGCGGGTTTCGTCGGTGGACAGATTGACTTCGGACATGGAAAGGCTCCGCTGTAGGACAACCCCAAGATCCTGCAAAAGCGCAGTTTCTTGCGTGTCATCCAAACTAAAAGGGCGAGCAGACTAGCACACTCGCCCTACGCTTGATCAGCCCAAAATCCCAGGCAAACAGGCGCCCGGCGCGGATCAATGCTTGGTGAGTTTATCCAGGTAGCCCATGGCAAACGCCGAGATCACGAAGGTCATGTGAATGATCACGTACCACATCAGGTGCTGTGGATCGACATTCTTGGCATCCATGAAGATACGCAGCAGGTGGATCGAGGAAATCGCCACGATGGAGGCCGCCACTTTCATCTTCAGCGACGAAGAGTCCATGGTGCCCAGCCAGTTGAGCTTTTCCTTGTTGTCGTCGATATCCAGTTGCGAGACGAAATTCTCGTAGCCGGAGATCATCACCATCACCAGCAAGCCACCCACCAGGGCCATGTCGATCAACGACAGCAGCACCAGGATCAGCTCCGACTCGGCCATCGCAAAGACATTGGGCAGCAGATGGATCACTTCCTGGAAGAATTTCAGCGCCAACGCCAGCAGCCCGAGGGACAAGCCGAAATAGATCGGCGCCAGCAGCCAGCGGGAGGCGTACATTGCATTTTCGATAAAGCGTTCCATGGAATCTCACACAGCTTGGCTAGAAATGGCGGCGAGTATATCAGCCGCGCACATCGCGCCATAACCACCCGGAAACTGACCTGTAGCGCTTCTGTAAGACAATTTTTCTGCTAGTGTCGGCCCCATCAACGTGGCTCGATGCTGCCGGACAGGAATCTCAAATAATGGATGTGCGATCTCCCTTGGCCAGTCTTGGCCTGTGTGTGGCATTGCTGGCGGCCAGCGGCTGCTCCCCCAGCGACGAGCACAAGCAAGCCACTCTCGAAGAAAAAACCGCCCAGTTCGAACAGTCCCTGGACACCATCCAGGATCCCCGCCTCAAAGAGGCCGTAGGCGAACTGGGCGGCTCGCTGCTGCTACTGGAGCGGGCGCGCATCAAGCTCGACACCAAGCCTGTCGAGACCGAGTACGGGGAAAACGCCCTGGCCGTGCTTGCCCACTACCCTACCCCGCAAGCCCTGGTAGATACCTACATCAATGGGCTGTTTGTCCTGCGCAAGAACTCGCACTCGGACTACCTGACCGATCTGCAACCGGTGTTCCCGTTCAGTTTCAATATGCCGGACCAATTCCCCTTCCCCCATGGCCTGGAATGGCAGTCGGTGACCCTGAGCAACAACAAGGTCATCCCGTTCCAGCCGGAATGGTCGGAAACCGACCCCGGCATTCAGTTGAGCCCCAGCAGCTCCAACCTGACCAATCCGGACGACCTGACCGTGACCTATCCGTTCATCGAAGGTATCGAGACGGACAACAAGAGCCAGCCGCAGCCTGTCATGCTCAAAGGCCAGGTCGAGGTGATTGCCCCGAGTAAAGTCCTGGCCTTCGACCTGACCCGCCAGGACGTGGGCCAGAAACGCACTCAGGAAAACATCACGCTGACCCTGCTGGCCCTGGAAAACAACTACGCAGAGATCGAGCTGAGCAACACCAGCCCCCTGGCGCCACAAGTGGCAGATGAATCACCCAACCCGCTGCTGGTCCAGGCCCGGGACACCACGGGGCAGTTTCTTTCCCGCTCCGGCTCGATCAACGAAAGTGCCGCCCAGGTCGCCTTCTACGAGCAGCAACTGGCACAGATGCGCAAGCAGAACACCTGGTCCGAGGCCTTTGAGAAACAGTTGGAGGACGCGCAAAAAGCCTTTGAACAAAAGCAGGCCAGCCACTACGCCAAGGTCTACTTCAATGGGGTGATCGATACGCTGCAGGTCAACGTGCTGGATTTCTCCGACGCGACAGTCACCCATAAGGATCTGGAGCTGCCTGTACGGCGCTTCGACAAGAACAGCCTGGAAAAGACCGTCCAGGGCCTGCCCATGCCGGTCACCGTGTATGACGACCAAGCTGCGGACTGGCTCAAAAGTGCCACGCTCTCCGAAGACCAGCTCAAAAGCAGCATCACCATCAGCCAGTCAGTAGAGGACGCCAGCGCCGCCCACATCACCTTCGACCATCCTTTCACCTTCAATGACGACCTGGTCGGCTCGACACGCACCAGCAGCGACGCCCCGCTGACGTTCTTTACCGCAGATGATGAAGGCAACCGCGGGGAACCCATCGAGTTGCCCACCGAAGCCTTTGAAGTCGACCCATGGCGCGGCGCCATCACCTACGATCTCAATTTATTCCCGGAAACCCCGGCCTATGCGGTGGGATCCATCCCGCTGTTCCTGGCCACGATCGAAAAAAACACCCTCGACACCACGCACTTGCCCAAGGGCCTGTTGCTGAAAGATAACGCCCTGATCGTCGACCAGGCGCTGTTCCCTTCCGATAGCTGGCGGTTCTTTGCCAAGGATGCCAGCGGCAACTACCTGAAGGAAATCCTAGGCGTCAGCCACCGCGCCGAGGAATACGGCACCGCACTGTTTGACGTGCATTACTTTTATGGCCAGCCGACCGTGCTTGAAACCTACCAGCGCACTGCGCTGAACACGCTGCAATACGGCTTTGAGGTCAAGCTGGACAAGCCCGAGACCAAATAAGCCGTGGGCTAGAGGTGAACCGCATGAACCCGCCCGCCATTGAGCTGGCGCAGGTGTGCCTGCAGGTGCAGGCACCATATCTGCGGATCGTCGGCCAGTTCATAGCCGTGCAGGGTCAGGCTTTGCACGATGGAATCCAGCATATTTTCTGCGACGAACGGCCCCGGGAAGGGCCCCTGGGACTTGATGGTCGAGGGCTGCTCGCCGGTCATTCCGGCGGCAAACAGCAACGTCCACATCCCGGTATCCCCCGCAAGAGGGCGAATGGAACATTCAATTCGGGTGACCAGGCCCAGGCACTGGCGAGTGAGGCAAAGGCTGCGCGGCATGGCGGCGACCCTCGGTAGATCCGGTGTTCAGCCTCCAGACACAAGGCTGTCTCTATCCCATGACCCCTGTAGCTATCCCTAGAGCTGAGAATAGAAGAAAACCGGTACAAACCAAGGCCGTAGGGACCAACGGCGGTTGGTCCCGCAAAACCCAGTCAAAATCATGACACGCTGTCTGTAGGGGCGAGCAAGCTCGCGCACCTACAGTGGAAACCTCAGCTTGGCTTGGCTGCGGCCAACGCCTGCTGCGCCAGCTCCTTTTCCGCCTCCTTGAGGTCTTCTTCGCTGATCATCTCGGCAATGGCCCGCAGACGCTCAACCACGCGGGCATTGACGCTGCCCTCGGGGAATTGCCCTTCGGCATCCGGCTCACCGGCAGGCTCGCCCACCAACAGGCTCAAGGCTTCGTCGGCCTGGCGCACGGCATACACGTGGAACTGCCCTTGCCTTACCGCCTGCAAGACCTTCTCGTCGAGCATCAACGTCGCGACGTTGGCCTGGGGAATGATCGCACCCTGCTCCCCGGTCAAACCACGGGCCTCGCACAGGCGGAAGAAACCTTCGATCTTCTCGTTGACCCCACCCACCGCCTGCACTTCGCCGAACTGGTTGATCGACCCGGTGATGGCAAAGCACTGCTTGAGCGGCGTCTTCGACAGTGCCGAAATCAGCGTGCAGGCCTCGCCCAACGAGGCGCTGTCGCCATCGACATAACCATAGGATTGCTCCAGGGCGATACTTGCGGAGATCGCCAGGGGGAATTCCTGGGCATAACGGCTGCCCAGGTAACCGGTGAGGATCATCACGCCCTTGGAGTGGATCGGCTGGCCGAGGTTGACCTCGCGCTCGATATCGACGATGCCGCTGCCGCCGGGGTACACCGTGGCGGAAATCCGCGCAGGCACACCGAACGCCGAATCACCGACCTCCAGCACGGTCAGCCCGTTGCATTTGCCCACTGCGGCACCCGCCGTGTCGATGAGGATTACCCCGGCGAGCATGTCGTCGAGAATCCGCGCCGAGACCCGCCCGGTGCGCGTGGCCTTGGCTTTCAGTGCACGCTCGATATGCCCGGCGTCGGTGCGTTCGTCGCCCGCCAGATGACGGATGAAGTCCGCCTCGCTGACCAGTTGGAACAGGTCGCCGATCCGCGCCGACAGGCGCGCCTGGTGCTCCGCCAGGCGGGCGCTGTAGGTCGCCAGCCGCGCCACGGCATCCGAGGTCAGCGGCGCCATGCCTTCTTCCGAGGTGCGGGTTTTGAGCAACTGGGCGAATTGCTCCAGGCTCTCATCGACCATCGGGATATCTTCATCGAAATCCACCAGCACCCGGAACATCTCCTGGAAGTCCGGATCCAGGTCTTGCAGGGTGTAGTACAGCGAACGGGCGCCGATGATGATGACCTTGACCTGCAACGGGATCACTTGCGGGTTGAGGGTCACAGTGGCCAGGCGGCCCAACTCGCCCAGGGGCGACTCCATCTTCAGCTTGCGCGATTGCAGGGCTCGCTTGAGCGCATCCCAGACAAATGGCTCGCTGAGCATCTTCTCGGCTTCGAGGATCAGGAAACCACCGTTGGCGCGGTGCAACGCCCCCGGGCGCAGCTGGCGATAGGTGGTGTAAAGCGCGCCCTGGTCAGTGCTGTATTCGATACGGCCAAACAGGTTGTCGTAGGTCGGGTGCGGCTCGAACACCACCGGCGCCCCACCATTGAGCGGATGGCCTACCACCAGGCTCGGGCAGTACTGCTCTTCGAGCAACTTGCGCGCCTGGGCGTCGGTTTTCGCGTCATCCACCAGCAGCTCGACCACGGTCTTGAGCAGATAGACCTGCATGGCTTGCAGGTAGCCGCACACCCCGGCGTTCTCGGCGTACTTTTCCGACAACGGCGCCAGCAACGGCTGCAAGGCCAGGGTGATGGTCTCTTCGTTGAAATGGCGCATCTGGTTGTTGGACTCGCGCTTCCACTGCGGCAAGCTGGCGAGTTCTTCGTTGAGGCGCTCTTCCAACGCGGAAATATCCGTGTGGAAACGCTCGCGGTCGGCTTCCGGCAACTGCGAGAACTCGGCCTCGTCCAGGGCCTTGCCATCGAGCATCGGGGTAAACGCGATGTTGGTGCTGTCACGGTACAGCGCCACGTCCTTTTCCAGGGCCAGGCGCTCGATCACATCCAGGGCACGGTCGTAGCGCTGGTTGAAGGCACGGTCGATAGCACTTTTGCGCTGTTGATACGTTGGGTGCTCGAACACTGCCGGAAAGGTGGCGACGAGGTTGTCGATCAGGCCACTGATATCGGCGATAAAGGGCGCCGCACCGCCCGCAGGCAACTCCAGGGCGCGGGGCTCGCGAGGCTCGTCGAAGTTATTGACGTAGACCCAGTCTGCCGGGGTCTGCAGGCGCTTGCCTTCGGCCTTGAGGTAGCGTTTGACGAACGAGAAACGGCCGGTACCGGGCTCGCCCATGACAAATACGTTGTAACCGGGGCGCGGCATGGCCACACCGAACTGCAAGGCTTCAACCGCGCGTTCCTGGCCAAGCACACCGCGAAAGGGCTCCAAATCATTGGTGGTCGAGAAGCTGAACTGTTCAGCGGAGAAAGGACGGGTCAGCGCTTCGGGCGCTAGACGCAAGCTGGCAGCAACAGGATCAGGCATCGGGCTTCCTTACATCAGGCGGGGCAATGGCGGCATTCTGGCGCCGTGCGTAGCCGGCTGGCAAGGCACGACTGAGGTAAAGCATAGACACGGGATGCCGCCTGCAAAAAAACCAGTCTGCATTGATTGTTTTACAAAAAACCACGGAACCCTTGGAACATGCCTAAACTCCAAACTGCGCGGGTTGGACTAATAACTGGCCCCTAGGGTGCTTTGCGGCGCCTGAACCCTTGTCCATTGGTTTGCACACTAAGAGAACAAAGCTATGAAACGGATCCTTCTCGGTACTCTCTTCACCGTTGTCTCCCTCAATGCAATGGCCGAAGCGCCAGGTGGCCCGAACTGTGGTTGGGGCAACATGTTGTTCGAAGGCCAGCGCGGCACGCCGGCTCACTTCCTCGCTTCCACCACCAACGGCACCTCCGGTAACGCCACCTTCGGCATGACCTCGGGCACCAACGGTTGCAGCACCAACAGCGCGCTGACTTACGGCGGCAAATCGTGGATTGCCATGAATGGCATGATGAACGAGCTGTCCGAAGACATGGCCAAAGGCAATGGCGAAGCTCTGACCACCTATGCCGTGGTCCTGGGCGTTGCTCCAGAAGATCGTGATCACTTCGCCGCTGTGACTCACGAGCACTTCCAGCAGATCTTCAGCAAGGCTGACGTGACCGCAGAAGACGTGCATTCCAACACCCTGGCAATCCTCAAAGGCGATGCCCGCCTGGCGAAATACGCCACCCAGGCTTAAGCTCGACCTGCCCGCGCCCTTACCCGGCGCGGGTTTTATTTTTTGGACCTGCCCCTTTCTTGGGTCTTTATTTATTCCGACTTAAGTTGCCCCTATGCTCAAACGCCTTGCCAGCCTGGCACTCTTCGCCTGCGCCCCGCTATATGCGGCGCCGCACCTTGATGATCAACGTTTGCAGCACCTGGCCAATGATCCGTTCTGGCTCTCGCTGGGGCACTACGAAGCCGGCAAGCTCAAAGGCTGGCGCAGCTATGTCAGCGACGCGAAATTCTTCCTCGCCAAAGACGGCGCGCACCACCCGGACGCCGAACTCAAGGCCACCGTCGACGCGCTCTACGCACCGGCCAGCCTCGGCGAAAAACATGCTCAATGCGTGTACCCGGCCCGCACCCGCTGGCTCAAGGACCAGTTGCACCTGACCGACCTGCCCGCCGTGGACTGCGTCGAATTCAAGCAATGGTTCAAGGATGTCGCGCCCCACAGCGCGGTGATGATCTTCCCCGCGGCCTACCTCAACAGCCCGTCGTCGATGTTCGGCCATACCTTGCTGCGTATCGACCAGTCTGACGTGCAAAGCAACAAGACCGCATTGCTCAGCTACGCGATCAACTTCGGCGCCTACATTGAAGGTTCGGACAACAGCATCCTCTACGCCTGGAAAGGCCTGATGGGTGGTTATCCCGGCCTGTTCGCCCTGGTGCCCTACCAGGAAAAACTCTCGGAATACCGTAGCCTGGAGAACCGCGACCTGTGGGAATACCGCCTGAACCTGACCCAGGTCGAGACCGAGCGCATGGTCGAGCATGTGTGGGAACTCAAGCAGATCCAGTTCGACTACTTCTTCTTCGATGAAAACTGCTCGTACCGCCTGCTGGAATTGCTGCAAGTGGCCCGCCCCGGCCTGCGCCTGACCGAACAGTTCCCGCTGACCGCCATCCCCACCGACACCGTGAAAGCGGTGAAGGACGCGGGCCTGGTGGAAAAGATCGACTACCGTCCGTCCCGCGAACGCGAATTGCTGGAGCGCGCCAAGCCCCTGGACAGTGACGAGCAGCAATGGGTGCTAAAGATCAGCGATGACCAGAAGCAGCTGCAAGACCCGACATTCAAAGCCCTCGGCAAAGACCGCCAGGCCCTGATCATCGACGCCGCCTACCGCCTGGGCCGCTACCGCGCCAACGGCCTGGAGCGCGACAGCGAACGCTCCCAGCGCAGCTTCGAGTTGTTGCGGGCGATCAACCAGAACCCGGCGCCCGACCTGCAGATCGAGCGCCCCGGCCTGCCGGAGAACGGCCATGAGTCACGTACCTGGCAGGCCGGTATCGGCACCCGTGGCGACAAGGCCTTTGCTGAGTACGGCCTGCGCATGGCCTACCACGACCTCAACGACAACGCCGAAGGCTTCCCCCTGGGCGCGCAGATCGAGATCCTGCAAATGAAACTGCGCCAGTACGAAGGCAACAACTGGCAATTGCAGCAATTGGACCTGGCGACCATCCGCTCCCTGACTCCGCGCAATGAGCTGCTGCAGCCGTTGTCCTGGCAGGTCACCGGCGGCCTGGAACGGGTACCGGGCAAACATGACGACGAAACCCTGGTCAGCCATGTCAACGGCGGCGCCGGCGGCACCTGGCAACTGCACGACGACATGCTCGGCTTCGCCCTCGGCACCGTACGTGTGGAACATAACAACGACTTCAGCGAATTCATCTCCCCTGCGGCCGGCTTTAATACCGGCCTGCTGTGGAAAAACCCACTGGGCAACCTGAGCCTGGAGGCCAAGGGCGACTTTTTCACCAATGGCGAGGTAAGGCGTAGTATCAGCCTGAATCAGCAGTGGGAAGTATCACGCAACCTGGGTGTGCGCCTGAGTGCACAACGGGAGTTCAGCCACTTGGCAACGCCGGTGAACGAAGTGATGCTTGAAGTGAAGTGGTATCACTACTGACCGGCCCCAACGCCTATTGAAGATCCAATGTGGGAGCGGGCTTGCCCGCGATAGGGGTGTGTCAGTCGCTGTGGATATGACTGATCCACCGCCATCGCGGGCAAGCCCGCTCCCACATTGGGCCCGCGTTTATCCCGCACCTTAAGGAGTTTTTACGACATGGCCGTTACCTGCACCACCCTTGAACAAGTCCGGGAAAACATCGACCGTCTTGATCGACAGATCGTCGCCCTGCTGGCCGAACGCGGCAGCTTCGTGTCCCAGGCCGCCGGTTTCAAAAAAGACAGCGATGGGGTCAAGGCCCCTCAGCGCGTCGAACAGGTCATCAGCAAGGTTCGCGATTTAGCGCAGACCCTGGGCGCCAACCCCGACGTCACGGAGCAGGTGTACCGCGCGATGATTGGCGCATTCATCCAGCAGGAACTGGCCGAACACGCCGCTCTCTCGCAACCCACCACATAAGCCCCTGTGGCGAGTAAGCCGCCCAAACACATTACTCACCCGCTTTTCACATCTCCCCGACGAATCCCCTTCTAGACTTCCCTTATCAGCCGCTTAACGGCCTGGGAGTATGAGATGTGGCGGTTCGCCGTAATGCTGGGGGTGGTGATGGCGCTTTCAGGCTGCCAGTCCACCCGCGATGAGTTGCTGGCCAAGGGTTATCCACCGCCCTTCGCCGACGGGTTTGACGATGGCTGTAGCAGTGGGCGCCAGGCGGCCGGGGTGATCACCGGGACGTTTCGCAAGGACGTCCCGCGTTATTTGAAAGACCGCGCCTACGCCGAAGGTTGGGAAGATGGCTTTCGCCAGTGCAAGGCCATGCGTGAGAGCGAAGACCGCGATGAGTATAGGGAACGCCATTGGGACGAGCGCGAGCGCGCCTGGCAGCAGGAGAAGGACCGCGACGCCGCACGGGCGTATCGCAGCCAGTAACACCACCCAGAACGAATGTGGGAGCTGCAAGCCCCCACAATTGATTCTCGGTGGCGCTCAGGTCGCAGCCTAGACGATGCCCTGCGCCAGCATTGCATCCGCCACTTTCACAAAACCGGCGATGTTCGCGCCTTTCACGTAGTTGATCCGGCCGTTTTCTTCGCCGTAGTGCACACAGGCATGGTGGATCGACTGCATGATGTTATGCAGCTTGCTGTCCACTTCACCGGCGGTCCACAGCAGACGCATGGCATTTTGGGACATTTCCAGGCCACTCACTGCCACGCCGCCGGCATTCGATGCCTTGCCCGGCGCGAACAGGATACCGGCGTCGATAAAGATATCCACAGCCTCCAGGGTCGTCGGCATATTGGCGCCTTCGGCCACGCAGATGCAGCCGTTGCGCAGCAGAGCGCTGGCGGCTTCGGCGTCCAGTTCGTTCTGGGTCGCACAGGGCAGGGCGATGTCGCATGCCAGTTCCCATGGGGTCTTGCCGGCGCGGAATTCCAGGCCAAAACGCGGGGCCAACTCGCTGATGCGCCCGCGCTGCACGTTTTTCAGCTCCAGCAGCGCCGACCATTGTTCCTCGGTCAAACCAGTCTCGCAGTACAGGGTGCCTTCGGAGTCGGACAGGGAGATCACCTTGCCGCCCAGGTCCATGACTTTGCGTGCCGCGTATTGTGCCACGTTGCCGGAGCCAGAGACTGCCACGCGCTTGCCTTCAACCCGCTGGCCCTGGCGCTTGAGCATCTCTTCGGCGAAGTACACGCAACCAAAGCCGGTGGCTTCCGGGCGGATCAGGCTGCCGCCGTAGCTCATGCCCTTGCCGGTGAATACCGAGGTGAATTGGTTGCTCAGGCGCTTGTACTGGCCAAACAGAAAACCGATTTCCCGAGCGCCCACGCCGATATCGCCGGCCGGGACGTCCACGTCTGCACCGATATGACGGTACAGCTCACTCATGAACGACTGGCAGAACCGCATGACTTCGGCGTCGCTCTTGCCCTTGGGGTCAAAGTCCGAGCCGCCCTTGCCGCCGCCCATGGGCAGCGAGGTCAGGGAGTTCTTGAAGGTCTGCTCGAAGGCGAGGAATTTCAGCACCCCCAGGTTGACCGAGGGGTGGAAGCGCAGGCCACCTTTGTAAGGGCCGATGGCGCTGTTCATCTGGATACGGAAGCCGCGATTGACCTGGACCTTGCCCTGGTCATCAACCCACGAGACCCGGAAGGTAATCGCGCGTTCCGGCTCGCAGATGCGCTCCAGGATGCCCGAAGTCAGGTAGTGGGGATTGGCCTCAAGAAACGGCCACAGGCTGCGTAGGACTTCTTCCACAGCCTGGTGGAATTCCGGCTGGTCCGGGTCGCGTTTTTTGAGGCGGGCAAGGAAGGATTCGACGGATTCGATCATGAAAAGTCTCGGCAGATTTATTGTCATTAATGGCGATTTGCCCAGGACTTTATCAATTCACGCCGCACCGTGACAGGGCAAAATGTCGCCTTTGTGAATTTAAATGGTGCAATGGATATAAATAACCCTGATTTTCTGCCCCTTAACAGGGATTTCAACGCGAGCTATGCACCAATAGTTAAACCGCTAATGCAGGCACCTCGGGCCACCTCAATTGTGCAAAAAAAAACGGAGCCCGAAGGCTCCGTTTTGTTCAAACCAACCCGAATCAGGCCAGTTTTTTGTGCCGTACACGATGCGGCTGGGCAGCCGCTTCGCCCAGGCGCTTCTTGCGATCGGCTTCGTACTCGGTGTAGTTGCCTTCGAAGAACACCGCTTGCGAGTCGTCTTCGTACGCCAGGATGTGTGTTGCCACGCGGTCCAGGAACCACCGATCGTGAGAGATCACAATCGCGGCGCCCGGGAAGTCCAGCAGGGCTTCTTCCAGGGAACGCAGGGTTTCAACGTCGAGGTCGTTGGACGGTTCGTCGAGCAGCAGGACGTTGCCGCCCTCCTTCAGGGTCAGGGCCAGGTGCAAGCGCCCGCGCTCACCACCGGACAGGTCCTTGACGAACTTCTGCTGGTCGCCACCCTTGAAGTTGAAACGGCCAACGTAGGTGCGCGACGGGATTTCATAGTTGCCGATACGGATCTGGTCGGAACCGTCGGAAATCTGCTGGAACACCGTTTTGCTGCCGTCGAGGTCTTCACGGCTCTGGTCCACGCAGGCCAACTGCACGGTTTCGCCGACTTCGATGGTGCCCGAATCCGGTTGTTCCTTGCCCATCAGCATGCGGAACAGCGTGGATTTACCCGCACCGTTACCCCCGATCACGCCGACAATGGCGCCTTTAGGCATGGAGAACGACAGGTTGTCGATCAGCACGCGATCGCCATAGCCTTTGCAGACGTTCTTGAATTCGATGACCTTGTCACCCAGGCGCGGACCGGCCGGGATGTAGATTTCGTTGGTCTCGCTGCGCTTCTGGAACTCCTGGGACTGCATTTCCTCGAAGCGTTGCAGACGGGCCTTGGATTTCGACTGACGAGCCTTGGCGCCTTTGCGCACCCACTCCAGTTCGTCCTTCATGGCCTTTTCATGGGCCGACTGCTGCTTGGATTCGGCCGCCAGACGGTCGGACTTGGCTTCCAGCCAGCCAGAGTAGTTACCCTCGTAAGGGATACCGGCGCCACGGTCGAGCTCCAGGATCCAGCCCGCGACGTTGTCCAGGAAGTACCGGTCGTGCGTGATCGCGACCACGGTGCCCGGGAAGTCATGGAGGAAGTGTTCCAGCCAGGCCACGGAGTCAGCGTCCAGGTGGTTGGTTGGTTCGTCGAGCAGCAGCATGTCGGGGGCCGACAGCAGCAGGCGGCACAGGGCCACGCGGCGCTTTTCACCACCGGACAGGTGCTCGACCTTGGCGTCCCAGGCCGGCAGGCGCAGCGCATCGGCGGCGACTTCCAGTTGGCGCTCCAGGTTGTGACCGTCGCCAGCCTGCAGGATGGCTTCGAGCTTGGCCTGTTCGGCGGCCAGTTTGTCGAAGTCGGCATCCGGCTCGGCGTAGGCCGCGTAGACTTCGTCCAGGCGGGCCTGGGCGTCCTTGATCACGCTGACGGCTTCCTCGACCACTTCACGCACGGTCTTGGACGGGTCCAGGATCGGCTCTTGCGGCAGGTAACCGATGTTCAGTTCGGGCATTGGGCGGGCTTCGCCTTCGAACTCGGTGTCGACGCCGGCCATGATTTTCAGCAGCGTGGACTTACCCGAACCGTTAAGGCCGAGTACGCCGATCTTGGCGCCCGGGAAGAAGGACAGCGAAATGTTTTTCAGGATTTCCCGCTTCGGTGGAACAACTTTGCCCAACCGATGCATGGTGAAAACGTATTGAGCCAAAATGTGGACCTCGTAAAAAGATGAGAACAGGGCCTGCGTAGCGTCATGGCGCTGTACGTAGCACATCGAATGATCAAGGTTAACCTAAGTCAGCGACGGCGGGCAGATTGACAGGCGCTTTTGAGCCGCGCTTTTTCCTGCTGTGGGCCAGATGGAACACAATACCCGGCAACATCCCCCTAATGAAGAAGACACATGCCACCTGCATTCTGGACCACGCCTTACCCCCTGACTGTCCCGGGAGACAGCTTCGATGCTTAACGTCATGTCTGCACTTGGGCTATTGCTCTTGATGCCGGGGCCGACCAATACCCTGCTATTGCGCTCGGGCGTGCTCTCGGGTTTCAGGCGGGCCTGGACCCTGAGCCTGCTGGAGTGCCTGGCCTACCTGCTGCAGATCTCTTTTTGGGGCTACGCCCTCAGCCATATTGGCGCCAATGCGCCCTGGTGCCTGAAGGTGATGCAGTTCGTCTCTATTTGTTACCTGGTCAAGACCTCGTACGACCTGTGGCGCGAGCCCGCCGTCGACCTGTCCCTGCTGCCCGGAGCGCGGGTGTCGAGGTGGCACTTCTTTTTACTGACGCTGATCAACCCCAAGGGTTTGCTGGTGGTTTCGTTCATCGTGCCGGTGCAGACCTTTGCCGATCTGGCCTTATATGGGCAGTTCGTCATGCAATTCACCGCAGTGGTGATCCCAGTGGGCTGCGCCTGGGTGCTGTTCGGCGCACGCATCAAACGCAGCGGGCATGCCTGGCTGACGCCGCAGAACATAAACCGCACCGCTTCTGTGGTTATTAGTTGCTTTGCACTGGCCATTCTATTCAAACTGGCGGATGGCTTGATCAGTACTGGCCCGGCGCTGTAGTCCTGCCAGGCGGGGCTGGCACTTTGCCACAACTCAAGGCATGCTAGCCGCCCTTCGGGCGTCCGGCTTATAGTGCACGTCGCGCGCCAATCCAGCCAAACCGCAGGATCACAGCTTGACCAACGTAACAAAGCCGAGCCCGTTGCGCGCAGCCCATATTGCGCCGGGCGCCCCCCTGCACGGCCCCCTCAAGGGCGCATTGGCGACGCTGGTCCTGTTGCTGCTCGCACTATTGTTCTGGCAACTGCTGGATCAATTGCAGCAGAACCAGAAGGACCAACAGCAATACACCATCAACTACAGCGCCGACCTGGCCGAACAGATCAGCCTAAACATGGCCCTGAGCGCGCAAATCGCCCTCAACCTGCTGCCGATCGTCGAACCGCCACGCAATGAAGAACAACACCAGGCCCTGATGCGCAGCTTGCAACGCTCGTTGCCGGAACTGCGCAGCGTTGCCCTGCTCGCCCCCAGCGGCGCGATCCTCAGTGACTCCGCCGATAACAGCCAGGACAGTGCCTGGCTCGAAGAACTGGTCAAGCGCAGCCATGCGCAGTCCTATTATTTGAGCAATAACGGCGACGGCTCCATCATCTACCTGCTGCTGCACCAGCCCAGCGGCGGCGCCAAGATGTACTGGGTGTTGCGCCTGGCTCCCAATTACCTGGCCAACCTGACGCGCCAGGACGGCCAGGGCTCACGCCCGATGTGGGCGATTGAAAACCAGGTGAACCACCGGGTTGTCAGCCGTGACAGCGGCATGCCCAGCCAGTGGTCGGCCGGGCTGACCCCCGAAGAGCTGAATAAAACCGTACTGGTCACCCCTTTGAGCAAAAGCGACTGGCAACTGCGCGGGCTGTTTGATCGCGCCGCTGTGCTGGAGCAACTGCTGCCGGCGTTTATCGGCAAGTGCCTGCTGGGCCTGGCCTTTTCGCTGATCCCGGTGCTGGTGCTGCTGAACATGCGGCGGCGCCAGCGCCAGGTCAATGAAGGCCGGCGCCGCTATCAGGATATTTTCGACGGCACCGGTGTGGCCTTGTGCGTGCTCGACCTGTCGGGCCTGCGCGGTTTCTTCGACAAAGCCCAGTTGCACACCCGCGAGCAATTGCAGGAGTGGCTGCACAACAGCCCCGAGCAACGCCAGCAACTGCTCAAGGAACTGCGCATCACCGAGGTCAACCAGGTCGCCGTGCGCCTGCTGAACGTGGCGTCCTGCGAACAGGCCTGGGAACGCTTGATCGACGGTTGCCCGCTGAACACCAGCGCCATCGGCTACGCAGTGCTTGAAGCGGTGCTGATCCAGCACAAACAGCTGGAGCTGGAGATTCAACTTAGCGACATCGAGGGCAACGACCAGTACCTGTGGCTGGTCATGCGCCTGCCGGAAGAACAGCACGACTATAAGGCGGTGATCCTCAGCATCAGTGATATCACCAGCCGCAAACTGGTGGAACTGTCGCTGGTGGAGCGCGAAGCGTTCTGGTCGGACGTGGTGCGTACCGTGCCGGACCACCTGTATGTGCAGGATGTGATCAGCCAGCGCATGATCTTCAGCAACCACCACCTGGGCCACACCCTGGGCTACAACAAACACGAACTGCAGCAGATGGGCGAGTACTTCTGGGAGATCCTGCTGCACCCCGAAGACGCCGAGAGCTATCACGACCTGCGCCAGCAACAACGCGCCGCCGGGTACCTGGCGCAGTTGCAATGCCAGTTGCGCTTTCGCCACCGCAACAACCAATGGCGGCGCTTCGAGATCCGCGAACAGGCCCTGGCACGGGACAAGACCGACCAGGTCACGCGGATTATCGGGGTGGCCAAAGACATTACCGACCAGATCGAGGCCAGCGAATCCCTGCGCGACAGCGAGCAGCGCTACCGCATGCTGGCCGAAAGCATCAGCGACGTGATTTTCTCCACCGACAGCAAGCTGGCCCTCAACTACGTCAGCCCGTCGGTAAATGCGGTGCTGGGCTATGAAGTCGACTGGATCTTCAAGAACGGCTGGCAATCGACCATCGCCAACCCGCAGCAACTGACCGGCATCTACACCCTGGTGGAGCGGGTCAGCCGCGCCCTCGACCAGCCCGAAGCCCTGGCCCTGTTGCGCGACGATGTGCAGACCCAACTGTTCCTGTTCGATTGCCTGCGGGCCGACGGGCGCAAGGTGCCGATCGAACTGCGCCTGGTACTGGTGTGGGACGAGCACGGTGCGTTCGAAGGCATTCTCGGCGTGGGCCGCGATATCAGCCAGCAACGCCGCGCCGAGAAAGACCTGCGCATGGCGGCCACGGTATTCGAGCACTCCACCTCGGCGATCCTGATCACCGACCCGGCCGGTTATATCGTGCAGGCCAACGAAGCCTTCAGTCGGGTCAGCGGTTATGCCGTGGCCGATGTGCTCGACCAACTGCCGAACATGCTCACCGTCGACGAACAGCAGGAAGCCCACCTGCGCTATGTGCTCAAGCAACTGCACCAGCACAGCACCTGGGAAGGCGAAGTGTGGCTCAAGCGCCGCAGCGGCGAGCACTACCCGGCCTGGGTCGGCATTACCGCTGTGCTCGATGACGAGGGCGACCTGGCCAGCTATGTGTGCTTCTTCAGCGACATCAGCGAGCGCAAGGCGAGCGAACAACGCATCCACCGCCTGGCCTACTACGACGCCCTGACCCACCTGCCCAACCGCACGCTGTTCCAGGACCGCCTGCACACCGCGTTGCAGTCGGCCGAACGACAAAAGTCGTGGGTGGTGCTGATGTTCCTCGACCTCGACCGCTTCAAACCGATCAATGACTCCCTGGGCCACGCCGCCGGCGATCGCATGCTCAAGGAAATGGCGACCCGCCTGCTTGGCTGTGTGGCCGAGGACGACACGGTGGCGCGTATGGGCGGTGACGAGTTCACCTTGCTCCTGCAACCCCGGGTCAGCCGCGAAATGGCGCTGAACCGGGCGATTCATGTGGCCGAACAGATCCTCGCCAGCCTGGTGAAGCCATTTGTGCTGGAAGGCCGCGAGTTTTTTGTCACCGCCAGTATCGGTATCGCCCTGAGCCCTCAGGACGGCAACGAACTGAGCCAGTTGATGAAAAACGCCGACACGGCGATGTACCACGCCAAGGAACGCGGCAAGAACAACTTCCAGTTCTACCAGGCCGACATGAACGCCAGCGCCCTGGAGCGCCTGGAACTGGAAAGCGACCTGCGCCATGCCTTGGACCAGAACGAATTCGTGCTCTATTACCAGCCGCAGTTCAGTGGCGATGGCAAACGTTTGACTGGCGCCGAAGCCCTGCTGCGCTGGCGTCACCCACGCCGTGGCCTGGTGCCGCCGGGGGATTTCATCCCTGTCCTGGAAGAGCTGGGCCTGGTGGTGGACGTGGGCGACTGGGTGATCGACGAGGCGTGCCGTCAACTCAAGACCTGGCACCAGAACAAGGTGCGAGTGCCCAAGGTCTCGGTGAATATTTCGGCGCGGCAGTTCTCCGACGGGCAGTTGGGCACGCGGATCGCCACCATCCTCAAGGAAACCGGCCTGCCGCCGGCGTGCCTGGAGCTGGAATTGACCGAAAGCATCCTGATGCGCGAGGTCAACGAGGCCCTGCAGATCCTTGCCAGCCTGAAAAACCTCGGCCTGAGCATCGCTGTGGACGACTTCGGCACCGGCTACTCATCGCTCAATTACCTCAAGCAATTCCCCATCGACGTGCTGAAGATCGACCGCACTTTCGTCGACGGCCTGCCGTCCGGCGAACAGGATGCGCAGATCGCCCGGGCAATCATCGCCATGGCCCACAGCCTGAACCTGGCGGTGATCGCCGAAGGCGTGGAAACCCATGAGCAACTGGACTTCCTGCGCGAGCATGGCTGCGACGAGGTGCAGGGCTACCTGTTCGGGCGGCCGATGCCGGCCAATCGGTTTGAGGCGCAGTTCAGTAACGACGCCCTTTTCATGTTTGACTGAGGTTTTGCGGTGGGGCTGATGGCCTCATCGCGGGCAAGCCCGCTCCCACAGTTGAATGTGGGAGCGGGCTTGCTCGCGAAGGGGCCATCAAATACGCCATCCATCTCTGGATGAACGCCACTTGTCCGCGACATGATGTCCTTTCATATGCCATCTAAAACCCATTGGGTTAGAATGCCCCTCTTTTCTGCCCCCGATCCTTGAGGACCGCCATGTTCAGCCGTGATTTGACTATTGCCAAGTACGACGCCGATCTCTTTGCCGCCATGGAGCAAGAAGCTCAGCGCCAGGAAGAGCACATTGAGCTGATCGCTTCGGAAAACTACACCAGCCCTGCCGTGATGGAGGCTCAAGGTTCGGTTCTGACCAACAAGTACGCCGAAGGTTATCCGGGCAAGCGTTACTACGGCGGTTGCGAATTCGTCGATATCGTCGAGCAACTGGCTATCGACCGCGCCAAGGAACTGTTCGGCGCCGATTACGCCAACGTCCAGCCACACGCCGGCTCCCAAGCCAACGCGGCCGTGTACCTGGCCCTGCTGCAAGGCGGCGACACCATCCTGGGCATGAGCCTGGCCCACGGCGGTCACCTGACCCACGGCGCCAGCGTTTCCTCCTCCGGCAAGCTGTACAACGCTGTCCAGTACGGCATCGACGGCAACGGTCTGATCGACTACGACGAAGTCGAGCGCCTGGCCGTCGAGCACAAGCCAAAAATGATCGTGGCCGGTTTCTCTGCCTACTCGCAGATCCTCGACTTCCCACGCTTCCGTGAAATCGCTGACAAAGTGGGCGCCTACCTGTTCGTCGACATGGCCCACGTGGCCGGTCTGGTCGCCGCTGGCGTCTACCCGAACCCGGTGCCTTACGCTGACGTCGTGACCACCACGACCCACAAGACCCTGCGCGGTCCACGTGGCGGCCTGATCCTGGCGCGCGCCAACGCCGATATCGAGAAAAAGCTGAACTCCGCCGTATTCCCAGGCGCCCAAGGTGGCCCGCTGGAGCACGTGATCGCCGCTAAAGCGATCTGCTTCAAGGAAGCCTTGCAGCCTGAGTTCAAGACTTACCAGCAACAAGTGGTGAAAAACGCCCAGGCCATGGCCACTGTGTTCATCGAGCGCGGTTTTGACGTGGTGTCCGGCGGTACTGAAAACCACCTGTTCCTGCTGTCGCTGATCAAGCAGGACATCTCCGGTAAAGATGCTGACGCTGCCCTGGGCAAAGCCTTCATCACCGTGAACAAGAACTCGGTACCGAACGACCCACGTTCGCCGTTCGTCACCTCGGGCCTGCGCTTCGGCACCCCGGCCGTGACCACTCGTGGCTTCAAGGAAGCAGAGTGCAAGGAACTGGCTGGCTGGATCTGCGACATCCTGGCTGACCTTTCCAACGAAGCCGTGATTGACGCGGTACGTGAGAAGGTCAAGGCCATCTGCAAGAAGCTGCCGGTATACGGCGCTTGATTGCAGTTGCTTGAATAAGAAGCCCGGCTCTTGAGCCGGGCTTTTTTATGCCTGTTGACCGCGTTTCAAGTCAGGGTTGGTAGACCCGCTGGAAGCCTTGGCGGATCTTGTCTTCCGGCAACTCATCGGCAATAAACACAATCACACTCTCCCGCGCCTCACCCTCGGCCCATTCGGCGTCCCAATCGAACCCGTAGAGCTTGAGCACGCCCTGGAACACCATGCGCCGATCTTCCCCGGCGATGTTCAGCACGCCCTTGTAGCGCAGCAGTTGTTTGCCGTGCCCTTCCAACAGTTCGTTCATGAACTCACTGAGCCGGTCGATATCCAGCGGCTGGTCGGTGCGCAGCACCAGGCTGGAGATACGGTCGATGGACGGCGCCTGGCTGACCGGGCGCAGGGTCATGCCGGCGTTGAGGTTAAAGCCGCGCACGTCCAGCAGTTCAGCCAGGTCGATCTTGCCATGTTCCACCACACGAATCGGCGCACGACGGTTGATGCGGGTCAGGCGCTGACTGAGCGCCTCGAAGCTGGCGTCGTCCACCAGGTCGCGCTTGCTTACCAGCAGGCGGTCGGCAAAGCCGATCTGCGCCTGGGCGATGGTCTGGGTCAGGTGGTGCTCGGCGTGGGCCGCGTCCACCAGGGTGATGATGCCGTCGAGGAGATAGCGCTCGCGCAATTCCTCGTCGATAAAAAAGGTCTGGGCCACCGGCGCCGGGTCAGCCAGACCGGTGCACTCGATCACCAGGCGGTCGAAGGCGATCTCGCCGCTGTCCAGGCGTTCGAGCAGCAGGTACAGGGCTTTGGTCAGGTCGGTGTGGATGGTGCAGCACACGCAACCGTTGGACAGGGTCATGACCTGGACCGGCTCATCGCCCAGTAGCTGGGTGTCGATGCCGGCGTCACTGAATTCGTTTTCGATCACGGCGATTTTCAAGCCGTGCTCGGCCTTGAGCAGATGGCGCAACAAGGTGGTCTTGCCAGCGCCGAGGAAGCCGCTGAGGACGGTGACGGGGATGGGAGAGGACAAAATATTCTCCTTGAGGAAACACAAAACAAATGTGGGAGCGGGCTTGTGTGGGAACGGGCTTGCTCGCGATGCAGGCAACTCGGTCTATCTGGTATACCGAGGTGATGCTATCGCGAGCAAGCCCGCTCCCACACAAGCCCGCTCCCACAGGGGATCACATAGGCCCAACCCTATTGGATCAACAGCACTTGGGCCCGCCCTTGCCGCCGTAACGGGCTTCCTGGCGCTCCCGGAAGAACGCCTTGTAGTCCATCAACGGCTTGTCCGGGTGCTTGGTTTGCATATGCTCGACGTAGGTGTCGTAGTCGGGCATGCCGACCATCAGGCGTGCAGCCTGACCGAGGTATTTACCGAGGCGACCGATGTCATTGAACATGTCTGCAACCCTCTATCACGCGTCCGGCATGGCTTGGAATGGTGCTTCTTTATCCGTACGTTCCTTGGTGCCCCAGGCGGCAACGCCGACCTTGATGGCATAGAACAGGATGCTGAAGACCACGAACAGGAACAACACCGTCAACGTCGCGTTGGTGTAGGCGTTCCAGATCACGTGCTGCATCTGGTCGATACTCTTGGCCGGGGCCAGGATCTGCCCATTGGCCAGCGCATCGCTGTACTTCTTGGCCAGCGACAGGAAGCCGATCGCCGGGTTGGCGTCGAACAGCTTGATGAAGCCTGCGGTGGTGGTGCAGATCAGCAGCCAGACAGCCGGCAGCAGGGTCACCCAGATGTAGCGCTGGCGCTTCATTTTGATCAGCACAACGGTGGCGAGCATCAGCGCGATACCGGCCAGCATCTGGTTGGAGATGCCGAACAGCGGCCACAAGGTGTTGATACCACCCAGCGGGTCGATCACGCCCTGGTACAGCAAGTAGCCCCACATCGCCACACAGCCTGCAGTGGCGATCAGGTTGGCCGTCCAGGACTCGGTACGCTTGAGCGCCGGCACGAAGGAACCGAGCAGATCCTGGAGCATGAAGCGCCCGGCACGGGTACCGGCGTCCACAGCAGTCAGGATGAACAGCGCTTCGAACAGGATTGCAAAGTGGTACCAGAACGCCATGGTGTTTTCACCCGGCAACACACTGTGCAGGATTTGCGCGATACCGACCGCCAGGGTCGGCGCACCGCCGGCACGGGCCAGGATGGTGGTTTCACCGATGTCATTGGCCACCGCTTGCAGCGCTTCCGGGGTAATCGCAAAGCCCCAGCTGCTGACGGTTTGCGCAACTGTCACCACATCAGTGCCGACAATCGCCGCAGGGCTGTTCATGGCGAAGTACACGCCTGGCTCGATCACCGAAGCGGCAACCATGGCCATGATGGCGACGAACGACTCCATCAACATGCCGCCATAACCGATGTAGCGCGAGTGGGCTTCATTGGCCAACAGCTTGGGCGTGGTGCCCGAGGAAATCAGCGCGTGGAAACCCGATACCGCGCCACAGGCGATGGTGATGAACAGGAACGGGAACAGGCCGCCCTTCCACACCGGGCCAGTGCCGTCGATAAACTGGGTCAGCGCCGGCATTTTCAGGTCAGGCATGGTGACCAGGATGCCAATCGCCAGGGCGATAATGGTGCCGATTTTCAGGAAGGTAGACAGGTAGTCGCGCGGGGCCAGGATCAGCCACACCGGCAGTACCGCGGCCACGAATCCGTAGCCAACCAGCATCCAGGTGATCTGGATCCCGGTGAAGGTGAAGGCCTTGGCCCATACCGGATCAGCGGCAATCTGCCCGCCGAGCCAGATCGAACCCAGCAGCAACAGCACGCCAATGATCGAAATTTCGCCGATGCGGCCCGGACGGATGTAGCGCATGTACACGCCCATGAACATCGCGATCGGGATGGTCGCCATCACCGTGAAGATGCCCCACGGGCTTTCGGCCAGGGCCTTGACCACGATCAGCGACAGCACCGCGAGGATGATGATCATGATCAGGAAGCAGCCAAACAGCGCGATAGTCCCGGGAATGCGGCCCATTTCTTCGCGAACCATGTCCCCCAGGGAGCGGCCGTTGCGACGGGTGGACAGGAACAGAATCATGAAGTCCTGCACCGCACCCGCCAGCACCACGCCGGCAATCAGCCACAGGGTACCGGGCAGGTAGCCCATCTGTGCAGCCAGTACCGGGCCGACCAGAGGCCCCGCGCCGGCAATGGCGGCAAAGTGGTGACCGAAGAGAATATGTTTGTTGGTCGGCACATAGTCCAGACCGTCGTTGTTGATCACTGCGGGGGTGGCCCGCCGTGGATCGAGTTGCATCACGTTATTTGCGATGAACAGGCTGTAGTAACGATAAGCCACCAGATAAATGGCGACTGCCGCGACTACAATCCACAAGGCGTTGATTGCCTCGCCGCGCCGCAAAGCCACTACGCCCAGGGCGCACGCTCCTACGATTGCCAGCAACAGCCAGGGTAGATGGCGGAGCAGGCTATTATTATTTTTCATTTTTATATTCCAGCCAGGGTGGACAGAAAGACAGCCAGTCCGAGTTTAGCGCGCTGTGCCCTAAAGACCAGCCCCCTACGTTGGTCTAGAGCCTTGCCGGGGCGAAAAAAACAGAAATAAACGCCCGATAATGGCGCAAGGCTACAATCCCTGGACTAACAGAGGGTTTCACCATGAGCGACCAGCCGTCAGATCGACGCCGTTTTCGGCGGATTGCCTTCAATGCCAAGACCGAACTTAAGCAAAACGGCCAGCAATGGCCGGTGCAACTGGTGGATTTATCGCTCAAAGGGTTGCTGGTGCAAAAGCCTGCGCCATGGCTGGGCAAGGGTGACGAGCCCTTTGATGTGGACATTCACCTGGACGCCGACACCGACGTGAGCATGCAAGTGCGGCTGAGCCATGACGAAAAGGGGCAACTGGGGTTCGTCTGCGAATATATCGACCTGGACTCGATCAGCCATTTGCGCAGGCTGATCGAGCTGAACCTGGGGGATGAAGAGGAGCTGCATCGGGAGCTGGGCGAGCTGCTGAACATCTGACGATGTGCACACATCAATGTAGGAGCTGGCTTGCCTGCGATGGCGGCGTGTCAGTCAGGGACGCAGCGACTGATTCGACACCATTGCAAGCAAGCCATCTCCTACAGGGTTCTGTGGTATATCGGGTTATTCGAACAAGGCATCCAGTGCCTGTTCCAGCCGCGTCACCGCAATCACCTGCAACCCGGGCGGCGCCTCCTTCGGCGCGTTGCCCTTGGGCACGATGGCACGCTTGAAACCATGCTTGGCGGCTTCCTTGAGGCGCTCCTGGCCGCTGGGCACCGGGCGTACCTCGCCCGACAGGCCTACTTCACCAAATACCAACAGGTCATGGGGCAACGGCCGATTGCGCAGGCTCGACATGACCGCCGCCATCAAGGCCAGGTCCGACGCGGTTTCCAGCACCTTGACGCCGCCGACCACGTTGAGGAACACGTCCTGGTCATGGGTCGGAATCCCGCCATGGCGATGCAATACCGCCAGCAACATCGCCAGGCGGTTCTGATCCAGGCCCAGGGTCACGCGGCGCGGGTTGGCCAGGTGGCTGTCGTCCACCAGGGCCTGGACTTCCACCAGCATCGGCCGGGTACCTTCCCACGTTGCCATTACCACGCTGCCCGGTACTTCTTCCTGGGCGCGGGTCAGAAAGATCGCCGAAGGGTTGGAGACTTCTTTCAGCCCCCGGTCCGTCATGGCAAACACCCCCAGCTCGTTGACCGCGCCAAAACGGTTTTTCACCGCCCGCAACAGGCGCAGGCGCCCATCGGACTCGCCCTCGAAATACAGCACCGTATCCACCATATGCTCCAGCACGCGCGGGCCGGCCAGTGCGCCTTCCTTGGTGACATGGCCCACCAGGAAAATCGCCGTGCCGCTCTGTTTCGCGTAGCGCACCAGCAACGCCGCACTTTCCCGCACCTGGGACACCCCTCCCGGCGCCGATTGCAGTTGCTCGGTGAAGATCGTCTGGATCGAGTCGATCACCATCACCTTGGGTTTTTCCACGCGGGCGGTGGCGATAATGCTTTCGATACAGGTCTCGGTCATGACCCGCAATTGGTCCTGGGGCAAGCCCAGGCGGCGGGCGCGCATGGCCACCTGTTGCTGGGATTCTTCGCCGGTGACGTACAGGGCTGGCATGCGGCTGGCGATGCTGCACAGGGTCTGCAAGAGGATGGTCGACTTGCCGATGCCCGGATCGCCGCCGATCAGCACCACCGAGCCGTCCACCAGGCCACCACCGAGTACCCGGTCGAGCTCGCCGGACGCCGTGGAAAAGCGCGGGATTTCCTCGACGCTGACTTCCGCCAGGGTCTTGATCTGGGCTTGTTGCCCGGTCCAGCCGGAGCGCCCGCTGGGAGCTGCGGCGCCACCGCTTTCAATCATGGTTTCCGTGAGGGTGTTCCACGCCCCACACTCGCCACACTGGCCCGCCCATTTGGGAAAGGTCGCGCCGCACTCTGTGCAGCCGTACATGCGCTTGGCCTTTGCCATCTGAGAACCTCCAACCGAAAAACCGCGATGATAGCTCAGCGTGGCGCTGCGGTACGGATTTCACCGTTGGCCAATCGTGTAGCGCTGTTGCCCAGCGGGTCTTCGGCATTCAGGTCGGCGCCCTGGGCCTTGAGCGCATCGAGCAGTTCGACGCGCTTGAACAGCCCGGCATACATGGCCGCCGTCTGTCCGGCGCCGTTGCGTTGGTCGGGGTTGCAGGCGGTGCCCAGCAAACGCCGGGCAATGCGCAACTCGCCCTTGAAGATCGCGCCCATCAGCGCCGTATTGCCGCGTTTATCCTGCACACAGGCATCGGCACCGGCTGCCAGCAGTTGCTCCACGGCCGGTTCGTGCCCGTGATAGGCGCTGAGGATCAGCGCGGTGTAGCCCTTGTCATCGACGGTATTCAGGGAATAGCCGGATTCGATAAAAGTCTTGAGCATTTCCACGTCGCCACGTCGGGCAGCGTCGAAGTAGTAATCCTGTAACTGCGCCTTGAGGGCCAGCGGGTCGGCGAACACACTCAAGGACCAGCAGGCCAGTAGTGCCCCTATAAAGCTACGCATCATCAACATCCTCTGCAGGTCCCGTAGGAGCGAGCTTGAACTGGCGGCGACAAGCTCGTTCCTACAGGAGGGGTGGATTAGTCAGTCAGCTTTTCAGCCAGTGCCTTGACCCGCGCCAGATCGCCCTTGGCCACTTTGGCCACGCCCGTGCCGTACTCCGGGTCGGCCTTGTAGAGGAATGACAGGATGATGTGCTTGCTGACGTCATCCGTGGTTGCCAGGGAGCCACCGAAGTTTTCGATCAAGTCCTGGCGCTCTTTCTTGCTGTAGGAACGATACAAGTCGCCCGCCTGCTTGAAGTTCTGCTCGCGCTGGATTTTCACCTGCTGGGTGCTGCCGGCCAGGGGCATCTGGCTGTAACGCGCACTTTGCGGCTCTTCCCGCGGCATCAGGCGGCTTGGCTGGTAGTTCACGCCCGTGCTGGTCTTGCCAGAGTTCATCGCACCATCCTGGTTGCCGTTATTGACGCTGACCCGTGGAGCGTTGATCGGCAGTTGCAGGGCATTGGCGCCCAGACGGTACATTTGCGTATCGGCATAGGAGAACACCCGACCTTGTAACAAGCGGTCCTCCGACGGTTCGATACCTGGTACCAGGTTGGCCGGGGCCATGGCCACTTGCTCGGTTTCCTGGAAGACATTGGCCGGATTGCGGTTCAGCACCATTTGCCCGACTTTGCGCTCGGGAACATCGGGCCAGATCTTGGTGGCATCCAGGGGATCGAAATCAAACTTGGCCAGTTCTTCAGGCTTGAGCACTTGCACATACAAGTCCCACTTGGGGAAGTCGCCCTTGTTGATGTGAGTAACCAAGTCGTTGGTCATATGGCTGTAATCACGCCCTTGCACTTGCACGACCTCCTTGGGGTCCAGGTTCTTGATGCCTTGCAGGCTCTTCCAGTGAAACTTGACGTAGTGCACTTCACCCTTGGCATTGATCAACTTGTAGGCATGTACGCCATTGCCGTCCATCTCCCGGTAACTGGCCGGTGTACCGGAGTCCGAGTACAACTCGGTGAGCGTGCGGGTGGACTCTGGAACATGGGAGAAGAAGTCGAAACGACGGGAGTCGTCATCCAGGTTAGTGCGCGGGTCGGGCTTGAAGGCATGCACCATGTCCGGGAACTTGATGGCATCGCGGATAAAGAACGTCGGGAAGTTGTTGCCGACCAGGTCCCAGTTACCTTCGGCGGTATAGAACTTGGTGGCGAAGCCGCGCGGGTCGCGCAGGGTTTCCGGGGAGTGGTTGCCGTGGACGACGGCAGAGAAACGCACAAACACCGGCGTGGCCTCACCGGCGGCAAACACTTTGGCCTTGGTCAGGTCGCTGAGGTTGTCGGTGACGGTGAAGGTGCCGTGGGCGCCGGTGCCACGGGCATGCACCACGCGCTCGGGGATACGCTCACGATCAAAACGCTGCAGTTTCTGGATCAGTTGCACATCCTGCAGCAAGACCGGGCCGTTTGCGCCGGCGGTCTGCGAGTTCTGGTTATCGCCCACCGCTGCACCATTATCGCGGGTCAGGTTGGCTGCACTGACGGCTAACGACAACAGGCTGGTACTGGCAATCAAAAGCACATTGCGCGCAGCAATAGACCTGCGACTAATAAGGTTTTTCATCATGCAATCCTCTGGTTTTTTTAATGCACTTTTATGGGTGCTTGCCAGAGGCTAGTGATGCTGACGCCAGAAGATAAATAGAAAACCCACACCATCACGATTAAAAAAATAGTGTGGTAAGGCCCTGAAATAACGGGTATTTCGCGCGCGACTGATGGCACTTTGCAAACTATTTGCGTTTTAATGTGTCGATTACAACGAACAGTGTTAACCGTTGTGTCGAGCAAGCTCTTGCAGACTGATTTACACTGAGTTCCTCTCCTCTCAACTGTAACAAGGAATAACCTATGGGCGTGATCAGTGAGTTCAAGGCCTTCGCGGTCAAAGGTAATGTGGTCGACATGGCGGTCGGTATTATCATCGGCGCCGCCTTCGGCAAAATTGTTTCGTCCTTTGTAGGCGACGTGGTGATGCCGCCTATCGGTCTGCTGATCGGCGGTGTGGACTTCGGTGATCTGGCAGTAACGCTCAAGGCGGCCCAGGGCGATATTCCGGCGGTGGTCCTGGCCTACGGCAAATTCATCCAGAGCATCATCGACTTCGTGATCGTCGCGTTCGCGATCTTCATGGGCGTCAAGGCCATCAACCGCCTCAAGCGTGAAGAAGCGGCTGCGCCAAGCCTGCCACCGGTGCCCACCAAGGAAGAGGAATTGCTGGGGGAGATCCGCGATCTGCTCAAGGCCCAGAACAACAAGCCGCTGTAGCCGATCCGCAATACCTGTCAGCTACTAAAAAGGCGCCTCTCACCGGGCGCCTTTTTTTACCAGTAGTTTTCTACCGCCACCTGCCCTGGCCGACGCGTCAGGCTTAACTGCATATCGCGTTGCTTGAGCAATTGCCGGGTGTCATCAATCATCTGCGGGTTGCCGCAAATCATCACCCGCGAATGTTCCGGTGTCAGCGCCACGCCCGCCGCGCGTTCCAATTCGCCATTTTCGATCAGGGTGGTGATACGCCCATTCAATGCCCCTGGGTGCTGCTCCCGGGTGACGATGGGCAGGTAGGTGAGTTTATGGGCGTGTTCGCTCAGGTACTCACGCTCAGCCAGTTCCTTGATAAGGGTCTGGTAAGCCAGCTCCCTGGCTTCCCTGGCGCTATAGACCAGGATAATGCGCTCGAATTTTTCCCAGACTTCAAAGTCCTGCAGGATCGACAGAAACGGCGCAATCCCGGTGCCCGTGCCCAGCAGCCACAAGTCGCGGCCATCGACAAAGCGGTTCAGGGTCAAGAAACCCGTGGCCTGTCGCTCCACCAGCAGCTCATCACCCACCCGCAGGCGGCTCAACTCACTGGTGAACTCACCGCCCGGCACCACAATCGAGAAAAACTCGAGGAACTCGTCGAAGGGCGACGACACCACCGAATACGCACGCCACACCAGGCTTCCATCGGGCTTGGTCACACCCAGGCGCACAAACTGCCCGGCGACAAAGCGAAAACCCGCGTCGCGAGTGGTCCGCAGGGTAAACAGGCTGGGGGTCAACGACTGCACATCAAGCAAGGTCTGGCGTGTGAATTTTTCCGCACTGGCCGTCATGGGGGGCTCCGGTCTACAGGTAACCCCTAGTGTGGCCCAAAGCGGAGCCTGGAAACACCGCTGGTTTGTAGTGACATCCATCCAGGTGATTTATCCGCGCAGAAAAGCCGAACGCCCTACGCTTGAATATGAAAAAACAGAGCAATAGCAATATGATTTCAACTAAAAACATTTAGCTATTACCTTCTCCCCACAGGCGCTGCTTCCCACTAACAATCATCGGTGCCACGCCACCAGGCTTTTCGGCAAGCCAATGAAAAATAAGTATTAAATCTGAATCACGGCCACCACCCGCCACGTCTTACAAGGCGCGAGGAAGATTATTAACAATAAGAAACGCCCTGCTAAGTGCGAAAATTCCCACCCCAGTTTTGCATGCTGTCCTACACTCGATTCGGTGACGCTATGAGGACGTGCGTCGCAAACAATCAGCGTGAAACTCAGGGAGTGTTACCGATGGTCAACTGGCGAAACACACGATTACCCAAACTTGAAGGTGAAGATGAGGTAACGACGATGTTTGAAGCCGCTCTGAACATTACCTATGAGCTAGGTTTTGAATATTGCGGTTTTATCATGGGCTCCAATGCTCTCTACCGCCCTAACAGAAGTATCCATCTCAACAACTATCCGGATGAATGGAACAAAATCTACAAAACAGAAAACTACTTTGAAATCGACCCTTTGGTTGTTCACTGTAAGCGCGATGTGCTGCCGCTTGTATGGGAAGAGAAAACCTTTTCCGCAGTACCTGACATGTGGGCTCACGTACAAGCCCAAGGCCTGAATTTCGGCTGGGCCCAGTCGGTGCACGATTTCCGGGGCTTCTTCAGTATGATCAACCTGGGACGACGCAAGGGGCCGGTGCAGGCCCATGAGCTCTATGAAAAAGCGGGCCAGGTTCTGCCGTGGCGGCGCAAACCTACAGCCTGGGGCCGACTTTCCAGTGCCCCACCAAACTCACCAGCCGCGAGACAGAGATCCTGCAATGGTCGGCACTGGGCAAAACTGCGGCTGATATCGCCACAATTCTCTGCCTATCGGAACGTACCGTCGGTTTTCACATCAGCAGTGCGATGAGGAAGCTGGGGGTCAGCAATAAAATCGCCGCCGTGATCAGCGCCGTGAGAAACGGTCTTTTTTAAGCGCAACCGGCTCAAATCCTCTTGAAAACACCGAATGTAATCCCGGAGAAAAAAACGTAACATTTACGGCCAGTTCTGAGTGATGACGCCGCTCGTCAAAGCCCGCGTCGCAGTCCACTCAGAAGGTTCCTCGCATAGCCTGGAACACCCGTCGATTATCCAGAGTTTCCCCCGCCATGCCCCTGCTCGATAGCCCCTTCGCCCAACTCGACCTGATCCGCCAGCCCGAGCAGCCAAACGAACCGCTGCAAGCCTTCGATGCGGCTGACGAGTATCTGCTCGCCTACCTGGCCGAGCAGCAACCGGCCAGCAGCACGCGCGTGCTGGTGCTCAATGACAGCTTTGGCGCGCTGGCGGCCAGCCTTGAAGGGCAGATGCGTGTCACCACCAGTGGTGATTCGTTTCTAGGCACCCAGGCGTTGCAAAAAAACCTGGTGCGCAACCACAAGACCTTCGATGCCGTGTCGTTCGTGCCTGCCAGCCAAGTGCCGAGCGGGCCCTTCGACCGCGTGCTGATCCGGGTGCCGAAAACCCTGGCGCTGCTGGAAGAACAACTGATCCGCCTGCAAGGCCAACTGGCGCCCGGTGCCGAAGTGATCGCAGGCGCCATGGTCAAGCATCTGCCCCGCGCCGCCGGTGAACTGCTGGAGCGCTACATCGGGCCGATGCACGCGTCGCTGGCAGTGAAAAAGGCCCGGTTGCTGATTGCCACCCTGGCTGATCGGCCCCGGGTGGTCTCGCCCTACCCCACGCGTTATCGCCTGGACGCGCCGGCCATCGAGCTGCTCAACCACGCCAATGTGTTCTGCCGTGAAGGCCTGGACATCGGCACCCGCGCCTTTCTGCCGCACCTGCCCTCCAACCTGGGCAGCGCCCGCGTGGCGGACCTGGGTTGCGGCAATGGGGTCCTGGCCATCGCCAGTGCCCTGCAAAACCCCGAGGCGCAGTACACCTTGGTGGACGAATCCTATATGGCTGTGCAATCGGCCGCCGAGAACTGGCGCGCGGCTCTGGGTGAGCGGCCAGTGACGATTCGCCCCGGCGACGGCCTGGCGGACCAGGAGCCGCAATCGTTGGACGTGGTGCTGTGCAACCCACCGTTCCACCAGCAACAGGTGGTGGGGGACTTCCTCGCCTGGCGCATGTTCCAGCAGGCCCGCGAGGCACTGGTGGTGGGCGGCGCCTTGTATATCGTCGGCAACCGTCACCTGGGTTATCACAGCAAGCTGGCGCGGCTGTTCCGTGGTGTGGAGCAGGTCGCGGCGACGCCCAAGTTCGTGATCCTCAAGGCACGCAAGTAAACCCAGGCAAAAAAAACCCTCCGTGAGGAGGGTCATAAAGGTGCGGGATGTCAGTGGGTGCTCAGGCCCGCGGCGTTCATGAACATGCGCATCAGGCTGGCCACCACGAACAGGGCCAGGACGCTGCCGGTCCAGATCATCGCCAGCCAGCCCAGGCGCTGCCACAGCGGCTTTTTCTCGGCCTGTTCGATCTCGTCCAGTGAAGGTTTACCGGTCATGGTCCAAGCCTCCTAGTGATAGCCGTCTTCATGGGTCACCTTGCCGCGGAACACGTAGTAGCTCCAGAAGGTGTAACCCAGGATGAACGGGATGATGAACAGCGTGCCCACCAGCATAAAGCCCTGGCTCTGTGGCGGCGCGGCAGCCTCCCAGATCGAGACCGACGGCGGGATGATGTTCGGCCACAGGCTGATGCCCAGGCCGCTGTAGCCCAGGAAGATCAACACCAGCGTCAACAGGAACGGCGCGTAATGGGCGTTGCGGGCCACGGCACGCACCAGCGCATACATGGTCACCAACACCAGGATCGGCACCGGCAGGAACCAGAACAGGTTCGGCAGGGTGAACCAGCGCGAGGCGATGTCCGGGTGGGCCAGGGGCGTCCAGATGCTGACAATGCCAATCACCGCCAACACCACGAACGCCAGGGGCCGCGCCAGGTTGTGCATCTGCTCCTGCAACATGCCTTCGGTCTTCATGATCAGCCAAGTGCAGCCCAGCAGCGCATACGCCACGATCAGGGCCACGCCGCAGAACAGGGCAAACGGCGAGAGCCAGTCCAATGAGCCGCCGGCGAACTGGCGGTCAACCACCGGAATGCCTTCAATGAATGCCCCCAGCGCCACGCCCTGAAAGAAAGTCGCCGCCAGCGAGCCGCCGATAAACGCCTTGTCCCATAGGTGGCGTTTGTCATCCTTGGCCTTGAAACGGAACTCAAAAGCCACACCACGGAAGATCAGCCCGATCAGCATCAGGATCAGCGGCAGGTACAGCGCCGAGAGCACCACCGAGTAGGCCAGCGGGAACGCGCCGAACAACGCCGCGCCCCCCAGCACCAGCCAGGTCTCGTTGCCGTCCCACACCGGGGCGACGGTGTTCATCATTACGTCACGGTCGGTCTTGCCCGGGATAAACGGGAAGAGAATGCCGATCCCCAGGTCAAAACCGTCCATGACCACGTACATCATGATGCCGAAGATGATGATCACGGCCCAGATCAGCGGAAGATCAATACCCATGACTCAATTCCCCTTGTTCAGAGTGTCGCCGTGATCGGCGTCGCCGCTGTCATCGGCCGCCGACAATGGGCGCGCCGGGGTGCGTTGCTGCCCGGGGCCGCCGTGGGCAGGTTCGGTGCTTTCGTGGGTGACCGGGCCTTTGCGCACCAGGCGCATCATGTAGCCCAGGCCGGCACCGAACAGAGCGAAATACACCACCACAAACAGGGCCAGGGTGATGCTCATCTGCACAAAGCTGTGGTTGGAAGAGGCGTCCGCCGTGCGCATCAAGCCGTAGACCACCCAGGGCTGGCGCCCGATTTCGGTGGTGAACCAGCCGGCCAGGATCGCAATCAACCCCGACGGGCCCATCCACAGCGCCAGGTACAGGAACGGTTTGTTGGTGTACAGCCTATCGCCCTTGCGCAGCCAGAGGCTGAACAGGCCGGTGAAGATCATCAACAGGCCCAGGCCGACCATGATGCGGAACGACCAGAACACGATGGTCGAGTTGGCGCGATCCTCAGGCGGGAACTCCTTGAGGGCCGGCACTTGCTTGTCCAGGGAGTGGGTAAGGATCAGGCTGCCCAGGTAGGGGATTTCCACTTTGTACTTGGTGCGCTCTTCCTTCATGTCCGGCCAGCCGAACAGGATCAGCGGGGTCGGCTCGTTACCGACGTTTTCCCAGTGCCCTTCAATCGCCGCAATTTTCGCCGGCTGGTGCTTGAGGGTGTTGAGGCCGTGGAAATCACCGATCACCGCCTGGATCGGCGCAACGATCAAGGCCATCCACATCGCCATCGACAACATGGTGCGGATCGCCGGGTTGTCCTTGCCCCGCAGCAGGTGCCAGGCCGCCGAGGAGCCGACGAAGAACGCGGTGGCGACAAACGCTGCCGTGGCCATGTGGGCCAGGCGATAGGGGAACGAAGGGTTGAAAATCACCGCCATCCAGTCGGTTGGAATCACCTGACCATTGACGATTTCAAAACCTTGGGGGGTCTGCATCCAACTGTTGGAGGCCAGGATCCAGAAGGTCGAGATCAACGTACCGACGGCCACCATCACCGTGGCAAAGAAGTGCAGCTTGCGCCCGACCTTATTCCAGCCGAACAGCATCACCCCAAGAAAGCCGGCTTCGAGGAAGAACGCGGTGAGTACTTCATAGGTCAGCAAGGGCCCCGTGACGGAGCCGGCGAAGTCCGAGAAACGACTCCAGTTGGTACCGAACTGATAGGCCATGACCAGGCCCGAGACCACCCCCATGCCGAAGTTGACGGCAAAGATCTTCGACCAGAAATGGTAGAGGTCACGGTAGGTATCGTTGTGGGTCTTGAGCCACAGACCTTCCAGCACCGCAAGGTAACTGGCCAGGCCAATGGTGATGGCCGGGAACAGGATATGGAACGAGATGGTGAATGCGAATTGAATTCGGGCGAGATCTAGCGCCTCCAAACCGAACATAAGTCTTCCTCTGTCAGGTAATACCGGCTGCTGGCTGGGGGCCTGCACCCACTGCCCCCACGGATATGGAGTGTGGCGAATTGCAATTCGTTCTTTTTTACCAACCACGTAGGGATTCTGGCCTGTTGGCCGCCACACCAGCGCTGCAATCAGCATTGATCTGGATCAAGCATCGATGAAAGAGTAGTCCCATTTTCCAGGTTGGACTGTGTGGTCTTTTGCCGCGTGACAGGTTGACTCAGCGAAATAGATGTCTTGCTAAGGATATTTCTTTTCCAGCAACTATTTGTTACAGCTTGATGCTAATCTCGGCGCTTCCCAGGTTCAGTCCAGTCCTTGCCGATGCCCAGTGAAACCCCGCTGCTGTTACGTCATCACCGCCCTTTCATCGCGTTCTGGCTGGCGCGGATTTTTACCGCCAGCGGCTTCCAGATGCTCACCGTGGCCATCGGCTGGAACCTCTACCAACTGACTGGCAATGTGCTGGACCTGGGGCTGGTGGGTCTGGTGGAATTTGTGCCGCGGGTGCTGTTTATGCTGCACACCGGGCATGTGGCGGACCGTTATGAACGGCGCAAAGTCGCTGCCATTTGCCAGACGTTGCAAGCATTGATTGCTCTGGCGCTGGTGATTGGCAGCCTGACGGACAATGTCACCCGCGAGATGATTTTTATCCTCGCCTTCCTGCTGGGCTCAGCCCGCTCCTTCGAAATGCCCACTACCCAGGCCCTGCTGCCGAGCATCGTGCCCAGCGCCCTGTTCCCTCGGGCAGTGGCGGCGGCGCAGTCGGCCCAGCAATCGGCAACCATCGTCGCGCCGGCCCTGGGCGGCCTGCTTTATGCCTTCGGCAGCGCCTGGGTGTATGGCCCGACGGTGCTGCTGTACCTGATTGCCTGCATGCTGACCCTCAACCTCCCCGCGCGGCAGACCCCGCTGAACAAGGGCAAGGCCACCCTCGACTCGCTGCTCGCCGGGATTCGTTTTATCCGCAGCCGGCCGGACATCCTCGGGGCAATTTCCCTGGACCTGTTTGCCGTGTTGTTGGGCGGCGCCACGGCGTTGCTGCCGGTGTTTGCCAAGGACATCCTGTTGACCGGCCCCTGGGGCCTGGGGCTGCTGCGCTCGGCTCCGGCAGTCGGCGCGCTGTTGATGTCATTGTGGCTGGCACGGTTTGCCGTGGACCGGCGTGTGGGCCGGGTGATGTTTACCGCGGTCGGCGTGTTTGGCGTGGCGACCATTGCCTTTGGCCTGTCCACCTCGTTCTGGTTCTCCCTGGCGGTGCTGGTGGTGCTGGGGGCGGCGGACATGATCAGCATGGTGATCCGTGCCTCATTCGTACAGCTGGAAACCCCCGATGAAATGCGCGGGCGGGTCAGCGCGGTCAATGGGCTGTTTATTGGCGCGTCCAATCAGTTGGGCGAATTTGAGTCCGGCGTCACGGCCCACTGGCTGGGCACGGTACCCGCCGTGGTGCTGGGCGGGGTCGGGACGCTGGTGGTGACCGGGGTGTGGATCAAGCTGTTCCCGACCCTGGCCAATCGGGACCGCATGCATGTGCCGGCCGAAGCGCCCTGAACCTGCAGGAGCCATCACTGGATGCGTAACTGAGTCACCAGGGTATTGCGGGGCGCGTTGATCGACGTGTTGCTGTACTCGAACCAGCCTGCGGCGCGGATATCCACGTCAAATACATAGATGTAGCCCATCAATGTACCAGCGCCATTGCAGGCCTGGCTGACGGAGCCGACCTGGCAAATCGCCGTCTTTTGTCCCGCAAGCCGCGCCCCATCAAAGGTCGCGATGGAATTATTGCCCAGCCCCACTTCCATCACCGAGACCCGCGTCGCCCCCCGGTGCTGGCACTGCCGGGTACGGTCGGCGCCCTCGGCGATGGACTCGCTGCAGCCCTGGGACTGCACCTGGAACACCCGCACTTCGCTCAAGGCCGGTGCAGGCGCGCCCCACGCCGGTGCCGCCGCCAGCCACAGGCCGAGACAGGCGAACGGAGCTAGACTCCACGCGATGGCTTTTTTCATGCTCTGGATGACCCTGGACTGAACGTCGACGGAGTATGCCTCAAGGCCACACTCAACAAAACCGAGGCCGGGCGCCACAGGTCGTCGACCTGCTGGTATGATGCGCCGCTTTTTCCGATCCTCTGTAGAAAACACGCGGCGCTTGGCGCAGTTTGTGCTTTGACTTTGAGGTCAACAAATCACGGCGCCGAATGCGCCACAGGGAGCAGGCATGCTGGAAAAGCTGTTTCAACTCAAGGCACACAACACTAACGTGCGTACCGAGATTCTGGCCGGTATCACGACATTCCTGGCCATGGCCTACATCCTGTTCGTCAACCCGAGCATTCTCGGCGAGACCGGCATGGACAAGGGCGCGCTGTTTGTCGCCACCTGTCTGGCAGCGGCCATCGGCTCGACGATCATGGGTCTGATCGCCAACTACCCGATTGCCCTGGCACCGGGCATGGGCCTGAACGCCTTCTTTACCTACACCGTGGTCCTGCACCTGGGCCATACCTGGCAAGTGGCGCTGGGTGCGGTATTTATCTCTGCCGTGCTGTTTTTCCTGCTGTCGATCTTCCGCATCCGCGAATGGATCATCAATGCCATCCCCCTGCCCCTGCGTTCGGCGATTGCTGCCGGTATCGGCCTGTTCCTGGCGCTGATCGCCCTGCATAACGCCGGGATCGTGGTCAGCAACCCAGCGACCATGCTGGGCATGGGCGACCTGGCGAAGCCCGCACCGATCCTCGCCACCCTGGGTTTCTTCCTGATCGTGGCCCTGGAAGCGCTAAAAGTGCGCGGTGCAGTGCTGATCGGCATCCTCGCGGTGACCATCGCCGCCATCGCGCTGGGCGTCACCCCCTTTGGCGGCGTGGTATCAATGCCACCTTCCCTGGCCCCGACCTTCCTGCAACTGGATATCGCCGGCGCCCTGGACGTGGGCTTGATCAGCGTGATCTTCGCCTTCCTGTTCGTGGACCTGTTCGACAACTCCGGCACCCTGATCGGCGTTGCCAAGCGCGCCGGCCTGATGGGCAAGGACGGTCACATGCCGAAAATGGGCCGCGCCCTGATCGCCGACAGTACCGCGGCCATGGCCGGCTCGCTGCTGGGTACCTCGACCACCACCAGCTACATCGAGTCGGCTGCTGGCGTGAGTGCAGGTGGCCGCACCGGGCTGACCGCCATCGTCGTGGCAATCCTGTTCCTGCTGGCACTGTTCTTCTCGCCGCTGGCGGCCAGCGTCCCGGCGTTTGCCACCGCCCCCGCGCTGCTGTTTGTCGCGGTGCTGATGACCTCGGGCCTGGCGGAAATCGACTGGGACGACATCACCGTTGCAGCGCCCGTGGTAATCACCGCCCTGGCGATGCCCTTCACTTACTCCATCGCCAACGGCATCGCCTTCGGCTTCATCGCCTGGACCGGTATCAAGCTGCTTACGGGCCGCTACCGTGAACTCAACCCAGCGCTGGTGATCCTGTCGATTCTGTTCGTGATCAAGCTAGGCTGGTTCCCCGCATGACTTTTGACGCAGCAAGTTACGCCCTGCAACTGCAAGAAAAGGTCACGCGCTTGCGTGACCTGCTCGCGCCGTTCGACGCGCCCGAGCCGCAGGTGTTCGATTCGCCCCTGCAGAACTTCCGCCTGCGCGCCGAGTTTCGCCTGTGGCGCGAAGGGGGTCAGCGCCATTACGCGATGTTCTCCCAGGATGACAAGCGCACGCCGATCCTGATCGAAGAATTCCCCATCGCCAGCCTGCGCATCAACCAGTTGATGCCGCAACTCAAGGCCGCCTGGCAAGCCAGCGCTGCCCTGAGCCACAAACTGTTCCAGGTGGAGTTCCTCACCACCCTGGCCGGCGACGCGATGATCACGCTGTGCTATCACCGCCCGCTGGACGAGCATTGGCACACGGCGGCCAACAAACTGGCTGCCGACCTGAACGTCAGCATCATCGGCCGCTCCAAGGGCAAGCGCGATGTGATCGGCCACGACTACGTGGTCGAGAAACTCGATGTCGGCGGTCGCACCTTCAGCTATCGCCAGCCCGAAGGTGCCTTCACCCAGCCCAACGGCACGGTGAACCAGAAGATGCTCAACTGGGCCTATGGGGCCCTCGGCGATCGCAGCGATGACCTGCTGGAGCTGTATTGCGGCAACGGCAACTTCACCCTGCCCCTGGCCACCCGCGTGCGCAAAGTGCTGGCCACCGAGATCAGCAAGACCTCGGTCAACGCCGCCCTGAGCAACCTCGATGAAAACGCGGTGGATAACGTCACCCTGGTGCGCCTGTCCGCTGAAGAACTGACCCAAGCCCTGAACGAAGTGCGGCCGTTCCGACGCCTGCACGGTATCGACCTCAAGAGCTACGCGTTCGGCAGCGTCTTCGTCGACCCGCCCCGCGCAGGCATGGACCCGGACACCTGCGAATTGACCCGGCGCTTCGAGAACATCCTGTACATCTCCTGCAACCCGGAGACGCTGGCGGCGAACATCGCGCAACTGCACGACACGCACCGCATTACCCAGTGTGCAATGTTTGACCAGTTCCCGTGGACCCACCATATGGAATCAGGCGTGCTGCTGACCCGGCGCTAACCCTCGGCCCCGGCACACCTAGAAAAATGTGGGAGTGGGCTTGCCCGCTCCCACATAAGCCCACTCCCCCGGCTGTGCATCATTCCTCCTTGCGTGGCCGCCCGCCCTTCTTGCCATTGGCACGGGCGGCTGCGGACTTGGCGGCGCTGGTTTTACGGCCGTTGCGCGATGCCACCATGCTCGCCGCCAGGTCCATCAGGGGCTGACTCGTAGCGACCAGGCCAGTGATGGAAACATGCAGATCACGAGCTTCACAGCACAGTGCCTTGCCGCCAAAACCGACCTCCAGCGCCTGGAAGTCCTGCGCAGAAAAACCTTCGAATTCAGAGAGACCGGCCACCGGCAACAGGATGCGGCTGCCGTCGCCGAAGCCGATGGAAATGCAGTCGTCCTGGTAGTGCACGGAGCTGGCATTGGCGTACACCCGCTTGAGCTTGCGCCCACGGGCCACGGCCTTATCAACATCGGCCTCAGTGATCGGTGCATCAGGCCGGACTTTGGCTTTTACAGTTTTCATAACTCAATCTCCACGGATCCTGGCGCCCTCACCAGGTTCAAGATGGTTCGCCGCCCCGCCACATCGTGCCGGGCCCTGGCGATCACGTAGACACCTCGCCGGATGACCAACCCCGGCACGACCTCGTCGGCCTCCCAATCCCAGGAACGGTTCTCCAGGCAGACCGTTTGCAGCTTCTCCCACCAGATCCTTTGTGCCCGCGCCAGATAATGCGGCTGCATCAAGGTCTGGCGAATGCCTTCCAGAATGCGAGTGGGTGGTCGCCGCCGCTCGGGATCCACATCCCACAACGCCACGTCCCCATCCAGGAAACTGAAGCGAAAACGCGCATCCCAGTCCTTGCCCATGACATGTACGTGCGGCGGGCAATGCTCATCCCTGAGCAACACTGCAATCACATATCCCTTGTAAGTGCCTACTTTCATCGTAACCCATCCGTTAGGTTATTTGTCGCCGACCAACGCTTTATCCAGCCCCAGCCGACAGCCGGCCTCTTCAAATTGCCAGAGCTGCCTCACAGGCTAGTAACGACTGGCACCGCTTCAAATGCCGGGTTGTAACCGCAGATGCCCAGGCGGTCGTCGTTGAAAAACAGCCCCTCCTTGAACACATTGACGCCCATCTCCCAATCCCGCGACTCTTCAGCCTTGGGATACGGGCTGGGAAACACCCGCTCTGCCGAGTTGCCGCCATGGGGGCGACCGGTCAGTGACCTGGCCCTTGAGCGCGGTGCTGCGGATCCCGGGGGATGTAAAGCAAACAGGCGGGCATCTTAAGTTTTGTCGAGAATGGTTTCCAATTGACATCAACTCTTGGACAGTCCCGACAGACTGCATTCACCGTTCGATAATCGAACGGTTATCTGCAGCACAGCGCTTGGCCAATTGACCAAATTAACCATTCAGTACATTTTGTCTCCATCCATAAAAACAACAGTGGAGACACCCCCATGCCGCCTATTGTGCTGGTCCTCAACGGCCCCAACCTGAACCTGCTCGGCACCCGCGAACCGGCCACCTATGGCCACGAGACCCTGGCTGACGTCGCCGCCCTATGCGGGCGTAGCGCCGAACAGTTCGGGCTGAAACTGGAATTTCGCCAGACCAACCACGAAGGCGAGTTGCTGGACTGGATCCATGGCGCCCGCGCTCGTTGTGCGGGCATTGTGATCAACCCGGCGGCCTGGACCCACACCTCGGTGGCCATTCGCGACGCCCTGGTGGCCAGTGAGTTGCCGGTGATCGAAGTGCATTTGTCCAACGTGCATGCCCGCGAACCGTTCCGTCATCACTCTTTCGTCTCGCCCATTGCCAAGGCCGTGCTCGCCGGGTTTGGCAGCCACGGTTATCACCTGGCCCTCGAGCATTTCAGCCGGGAGCTCAAATGAAGCCGCGCATTCTTGCCGGGCTGATCGGCGCCGGCATCCAGGCGTCCCGCACGCCAGCCCTGCATGAGCAGGAAGGCGATGCCCAGGGTCTGCGCTACTTGTATCGCCTGATCGACCTGGACCCGCTGCAACTGGACAGCAGCGCCCTGCCCGATCTGCTCAAGGCCGCCGAACAGATGAACTTCACCGGATTGAACATCACCTACCCATGCAAGCAAGCGATCCTGCCGTTGCTCGATGAGCTGTCGCCCGAAGCCCGGGGCATCGGCGCGGTCAACACTGTGGTCTGGCGCGATGGCAAGCGCATCGGTCACAACACTGACTGCCTGGGTTTTGCCGAAGGGTTTCGCCGTGGCCTGCATGACGCTGCGCGCCAGCGCGTGGTGCAGATGGGCGCCGGTGGCGCAGGCGCGGCGGTGGCCCACGCGCTGTTGGCCGAAGGTGTCGGCCAGTTGAGTATTTTCGATGTGGATCACGACCGCGCCCAAAGCCTGGCCGCCAACCTCAACCAACACTTTGGCCCCGACCGGGCGTGTGCCGGCAGCGACCTGGGTCACGCGATGGCGGCGGCTGATGGCCTGGTCAACACCACGCCCATGGGCATGGCCAAGCTACCGGGCATGCCCGTGCCAGCAGCATTGTTGCGCGCGGATTTGTGGGTCGCGGAAATCGTCTATTTCCCGCTGGAAACCGAGCTGCTACGCAACGCCCGGGCGCTGGGTTGCCGCACCCTGGATGGGGGGAATATGGCGGTGTTCCAGGCGGTGAAGGCGTTCGAGTTGTTCAGTGGTGAGAAAGCAGATGCACAAAGGATGCTCGCTCATTTCCAGAGCATGAATACTTCACTGTAGAAACCGGATCCTAATGTGGGAGCTGGCTTGCCTGCTCCCACACAATTGAATTCGGCGGTGGATCAGGCCTGCAGGTAACGCAGCACCGACTCGCAGATCATCGCCCGATGCCGCTGCTTGATTGCTTCATCCGACAATTCGATCTGAAAAATCTCACTGAAGGTATGCCGGTTGGATACCCGGTAAAAGCTGAACGAGTTGATCAGCAAATGCACATCCAGCGGCTCCAGCCCAGCGCGGAACACCCCCAGCTCCGCGCCCCGGCGCAAGGTCGCGCCCAGTGCTTCAAGGATATTGCTGTTCATCGCCTTGATCGCGTCCGACTGTTTCACATACTCGGCGTTGTGAATGTTCTCGATGCTGACAATCCGCACAAAATCCACATTCTGGTCGTGGTGATCGAAGGTGAATTCCACCAGGCGCCGGATTGCTTCACGGGGTTCCAGTTCAGTGAGGTTCATCCGGGTTTCGGTGTTGCGGATATCCCCGTAGAGCTTTTCCAGGACCTCGACGTACAGCTGTTCCTTACTGCCGAAGTAGTAATAGATCATGCGCTTGGAGGTGTGGATGCGCTCAGCGATGGCATCCACCCGCGCCCCCGAAAGCCCCTGCTGCACGAACTCGACAATGGCTTCTTGCAGAATGTTCTCGCGGGTCTTTTCCGGGTTGTTCTTGCGGCTCTTGCGCGGCGCCAGGGAGACGTCGGGCAGTTCGGAGGTCGGGGTCATGGTGCGCTCACGGCCATTTATGCAGGCCGTGATTATGGGCTGCCACGCCGTACGAAGGAAGCGTCAACGCCCTACAGCCTGGCCTGGCGCACTGCCCCACTGCGCGACTTGGCCATCGCCGCCAGGCGTACCGCCACATTCGCGGCGCCATAGCCGGCGTAACCGTTCTTGCGCTGGATAATCTCGAAGAAAAACCGCCCTTCAAAGGGTTCGGTGTACACGTGAAACAGCTCACCGCCCTGGGCATCACGGTCGTACAACACGTTGTAGTACGCCAGCTCGCTGAGGAACTGATCGTCGAAATCAAAACGCGCCGCCAGGTCATCGTAGTAATTGAGTGGGATATCCAGCAGCGGCACGCCCGCCTCCTTGGCCCGGCTGACCTCGGCGAAAATATCCGCGCAATCAAAGGCAATGTGATGCACGCCGGAGCCACGGTAGCTGGATAACGCGTGGGAAATCGCCGTGTTGCGGTTCTCGGAAATATTCAGCGGCAAGCGGATCGAACTGCAACGGCTGCGCAGCGCCCGGCTCTTGACCAGGCCGTAGGGGTCCGGCAACACCACCTCATCGTCGGCCTCGAAATCCAGCAGGCTCTTGTAGAACAGCACCCAACTGTCGAGGCTGTCGGCCGGCAGGGCCATGGCCATATGGTCGATGCGCAGCAGCCCGCCGCCGCCGGTGCTGGCGGCCTGCAGGTTGAAATCAGTGTGGTAGATCCCGCCGGCGTGCTGGTCCACCAGGTAGATCAGGCTGCCATCCGGCGCGCGTACAGCCGCCAGCTCCAGCTCATTGGGCCCGACCAGCCCGCGATAGGGTTGGCCCTTGTAGGCCACCGCCCGTTCCAGGGCCTTGGCACTGTCCTTGACGCGAATCGCCGTGGCGCACAACGACGGGCCATGGGCCTCGAAAAAGTTGTGGGCAAAGGAGTACGGCTCGCAGTTGAGGATCAGGTTGATATCGCCCTGGCGCAGCAGGCTCACGCTCTTGGAACGGTGCTGCCCGGCCTTGACGAAGCCCAGGCGTTGCAGCCATTGGGTCAGGCGGGCGCCGAGGTTTTCATCCACCGCAAACTCGAGGAATTCGATGCCGTCGTACTCGCTGGCAGCCGGGGTCTCAAACAGGATATCCAGCGGCGTGGCCTGTTGCTGCAGGCGTTGGCGGGTCTTCTCTTCCAGGTACAGCAACGAGCGCAAACCATCCGCCGCGTTGGCCCGGGTGGGCGCGGCGCGAAAGCCATCGTTGAAAATCTCCAGGGACAGCGGCCCGGTGTAGCCACTCTGGATGATCGGCGCGAGAAAACCCGGCAGGTCGAACTCGCCCTGGCCGGGGAAGCAGCGAAAGTGCCGGCTCCACTCCAGCACGTCCATGGCCAGCAGCGGCGCGTCGGCCATTTGCACAAAGAAGATCTTGTCGCCAGGGATCTGGGCGATAGCCGTCGGATCGCCCTTGAGCGACAATGTATGAAAACTGTCTAGCAACACCCCGAGGCTGGGGTGGTCAATCTCGCGCACCAGTTGCCAGACCTGTTGCCAGGTGTTGACGTGCCGGCCCCAGGCCAGGGCTTCATAACCAATGCGCAAGCCACGGCGCCCGGCGTGTTCGGCCAACAGGCTGAGGTCATCGCGCAGGATCGAATGTTCGCCCGTGGAGTCGGCAGAAGCATTGCTGCACACCAGCACCAGGTCGGTGCCCAGTTCCTGCATCAGGTCGAATTTGCGTTCGGCCCGTTCCAGGTTGCGCGCCAGGCGGTCGCGGCGACATCCTTCAAAATCACGAAACGGCTGGAACAACGTGATGGCAATGCCCAGATCGGCACACATCTGCCGCACTTCACGCGGGCTGCCGTCGTAATACAGCAAGTCGTTCTCGAAGATTTCCACCCCATCGAACCCGGCCGCAGCAATGGCTTCGAGCTTTTCCGGCAGGGTGCCGCTCAGGGAAACAGTGGCGATGGAACGTTGCATGGGGTGACTCCCGGCAATGAAGGGTGGTCTTGTTTGCGGCAAATTATTGGCCGCGCGCGATAAAGCAGCAATTCAAAATGTACCAATCAGTTAGTTTTTCGGGCGATTATCGAACACAATGGCGATTGGCGAATTGACGATTTTTTAGCCACTGCGCACCATCGAATGCGCATCCAGGGCCGCTTTTTTTAAGGCGCAAACCTGTGATCAAGACCCAGAACACACCATAAAAATTTCAAAAAACGGGTACCTCTCATGCCTTCGCAAAATTCCGCCGTGGCCCCGCGCCCCGGCAACCCGCAAGCGGCCATTGGCGACAAGATTCGCGGCGCCCTCGCCGTCGGCAAAACCCGCTGGGGCATGTTGGCCCTGGTGTTTTTCGCCACCACCTTGAACTACATCGACCGCGCCGCTCTGGGCGTGATGCAACCGATCCTGGCCAAAGAGATGAGCTGGACGGCGATGGACTACGCCAACATCAACTTCTGGTTCCAGGTCGGTTATGCCATTGGTTTTGTGCTGCAAGGCCGGCTGATCGACCGCGTCGGCGTCAAGCGTGTGTTCTTCTGCGCGGTGCTGCTGTGGAGCATCGCCACCGGCGCCCACGGCCTGGCGACTTCGGCGGTGGGCTTTATGGTCTGCCGCTTTATCCTCGGCCTCACCGAAGCGGCCAACTACCCCGCCTGCGTCAAGACCACCCGCCTGTGGTTCCCCGCCGGCGAGCGCGCGGTGGCTACCGGGATCTTCAACGCCGGCACCAACGTCGGCGCCATGCTCACGCCAATGCTGTTGCCACTGGTGCTGCATGTGTGGGGCTGGCAGGCTGCATTTTTATGCATGGCTGCCCTGGGTGGGATCTGGCTGGTGTTCTGGGGCCTGAAGTACTACAACCCCGAAGACCATCCGAGCGTAAAACAGTCGGAACTGGACTACGTGCAACAGGAAGTCGAGCCCGAACAACCCCGCGTGCCCTTCAGCCGTATCCTGCGCATGCGTGGCACCTGGGCCTTCGCCATTGCCTACGCCCTGACCGCCCCGGTGTTCTGGTTCTACCTCTACTGGCTGCCGCCGTTTCTCAACCAGCAATACAGCCTGGGGATCAACGTGACCCAGATGGGCATCCCGCTGATCATCATTTACCTGACGGCAGACTTCGGCAGTGTGGGCGGCGGGATTCTGTCCTCGTTCCTGATCGGACGCGGCATGCAGCCGATCAAGGCGCGCCTGCTGTCGATGCTGCTGTTTGCCTGCTGCATCGTCGGCGTGATCATGGCCGCCGGCTCCAGCCAACTGTGGGTCGCAGTGTTTGCCATCTCCCTGGCCATCGGCGCGCACCAGGCCTGGACCGCCAATATCTGGAGCCTGGTGATGGACTACACCCCCAAGCACATGATGAGCACGGTATTTGGCTTTGGCGGGATGTGCGCGGCGATCGGCGGGATGTTTATGACGCAGATCGTCGGCCATATCCTGACCGTGACCAATAACAACTACACCGTGCTGTTCACCCTGATCCCGGCGATGTACTTCATCGCCCTGACCTGGATGTACTTCATGGCGCCGCGCAAGATCCCCACCGTCGCGGTGTGACTCAACGCCGCCGCTGCTGCCAGGCAGCGGCCAAGCCACTCAGGCAGATCACCCCGATCCCGACCACCGTGGTCAGGTCCGGGGTGTGATTGAACACCAGCCAGCCCAACAGCCCCGCAAACACGATCTGGCAATAGCCGAACGGTGCGAGTAACGCCGGCGCGGCGAAGCGGAAGGCCTGGGTCAGCATCAAGTGCGCGGTCATCCCACAGGTGCCCAGTGCCAGCATCAACAGGCCATGGCCCAGGGTCGGTACCTGCCAGAAGAACGGCACCAGCGCGCTCATCACCAGGGTGTTGCACAGGCCGGCGAAGAAGTTGCTGGTGGTCGGGCTGTCGTACTGGCTGAGGATGCGGGTCAGCAGTTGGTAGAAACAGAAGAACAACGCCGAGACCAATGGCAACAACACCGCCGGGGTGAACAACTCACCGCCCGGGTGCACAATAATGATCACCCCGACAAACCCGCAGATCACCGCCAGCCACTGGCCCCGCGTCACATGCTCGCCCAGCAGCGGCACCGACAGGGCCGTCACCAGAATCGGCGCGAGGAAGTTCACTGCGGTGGCTTCGGCCAGCGGGATGTAATGCAGGGCAGCGGTAAAGAACAGGCTGGTGCCCAGCAGGCACAACGCCCTGGCCACCTGCAACAACGGGCGCTTGCTGCGCAGTACACGCAAGCCCGATTGCGGCAGGAAAATCCCCGCCATCAGCAGCGTATGCACCATGTACCGGGCCCATACCACCATCACGATGGGGTAAAAGCCGGCGAGGTACTTGGACAACGCGACATGGCTGGAAAACAGAAACGTCGCCAGCACAATCAGCACGATGCCCTTGAAGGGATGGTTGACGCCGGAAAGAGGAGTGCTGAGGGTCATTGAATTCTCGTGCGTGACAGGCTGAAATGACCGCCGCAAGCAGTGGCACTCAACGCGCTAATCTAGAGCGGGTGGTGCATCGGTCTCAAGAGCATAACCAAACAGCGGGCGATCAGCGCACTAAATCGCCTAAACCCAGTCCAACGCTGCACGCCAGCCAGCCATTGCGCTTTTTTTAATCAAGGCCAATCCATTATGAAAAAAACACTGTTTATTCTCTCGACCCTTGCCCTGCTCAGTGCCTGCGATAAAACGCCCGAGCCGCCCAAGCCGGCGCCGCCTTCCGTACAAGCGACCCTGGTCCCGGAGACCCTGCCCACCGACAAATGGGTCGGCAAGTGGATCGGCGTCGAAGGCCTGCACCTGACCGTCAGCAAGGACGACAGCATCGGCCGCGGGCATTACCTGCTGAGCATGCAGTACGGCCTCGATGCCGACGCCTCCGGCACCTTCAAGGGCCAGGCCAGCGAAGACGGCATCACCTTCAACCGCCCGGACGGCCCGCAAATGCTGCGTGCCGGCGACGGCGCCGCCACCGGTTTGAAATGGCTGGCTGATAAAAAAGATTGCCTGGTGGTCAATACGGGCGAAGGGTATTGCCGCGAATAACGGCCATACTCAATCACGGCGCTAACAACACGATCATCAAGAGGATTGCCCCATGCTATGGAAAAAGGGTCGACGCAGCGACAACGTGGTCGACGCGCGCAATGACGGCGGCGGTGGCGGCGGCATGCGTTTTGGGGGTGGCAAGGGCCTGAGCCTGACCGCCATTGTGCTGATCGTCGGCATCGGCCTGCTCACCGGCCAGGACCCGATGCAGATCCTCGGGCAACTGAGCGGCCAGATGACCGAACAGGCCCCTTCGGTCAGCCCGCAAACGCGCCAGGCGCCGCCCGCCAATGATGAGCAGGCGGATTTCGTGCGCGCCGTGCTGGGCGACACCGAAGACACCTTTGGCCAGGTGTTCCAGGAAAACGGCCTGACTTACAAGAACCCCAAGCTGATCCTGTTCCGTGGCCGGGTGAATTCCGCCTGCGGCGGCGCGACCTCCGCCAGCGGCCCGTTCTATTGCCCGGCCGACCAGCAGGTCTACCTGGACCTGGATTTCTTCCGCGAAATGTCCCAGCGCTTCCAGGCGGCCGGCGACTTTGCCCAGGCCTATGTGATCGCCCACGAAGTCGGCCACCACGTGCAAACCCTGCTGGGCATTTCCTCGAAAATCCAGGTCGCACGCCAGCAAGGCCGGCAGATGCAGGGCGATGGTGGCCTGCTGGTCCGCCAGGAACTGCAAGCCGACTGTTTCGCCGGGGTCTGGGCCAACCGCGCGCAAAAGCGCCTGAACTGGCTGGAACCGGGCGATATCGAAGAAGCGCTGAACGCCGCCAACGCCATCGGCGACGACCGATTGCAGCAACAGGGCCAGGGCCGTGTGGTTCCCGACTCGTTCACCCACGGCACGTCGCAACAGCGGGTTCGCTGGTTCAAGACCGGGTTTGCCCAGGGCCAGATCAGCCAATGCGACACCTTCTCGGCCAAGAGTCTGTAAATGAGTAAACGAGCCGGATGGCTGCTGGGGTTGATGATCGGTTGCGCCACCACCCCCTTCGCCGCCGGGCAGGCGGTCAAGGTCGTCAGCCCCGAGCGTTTCTCCCTGCAAGCCGGCGACCTGAGCCTGGGCCTTAGCCAGGACTGGCGCCAGCCGCTGCCGCAGATCACTCGGGCGCTGATCATCGTGCATGGGCGCCTGCGCAACGCCCAGACCTACCTCAAAAGCGCCGAAGATGCCGCCGCCCACGCAGGGCAAGGCGCCAACACCCTGGTGATCGCACCGCAGTTTCTCAACGATGCCGATATCCAGCGCCATCACCTGGGTGACAGCGTACTGCGCTGGCACGGCAATGGATGGATGGCGGGCGATTCGTCAATCGGTCATGGCCAGATCAGTTCCTACGGCGCCCTGGACCAGATCATCAAGCACCTGGGCAACCGCCAACTGTTCCCGGCCCTCAAGGAAATAGTGGTCGCCGGGCATTCCGGTGGCGGCCAGGTGGTACAGCGCTTTGCCCTGACCGGCCATGATCACCCGGCCCTGCAAGCCGCCGGCATCAGCCTGCGCTATGTGATCGCCAACCCATCGTCCTACGCCTACTTCAGCCCGCAGCGCCCGGTGCAGTTAGCGCCGGGCAGTTGCCCGCAGTTCAATGACTGGAAGTACGGCATGCAAAAACTGCCGGCCTACGCCAACGGCCAAAGCCCCCAGCAACTGGAAAAGGCCTACGCCGCGCGGGATATCACCTACCTGCTGGGCCAGCAGGACACCGACCCCAACCACCCGGCCCTGGACAAGAGCTGCGCGGCCGAGACCCAGGGCGCATATCGGCTGATTCGCGGGCACAACTACTTTGACTACCTCAAGCAGCGGCATCCGCAGTTGAGCCAGAGGTTGGTTGAAGTGCCTGGGGTTGGGCATGACGGCGACAAGATGTTTACCTCGCCGCTGGGGCAGAAGGCCTTGTTCCACTAATCCCCCAGGGAAAACCCAAGCCAGCTCCTACCGGTGATGTGTGGTGTCGGGGCTAGATCATCTGGCGCAATGCCGCGCAGTCTTGCGCATGCCAATCTGCCAGTTCCGGCCATGGGTTTTCGGGCAGGTTGACCAGCACCGTCCGCGTCCCCGCCGCCCGGCCGCAATCCAGGTCGAAGCGATAGTCGCCCACCATGACCATCTCGGCCGGCGCCACATCCCAGGCCTGGGCCAGTTTCAACAGGCCACCGGGATCAGGCTTGGGCGGGGCGTCGTCGCGGCCCAGCACATCTTCCACGGCAAAACAGTCCGCCAGGCCGATGGCTTTCAAGGTGATGTGCGCCAGCTCCTGGGCGTTGCGCGTCAGGATCCCCAGGCGACAGCCCCGTGCTGCCAGGTCGCGCACCAACTCCACCGCGCCCGTGGCCGCTACCGAGCCCAGCGCCAGTTCGCGCTCATGCTCCAGCAACCAGGCATGCTTGGCCGCCGCCTCCGCTGCTGGCAACGCAGCCAGGTGGGTGAGGATGTCATCGGCAGGTGGAATATCCAGGGCCACGCGGATCGCCGCAAAATCATGCACGGCCACCGTGAGGGTGCCGTCCATGTCGAACACCCAGTGTTTTACGTCCGTGAGGCTCATGCCCAATCCTTGCGATGGCGAATCAGGCCTTCCTGGGTCACCGAGGCCACCAGTTGGCCCGCGCGGTTATACACGCTGCCACGGGAGAACCCGCGGGAATTGCCGGCCCATGGGCTGTCCATGGCGTACAGCAACCAGTCATCGGCCCGCAGGTCAGCGTGGAACCACAGCGCATGGTCAAGACTGGCCACTTGCATGTCCTTCTGCCACACGGTCTTGCCATGGGGCAGCAACGAGGTGGTCAGCAGGCCGAAGTCCGAGGCGTAGGCCAGCAGATATTTATGCAGCGCCGGCAAATCGGCCAGGGCGCCATCGGCGCGAAACCACACATACTTGACCGGGTCGGACGGCTGCGGGTTGTACGGATCTTTTTCGGTCACCGGGCGCACTTCAATCGGCTTGGGGCACAGCAGTTTTTCGCGCATGGTCTCGGGGATCAGGTGCGCACGCTGCCGGGTCAGTTCCAGCTCCGACGGCAGGTTCTCCGGGCCCACCACCACCGGCATGGTGGTCTGGTGCTCGAAGCCTTCTTCGTCGTACTGGAACGAGGCGCTGCAGGTGAAGATCGGGTTGCCCTTCTGGATCGCCGTCACCCGGCGCGTGCTGAAGCTGCCGCCATCGCGCACCCGGTCCACTTGATAGACCACTGGCAGCCCAGCGTCGCCAGGGCGCAGGAAATAGCCGTGCAACGAATGCACATGCCGCGCTTCTTCGACGGTCTGGCTGGCTGCCGACAGCGACTGGCCCAAGACCTGGCCGCCGAACAGTTGGCGAAAACCCAAGTCCTGGCTGCGGCCGCGGAAGAGGTTTTCTTCAATCGGTTCCAGGGTCAGCAAGTCGACCAGATCTTCCAACACTTGGCTCATTCAAACTCTCCTCACACAAAGCAAAACCGCGCAGTCTTGGCTGCGGCGGGTAAAAACATCGGGCGGCCTGCCTATCCGTGCAGCGTATCCAACCATTGGGCGCGGGTGATGCGGTACAACACATGATGGCGCAGCGGATCGTCCGCCGCGAGCCTGGGGTGCTGAAAATCTGCCGCCGGATCGTAATGCATACCGATGGCCTGCATGACTTTCTGCGACGGCAGGTTGGCCTCGGTGGTGAAGGCCACTATCTCTTCCAACTGCAAACGGTCAAAACCACAACGCAATGCAGTCCAGGCCGCTTCACTGGCAAAACCCAGGCCCCAGTGCTCGCGGGCCAGGCGCCAGCCAATCTCCACCGCCGGGGTGAAGTCGGCTTCAAAGCCGACATTCATCAACCCCGTCAGGCCGATAAATTCGCCGCTGTCCTTACGCTCCAGGGCCCACGCACCAAACCCATACTCGGCAAAATGCCCACGTATTCGCCCGATCAATGCCGCGCTTTCCAAGCGGTCCAGGGGTGCCGGGAAATAGCGCATCACCTGCGGGTCGGCGCACATCCGGGCAAACTCCGGCAAATCGCTGTCGCGCCATTGGCGCAACACCAGGCGCGCGCTTTCCAACTGCAGTATCGGCTCCATCGTTCCCCTCCCTTGCCATGTGCGTGAGTGTACAGCGCTGTTAAGATCCGTCGCTGGTTCCTGTCAGAAATTGCCATGCCTTTGCCATTGATCTACCACGACGACTACAGCCCCGAGTTCCCGGCGGATCATCGCTTCCCCATGGATAAATTCCGGCTGCTGCGCGATCACCTGGTCGACAGCGGCCTGACCCAGGACAGCCAACTGCTGCGCCCCGAATTGTGCCCGGCCCAAGTGCTCGCCCTGGCCCATGACCCTGACTATATCGAACGCTATATGAGCGGTGAGTTGTCCCGCGAAGACCAGCGGCGCCTGGGCCTGCCCTGGAGCGAAGCCCTGGCCCGACGCACCGTGCGCGCGGTCGGTGGCTCGTTGCTGGCGGCCGAGCAGGCCCTGGAACATGGCCTGGCCTGCCACCTGGCGGGTGGCACCCACCACGCCCATTACGATTACCCGGCGGGCTTTTGCATCTTCAATGACCTGGCGGTGATCAGCCATTTCCTACTGGCCAGTGGGCGAGTCAATCGGGTGCTGATCTTCGACTGTGACGTGCACCAAGGCGACGGTACCGCGCGCATCCTCCATGACACACCGGACGCCATTACCGTGTCCCTGCACTGCGAAAAGAACTTCCCGGCGCGCAAGGCCGCCAGCGACTGGGATATCCCGCTGCCCATGGGCATGGGCGACGCCGACTACCTCACGGTGGTGGACGATGCCCTCAACTACCTGCTGCCGCTGTATCAGCCCGACCTGGTGCTGTATGACGCGGGCGTCGATGTGCATAAGGACGACGCCCTCGGCTATCTCAAGCTGACAGATGCAGGCGTCGCCGCCCGTGACGAAAGCGTGATGCGCCATTGCCTGGGCCGCGATATCCCGGTGGTGGGCGTGATCGGTGGCGGCTACAGCAAGGACCGCCACGCCCTGGCCCGGCGCCACGGCATCCTGCACCACAGTGCGCAGCGGGTGTGGACGTCATCAGGTTGTCATTGAAACCTGGGCGTTACCCACAATGCCTGTGGAACGGCCTGTGGATAACTTGAGCGTAACCGCCTGTAAGGCAGGCACCACATAGCATGTAGGAAGGTGTACGTTTTTTGATCAGGCAGTTTCGCGGTCCTCGGGTAGAATGCTCGCCCTACTTCGCCGAACCGCAGTCACCCCCATGCCTCAGATCCCAGCCCAGCCTTTTCACGTCACGATCATCGGCGGCGGCCCCACCGGGCTGATGGCTGCCGAAGTCCTGAGCCAGGCCGGGGTCCGGGTGGACCTGTATGACGGCATGCCATCGGTGGGGCGCAAGTTCCTGCTGGCGGGCGTGGGCGGCATGAATATCACCCACTCCGAAGCCTACCCGGCATTTCTTTCACGCTACGCCGAACGCGCGTCGGACATTGCCCCCTTGCTGCGCCAGTTTGGTGCCGAGGCGTTGTGCGAATGGATTCATGGCCTGGGCATCGAAACCTTTGTCGGCAGCTCCGGCCGTGTGTTTCCTACCGACATGAAAGCCGCCCCCCTGCTGCGCGCCTGGCTCAAGCGCCTGCGCGACCAGGGGGTAGTTATCCACACCCGGCATCGCTGGCAGGGCTGGAATGCCGACGGCGGCTTAATTATCCACAGCCCGGAGGGCGAGAAGACTGTCCACAGCGATGCCGTACTGCTGGCCCTCGGTGGTGGCAGTTGGTCGCGCCTGGGCTCGGACGGCGCCTGGCTCAAGTTGCTGGAAGACCAAGGCGTGCCCTGCACCCCGCTGCAGCCCAGCAACTGCGGCTTCGAGGTGTCAGCCTGGAGCGAATTAATGGTGAGCAAATTCGCCGGCGCGCCGCTGAAAAACGTCGCCATAGGGTTGGCGGATGACAAACCCCGCCTGGGCGAATGCGTGATCACCGCAACCGGTATCGAGGGCAGTCTGATCTACGCGCTGTCGGCGCCGATTCGCGAAGCGATCAACCGCGACGGTTCAGCCACCGTGCACATCGACCTGCTGCCGGGCAAGCCGCTGGACAAGGTGCAGGCCGCATTGGCCAAGCCCCGTGGCTCACGCTCGATGAGCAAGCATTTGCACAGTCAGTTGGGCCTGGATGGGGTAAAGGCTGCGCTGTTACGCGAGTTGGCGCCCACAGGTCACTTCAATGATCCGGCGCAGTTGGCTGTGGATATCAAGGCACTGCCACTGACGCTGGTAAAAACCCGGCCGATGGATGAAGCCATCAGTACCGCCGGCGGCGTACCGTTTGAAGCGCTGGATGAGCGCTTGATGCTCACGCAGCTACCGGGGGTATTTTGTGCCGGGGAGATGCTGGACTGGGAAGCACCGACGGGTGGGTATTTACTGACGGGGTGTTTTGCCAGTGGGCGGATGGCGGGGCGTGGCATGCTGGAGTGGCTCCAGCACCAATAGTTGCGGGCAGCTCAGGGCCTCATCGCAGGCAAGCCAGCTCCCACATTTTGATCTGTGAACACATTCAAATGTGGGAGCTGGCTTGCCTGCGATGAGGCCCTGACAGACGCCAAAGAAGTTACTTCTTCTTACGCGGCCCGGTATTAAACACAGGCACTTTGCGCACCGGCTTGATCGACGGCTCCGCCGCCACTTCCCCGCTTTCCACCCACTTGCCCAGGTTGCGCTTACCGCCACCACCAGACGTCTTAGGCTTCTTCGGTTTCTTCGGCTTCTTCACCACCTGCCCGCTGGCATCGGTGTCGGGCACGCGGTGCTCCGGTTCGAAGTCCTGTTCCATTTTGCGGGTCAGGGTCTGGCGGGTCAGCATCTCGATGGCCGAGAGCATGTTCACTTCGTCGGCACAGACCAGGGAAATCGCCTCGCCGGTGTTGCCGGCCCGGCCGGTACGGCCGATACGGTGGATGTAGTCCTCGGCAACGATGGGCAGGTCAAAGTTGACCACCATCGGCAAATCTTCGATATCCAGGCCACGGGCCGCCACATCAGTGGCCACCAGGATCTGCACCTCGCTGGCCTTGAAACGGTCCAGTGCCCGCTGGCGCGTGGCTTGTGGCTTGTCGCCGTGGATGCCGTCGGCATTGATCCCCAGGCCTTGTAGCTTGTCTACCAATGCATCCACACCGTTGCGGGTCTTGGCGAACACCAGCACCTGCTTCCACTTGCCCTTGCGCATCAGATGCACAAACAGCTCCGCCTTGCGCTTCTTGTCCACCGGCACCACCCATTGCTTGACGGTGTTGGCAGCGACGTTGCGCGGGCTGACTTCGATGCTCAGCGGGTCAATAAGCATCTGCCCGGCCAGCAGGCGGATGTCATCGGAGAAGGTCGCGGAAAACAGCAGGGTCTGACGCTTTTTCGGCAGCATGCGGTAAATGTTCGCCAGCTCTTCGGAAAAACCCAGGTCGAGCATGCGGTCGGCTTCATCCAGCACCAGGGTTTGCAGCTGATTGAGCTTCAGCGCGTTCTGGCGGAACAGGTCGATCAGGCGGCCAGGGGTGGCCACCAGCACGTCGACCCCCTTGCGCAGCTTCATCATTTGCGGGTTGATGCTGACGCCGCCATACACCGCGTAGGTGGTCAACGGCAGGTGCTCGGCGTACTGGGCGACGCTGGCGTGAACCTGCTCGGCCAGCTCGCGGGTCGGGCACAGGATCAGCGCACGCACCGAGTTGGCGGTGACTTTTGGCCCTTCCATGGTCAACAGTTGCAGGAGCGGCACGGCGAAGCCGGCGGTCTTGCCGGTGCCGGTCTGGGCCGCAGCCATCAGGTCGCGACCGGCCAGCACCGCCGGAATGGCTTGCGCCTGCACCGGCGTTGGGGTCTGGTAGCCAAGCGCCTCAAGGGCGCGCAGCAAGGGTTCGATCAGGCCAAGTGTGGCGAAAGTCATGTGTTTACCGTAGGAAAAATTCAGCGCAAGGGCGTAATGCGCGGCAGTTTACCTTATTTCCGGCTTCGGCTTGCGCCACTGGGGCAGGCTGATCAACAGCACGGCGCTGATAATCACCAACATCGCCAGGGCTTCTTCCAGGCCAATGGTCTCGCCGACAAACACGATGCCCAGCAGCACCGCCACCGCCGGGTTGACGTAGGCATAGCTGGTGGCCGCTGCCGGACGCACGTGTTTGAGCAGGTACATATAAGCGTTGAAGGCGATGATCGAGCCAAAGACGGTCAGGTAAGCCAGGGCCAGCCAGCCTTCCACCGGGGGCATCGCTTGCAGGTGCTCGCCCTTGAGTGCACTGCCGATCAACAGCACCACCCCGGCGATCAGCATTTCGGCGGCGCTGGCCATGGCGCCCTGGGGCAACGGCAAGTGCCGGCTCCATACCGAACCAAAAGCCCAGGAAGCGGCGGCAAACAACAGCAGCCCAGCGCCCAACGGGCTCGATTGCAGGTTGGAGCCCATATTGAGCATGGCAATGCCGATCATCCCCAGAATCACCCCGGCCCACTCCAGACGGGTATTACGCGCGCCCCAAAAATATCCACAGAGCAAGGTAAACAACGGCACCGTCGCCACGGCCAGCGCAGCGACACCTGAAGTCACGCCGCTGTGTTCAGCCACACTCACTGCGCCATTACCGAAGGTCAGCAGCAAGATGCCGATCATGCCCGCGGCTTTCCACTGCGCCCAGGTCGGTGCCGGCACCCCGCGCCAGCGCAGGTAGCCATACATCAGCGCCCCCGCAGTACAGAAGCGAATCCCCGCCAACATCAGCGGCGGCCAGTACTCCACGCCAATACGGATCACCAGGTAGGTAGACCCCCAAATCACATACAGCGCAAAAAAAGCTGCGATCAACGGTAAGGGAAAACGACGTGGGCCAGGCATGGGCAGCTCTGCAGCAGGACAAGGAATCGTTATTTTAGAAATCCACACCAGTAAACATAAGTTACAAAACCTGTTTAAAGCGCCCATACACTTTTCAAATCATGGTTATCAGGGCTATAAGCCTTGTATTCGAAAGCCCGCCATTGCCAGAGCCTTATTCATGGACAAATACGATCGCATGCTCCTCAGCGCCCTGCTCAAGGATGGGCGCGCCACTTACGCGCAACTGGCCCGCACCGTAAACCTCTCCGCCCCCGCCGTGGCTGAACGCGTGGCCAAGCTGGAGGCCAGCGGAGTGATCACCGGTTACCAGGCCAAGGTCGACCTGTCCAAGATCGGCCTGCCGATCCAGTGCACGATTGAACTGCGCTTGACCAAAAACGGCAGCCAGAAAGTCTACGACGCGCTGGCAGAAATCCCCGAACTGACCGAATGCCACCGGGTCACCGGCGACCCCTGCGTGATCATGCAGGCGGCGGTGGGTTCAATGCCGGAACTGGAAAGCCTGATCAACCGGGTGGCGAAATTCGGGTTCAGCAAAACCTCGATCATCTTGTCGAGCGCCGTAGAGCGGCGGTTGCCGTTGGGGTATTTGGAGGGAAAGAATGGCGGCGCCTGAGCGAGCGCTATCGCGGGCAAGCCCGGCTCCCACAGTTGACCCGATTGCCCGGACTGGATGCGATCCCATGTGGGAGCTGGCTTGCCTGCGATAGCGGTGTATCAGGCCAAAACATCTCAACTGACACACCACCATCGCGAGCACACCCGGCCCCACAGCTAACCCGATTGCCCGGGCTGGATGCGATCCCATGTGGGAGCTGGCTTGCCTGCGATAGCGGTGTATCAGGCCAAAATATCTCAACTGACACACCACCATCGCGAGCACACCCGGCCCCCACAGTTGACCCGATTGCCCGGACTGGATGCGATCCCATGTGGGAGCTGGCTTGCCTGCGATAGCGGTGTATCAGGCCAAAATATCTCAACTGACATACCACCATCGCAAGCACACCCGGCCCCACAGCTAACCCGATTGCTTGGGCTGGATGCGATCCCATGTGGGAGCTGGCTTGCCTGCGATAGCGGTGTATCAGCCACGAATGCACCAACTGGCCTACCCACACCCGACGCCCACATTTTGCTCTTTATCGTTCTGAGAATCGGGATCAGAACCCGCGATGTTTCTTCAGATGGTCATTGATCTTCGCTGCCGGCACTTTTTGCAGGCTGCACAGCAGATCATGGGTCAACTCGCGCAAGCCGTGGGTGCGGCGCAGTTCCTGGGCCAGGTGGGCGGTGAGGTTGGCCGCCATTTCCGCATCCGCCATCGCCCGGTGAGCCTTGCCGGTGTGGGGCAATTGCGCATAAGACGTCAGGGTGCCGAGTTTGTGGTTGGGCGCAGTGGGCATCAGCCGGCGGGCCAGGAGCAGCGAGCAGGCGAATTTTTGCAGGCGGGTGCGGCGGATCAGGCCCAGTTCGAAGTCCCAGAACTTCTGGTCGAACGCGGCGTTGTGCGCCAGTAGCGGCGTGGTGCCGACAAATTCATTGACCTCGTTCATCACCCGCTCGGCCGGCGGCGCGCTGCGCAGCATGGCATTGCTGATGCCGGTCAGTTGCTCGATAAACCCCGGCACGCGCACACCGGCGTTCATCAGGCTCTGGTAGCGGTCCACGATCTGGCCCTGCTCCAGGATGACCACGGCGATTTCCGTGGCCCGGCAACTGCTGCTCGGCGAGATGCCGGTGGTTTCAAAGTCGATGACCGCTATACGTTCCAAACCTGTTCCAACCCCATCTGAAAATCTATTTGAGCAACAACGCGCCTTCGATAGGCACGTAGCGACTGGCCGCGCGGATCAACGAATTGGCCGTCAGCCCCGGCACGCCGTAGGCCACGGCTTCGACGCCATGTTTATGGATGATGCGGTCGAGCAACATATCGAAATCTCCATCACCCGAGGCCAGCACCACTTCGTCGACATGGGCGGCGGCGTCCATGATGTCGATGGTGATGCCCACGTCCCAGTCGCCCTTGGCCGAGCCATCGCTGCGCTGGATGTACGGCTTGAGCTTCACGGTAAAGCCCAGGTTGCGCAGGATCTGCTGGAATTGCTGCTGCTTGCTGTCGCCACGGTCGATGGCATAGGCGTACGCCTCGACGATCTGCCCGCGCTGGCTGATATCGGCCCACAGGGCGGCGTAGTTGAAGTGGCAGCCATAGGCCTGGCGCACGGTGTAATAGAGGTTCTGCACATCGGCGAACACTGCAATTTTTTTCACCGTATATCCTCATCGCACTGGCGGACGTGATGGCCCGCAAAGGTCGCCAGTATGCCAGCCAAGAGGAGGTTTCCGAGAAAAATCAGACCGGGGCGACAGCGCGCCCCGGTTCAGTGGGTGTCAGACGAAGGAGTCGTCGTCGCCAAAGAAGGAAGAATCGTCGGCATAACCGCTGTCGGCGCTGTCATTGTCAGCGAAACGCTGCTCGTCATTGCCCCAGCCGCCGTTGTCACTGGCAGGCGCCGGCTCTTCGCGAACGATCTCTTCCACCACCTGCGGCTGCTGGTTGTGGCTGAACAGGCTGCTGATACCTTGGGCCAGCATCACACCCCCGGCCACCCCGGCGGCGGTTTTCAGGGCGCCACCAAGAAAACCACCACCTGCGGGCGCCGCCTGCTGGGGTTGCTGATAGTTCTGTTGTGGGGTGCCAAAGCTCTGTTGCGGCGTCGGCGCGCTGAAGCCGGGCCGAGTCGGCTCGCGCCAACCACCCGCGCCAGAGGCCGGCGCGCTCGGCGCAGGCTGCGGCTCGCGGGAGCTGCCGCCAAAGATGCTCGACAGGAACCCACCACCGCTGGTGGCCGGCTGCGTTGTCTTGGCCCGTTGCAGTTCATCCTGCAATTGCTGGATCTGTTGCGCCTGCTGCTTGTTCTGCGCATCCAGGCTTTTGATCGCGGCTTCCTGCACCAGAATCGCCTGGGTCATGAAATACCCGGCGGCCGGTTGGCGAGTGATGTGCTCCTTGATCCGCGCTTCTGCCTGGGCGTCGCGGGGGGCTGAGTCCGTTTCGGCTTGCTGCAACCGTGAAAACAGTCCGTCGATCAGGGTTTGCTCTTCGCTGTTCATGGCGACCTCGTTAGATTGCCGGTAAAAATCTGCGTCCCGCCCGCAATGGGCAAGGTACGCCACCAGTAATGGGGCTGGCCTGCGGCGTTTCAATGATCTTTACCCAAGGTTTACGTTTGTCGGTGATCGGTTAAAGTGTCCGCTGCTTTTTCCGCCTGTGATGACTTTGATGAATCCGTTGACCGTTCTGCGCGACTCTTTCTACTTTTTCCAGCGCAACCTGGGCGCCATCGTGCAGTTGTGCCTGCCCTTGGTGATCCTGGAGGCCGTGCTGCAACAAGTGCTCGATCGCACCCTGGGCCCGGAGGCGTTTACCGGCTACAGCATGATCGTGGGTTTGCTGGTGTATCCGCTGTACACCGCCGCCCTGATCCTGTTTCTCGACGCCCGCAGCCGTGGCGAGTCGCCGCGCACCGCCGCCGTGCTGGCCATGGCGCTGACCTTGTGGCCACGCTACGCGTTGCTGACGGCCATGAGCACCCTGCTGATTCTGCTGGGGCTGTCGTTGTATTTCCTGCCGGGGCTGTGGCTGATGGTCACCCTGGCCTTCGCCGAGTACTTGCTGGTGCTGCGCGGGATGCCCGCGCTGGCGGCGATGAAGGAAAGTTTCCGTCTGACCCGTGGGCATTTTCTGCGCATCCTGGTCTGCCTGTTGTGCGTGATGACCCCACTGTGGCTGCTCAAGGGTGCCAGCGTCGCAGCCTGGCCCGACCCGCAGAACCCGCTGCTGGCGGTGCTGATCGACAGTGCCCATAGCTTCTTGCAGCTGTTTACCAGCGTAGTGCTGTTCCGCCTGTTCATGCTGATCGCCGGTGATGCCGACGCTCGCTAACGTGCTCCCTGGGCTCCCGGCCACCGGTCGGGTATGCTCGGGGCCTGTCCCGCAGCGCCATAAGGCGAGCCGATGACCCGTTTACTGCGTAAAACCCTGGTAGGCCTGCTGATCCTCGCAGGCTTGCTGACGGCCCTGATCTACAGCCTGACCTGGCGCCCCGCCGACAAACAGACCCTACCCGTCAGCTGCGTGGCCCCGCGTGCGCCGACGCTGCTGCCCGGCCAGGCACTCAAGGTGATGACCTGGAACGTGCAATACCTGGCGGGCAAGAACTATGTGTTCTGGTACGACACCCCCGACGGCAGTGGCCCGGACGAGCGCCCCACCCCTGAAGACATGGCCTCCAGCCTGGACGAAGTGGCGCGGGTGATCCGTGACGAACAACCGGACGTGCTGTTGCTGCAGGAACTGGACGAAGGCGCCAAGCCATCCCACTACCAGGACCAACTGGCGCTGCTTCAGGAGCGGCTGGTGGACCTCTACCCGTGCAGCGTCGAGGCCTTCGACTGGAAAGCCGACTTTGTGCCCGACCGGCATATCTTCGGCAGTGTCGGCCGCAAGCTGGTGACCCTCAGCCGCTACCAGATCGAACATGCCGAACGCCTGCAACTGCCGGTGGCCCCGGCCAACCTGATCAGCCGTCAGTTCCAACCCAAGCCCGCGCTGCTGCTCAGTTACCTGCCGTTGAGCGACGGCGGCCAACTGGCGGTGCTCAACACCCGCCTGGACAACGCCGCACCCGGCCACAGCGCGGTGCGCGAGCAGGTCGAGGCGACCATCAAGCTGCTGGATAAATTCGAAAGCCGGGGCACGCCGTGGCTGATTGGCGGGGATTTCAATCTGTTGCCCCTGGGGCAGTTCCTGCGCCTGGACGCCGACAGACGCGGGCAGTATTCGCCGGACAGTGAGCTGCATCTGTTGTGGGATAAATACCCGATGGTCCCCAGCAACAGTCAATCCAGCGGGATCGACCGCGCCCAGTGGCTGACCCACTTCCCCAATGACCCGGGCCTCGATGGGCCGGACCGTACGGTGGATTATCTATTCTATAGCCCGAGGCTGAAGAAGGTTGAAGCGCGGGTGCGGCAGGACGATACATTGCGTATTTCCAATCATTTGCCGGTGATTGCACGGTTCCTGCTGCCCGCCGCGCAATAGCCCACAGGACACAACCCGATGTGGAATAGGGTTGGTGTAGGAGCTGGCAAGCCAGCTCCCACATTCAGATATTAAGCATGATTACTTGCGCGGCTTGATCCGCGCGGTCGCTTCTGCCACCAACGGGTCATCGGGCCAGTAATGCTTGGGATACCGCCCCTTCAGATCCTTCTTCACCTCGGCGTAGGTACTGCGCCAGAAGTTCGCCAGATCCTGGGTCACCTGCACCGGACGCCGCGCTGGCGATAACAAGTGCAACTTCACCACCTGCCGTCCACCGGCGATGCGCGGGGTATCGGCCAGGCCAAACAGTTCCTGCAGGCGCACCGCGAGAATCGGCGGATGCTCGCTATAGTCCAGGCGTACCGATGAGCCCGAAGGCACCTTCAAATGATGGGGCGCCAGTTCATCCAGGCGCTGGGGCAGCGGCCAGGGCAGCAGGTTATGCAGGAAGCTGAAAAGATCCAGGTTGGCGAAATGGCTCAAGCGCGAGACCTTGCCCAGGTACGGCATCAACCAATGTTCCAGGCTGGCGAGCAACGCGCTGTCGCTGACGTCGGGCCATTCGCCGGGCTTGCCGGAGTCCAGTTGGCGCAGCAGCATGACACGGGCCTGCCACTGGCGCAGCTCCGGGGTCCAGGGCAGCAGTTCCAGGCCTTTGCGCCGCACCAGGTTGACCAGCGCCTGGCTGCGGGCGGACTCGTCCAGGCCGGTCAGCGGCTCGCGACTGAGTACCAGTTCACCGACCTTGCGCTGGCGTTCGGCACGCAACACGCCTTCGCGCTCGTCCCAATCCAGCTGGTCGAAACAGCGCACCTGTTCGGCCAATACCGAGTCGAACAGCGTCGGGTCGAAGTCTGCAGCCAGGTAAATCCGCTCTTCACGCTGGCCCTGGCGGCTGCCCAGGTCGGCGATGACCAGCCACGGCTGCTTCATCAGGCTGTCGGCTTCGGCAAACAGCGCGGCGCGCCCGTTGGCCAGACGATATTCGGCACCGCCCGCACGGCGTTGTTGGGCCACCCGGTCCGGGTAGGCCAGCGCCAGCAGCGCCCCCAGCCAACGCGGGTGATCGGGATCAGCCACCGGCTGTTCGGCCTTGCCTCTTAGATAGCCGCGATATTGCCGGGCCAATTGCCGGGCCCGCTGTACGCCGCCTTGAGTGCCACGGGCGCGTTCCTCTCCGGACAACAAGGCCAGGCGACTGTGCACATCCGCACCGGCACCGCGCAAGATGTCGCGCTCGCCCAGCAGCGCGGCGACATCACACGCCATGTTCGCCAGCCCCAGGTCCTGGCCGCGCAACAACAAATGGGCTATACGCGGGTGCGCCGGCAGGCTGGCCATTTTCTGTCCGTGGGGGGTCAAGGTCGCGTCCTTGAGCGCCCCCAGGCGTTCGAGCAAGTCCTGGGCCTGGGCATAAGCGGCAGTGGGTGGCACATCGAGCCACACCAATTGTGTTGGCGTCACGCCCCAGCGCGCCAGTTGCAGGGCCAGGCCGGCCAGGTCTACCGAGAGAATTTCCGCGCTGCCATAGGCCGCCAGCCCTTCATGCTGGTCCTCGGACCACAACCGATAGCACACGCCCGGCTCCAGCCGCCCGGCCCGGCCGGCACGCTGGGTGGCGCTGGCGCGGGAGATGCGCTGGGTGTCGAGACGGCTCATGCCGCTGCCGGGGTCGAAACGCGGAACCCGCGCCAGCCCGGCGTCGATCACCACCCGCACGCCATTAATGGTCAGGCTGGTCTCGGCAATGTTAGTGGCCAGTACCACCTTGCGCTTGCCCGCCGGCGCCGGGTCGATGGCCGCTCGCTGCGCTGCCAGGTCAAGCTCGCCATGCAGCGGGCACAGCAGCACATCGCCGCGCTCACCGAGGGCATCCGCCAACTGTTGATGAACCCGGCGAATCTCCGCCTGCCCCGGCAGAAACACCAGCACGCTGCCGGTTTCGTCGTGCAGGGCTTCAAGAATGGTCTGCACCAACCGCGGCTCGATAAATTCCCCGGGCTGGAACGGCCGCCCCCAGCGCATCTGCACCGGGTACATGCGCCCTTCACTGCGCAGAATCGGCGCGTCGTCGAGCAGCCCTGACAGGCGTTCGCCTTCAAGGGTGGCGGACATCAGCAGAATTTTCAGCGGTTGTTCATCGCGAAACAGCTCGCGGCCGTTGAGGCTCAGGGCCAGCGCCAGGTCGGCGTCGAGGCTACGCTCGTGGAATTCGTCGAAGATCAGCAGGCCCACGCCATCCAGCGCCGGGTCATCCTGCAGGCGCCGGGTGAGGATGCCTTCGGTGACCACTTCAATACGGGTGTTGGGGCCGACCTTGCTGTCCAGGCGGATCCGGTAGCCGACGGTTTCCCCGACCTTTTCCCCCAACTCACTGGCCAGGCGTTCGGCTGCGGCGCGGGCGGCGAGCCGGCGGGGTTCAAGCATCAGGATGGTTTGCCCGGCCAGCCAGGTTTCGTGCAACAGCGCCAACGGCACCCGCGTGGTCTTACCGGCGCCGGGCGGTGCTTCGAGCACGGCTTCATGGCGCGTCGCCAAGGCTTCACGCAAGGCGGGTAAAACATCATCGATTGGCAACGAATTCATACTGGCTCCAAAGCAGAGCGGCGAGTATAACGGCGAACGGCTGGATATCGGTGCTCTCTCAGGCGCGGCCATGTCCCTTTGGAAAGGCTCCCACATTAGAGGGGTGGCACCTGGTAGATCTGCTTTATAGTCACACCCTACAAGTGTTCAGGAGAGTCTCATGCGTATTGCTTCCCGTGTCATCGGCGGTGTTCTGGCCGTCACCCTGTTGAGCCAACTGACGGCCTGCGGTTCGATTTTCTATCCTGATCGCCGTGGCCAGATCGACGGCAAGATCGACCCGGCAATTGCCGTGCTCGACGCGGTCGGCCTGCTGTTTTATGTGATCCCCGGCCTGATCGCCTTTGGCGTGGACTTCGCCACCGGCGCGATTTACTTCGAGCCCGGCAAAACCGCACAAGTGGCCCCCGAAAAACTGCAAGAAGCCATCGGCGCCGACGGCAAGGTGGATAACACCAAGCTGCAAACCATCATCGAGCACGAAACCGGCCGCAACCTGCCGCTGGACGACCCGCGCCTGATCCAGTTCAAGGGCAGCGTGCAACAACTCGCGTCCCTCGGCCTGCAACCTGCTGCGTAAGGACCTGATTGCCCCATGAACACCAGCACCGAACACGCCCGGCTATTGCGCCTGGCCACCCGCGCCTCGGTCGGCGTGGCCAGCATTCTGATTATCGGCAAAGCCATCGCCTGGTGGTTCAGTGGTTCGGTGAGCATGTTGGCCGGGCTGACCGATTCGCTGCTCGACGGCGTGACGTCACTGCTCAACCTGCTGGCGGTGCACTACGCGCTGCGCCCGGCGGATGATGATCACCGCTACGGCCATGGCAAGGCGGAATCCCTGGCGGGCATGGCCCAGGCGCTGTTTATCGCCGGCAGCGCGGTATTGATCGCCTTCCAGGCGTACCAACGCCTGCTGCACCCGGAACCCGTGGGCGCGCCCTGGCTGAGTATTGCAGTGATTGTGATGTCGCTGGTGCTGACCGTGGCGCTGCTGGCCGTGCAACACCGGGTGATCCGCGAAACCGGCTCGAACGCGGTGCGCGCCGACTCGCTGCACTACCGTTCCGACTTGCTGCTCAATGGCAGCATTCTATTGGCGCTGGTGCTGGCGGCCTTCGGCTGGCATCATGTCGATGCCTGGTTTGGCCTGGCGATCGCCCTGTACATCTTGTGGAGCGCGATCCAGATCGCCCGGGAAAGCTTTGCCGTGCTGATGGACGAAGAACTGCCGGCAGACGTCAGCCAGCACATGCTGGAACTGGCCTGTAGCGTGCCCGGCGTACTGGGTGCCCATGATTTGCGCACGCGGATTTCCGGCAACCACTGGTTTGTGCAGTTGCATCTGGAGTTGCCGGGGGAGTTGAGCTTGTCGGTAGCCCATGGCATCAGCGACCAGGCCGCCGATGCCATCCATCAGGCCTACCCACGGGCCGAGGTGCTGGTGCACGCCGACCCGCAGGAAGTGGTCACGGGCAGCAAGGCCTAGTAGGTCACCTGGTACCCGCGACTGCTCAGGCAGTTGCCCTGGGCCTGGCGGTAGGTTTGCACCACCGCCGGCGCAGGCGCGTAGGTGACGGTCTGGGGGTCGAAGCCACTTTGCTGCACCGCCCAGCGATAGCAATCGTAACCGTCCTGCTGCACCTGGGCGGGAGATTGGCCATTGGCGGGATAGGCCACTACGTCATACCCGTTGCCCTGGGGCGTCGGCTGCGGCGGCATGGCCACCGGCGGTTGCACCACCACGTACTGCTGGGTGCTGGTCTCGTAGCTGTAATAGGCGCCAGCGGCGAGAAAAAACAGCGCACTGCCGACCCACACTTCACGCGCATAGTCCGGCAGGTAATGCACGCGGATCCCATAGGGCGGCGTGACCACAACATAGCGCGGGCCCTGGGGCCGGTACCAATAGCCGCCCGAGAAAAAGTAATCCTGGCCGCGATAGGGCACACGGTAATTGCGGTCGGGGAAGCGGTCCACCGTGTAGCCGGGCCGATACTGCGGGCCGGGGCCCCAGCCGTTGCCATGGCCGTCGGGGCGGCCTGGCCAGCGGTTATCATTGGGGTGGCCGTTGTAGCCAGGCCGCGAGCCAGGGCCACCGGTTTGCCAATGCTGGTTGCCATCATTGCGCCGGGGAATGTCACGGTAGTTGCCCTGGCGCGGCTCCTGGGTCTGGCCCACGGAATCGGGCCGGCCCTGGATCGGCAGATTGCTCCCCGCCTGCGGTGCCGGGCGCGGCGCTTCATTACCTTGAGGGCGAGCCTGCCACTGGCCGTTCTGGCCGGCGCGCTCTACCGGTTGGTTTTGCGGGCGCGGCTGGCTGTGTTCCGGCCCCCGCTCACGCGGTCCACCACCGCCCTGCGGGCCTTGCCCCTGGCGGGGTGCGTTGTCTCGTTCGTCGGCCATCACCTGCGTGCCCAAGGTGACCATCAACACACCTACACCTGCCAAACGCCAGATGCGCTTCATGCTATTCCTCACTGCGGATTAGGGCCTGTGCATGAGACTGGAAAAGCCGGGCCCGGTTCTGCGACAGGTTATCAGTCACCAGCACAATTTTCGCCGGCAAAAGAAAAGGGGCGACCCGTCGGTCGCCCCTTGAGAACTTCGTCCTGGCTCAACGCTTATGACGTTGGCTCACCTCACGCCGTCTTGTGGACAGTGTGCAGCCCGGGGGCCGGCACAACCCGGTGGGGTTGGCGGGCCGCAGCCGGCCTGATTGGGCGGGCTGCTGTGGACTCTATGTCCGGGCAGTGATTCTGTTGGTAATCATAGGCGTGAGGGCCCGACAGATGATTGCGAAGATTGCGTCAATAAACAGTGCTTGCGCAATTTTTAACCCTGGATAGATAATTCGCAGCAATAGTTACGACAAAGGCCAGCCCCATGAGCAAACTTGACCGATACGACCTGAGTATTTTGGCGGAATTACAGCGCGACGCGAGGATCTCCAACCAGGAGCTGGCCGAGCGGATCGGCCTGTCACCGTCACCCTGCTCACGCCGGGTCAAGCAATTGGAGGACGACGGCTACATCTCACGCCAGGTCGCCCTGCTCGACCGCAAGATGCTTGGCCTGAGCCTCACGGCCTACGTGTTGATCGGCATGGACCGACACACGCCCGAACGTTTCGAGAACTTTGAAGCGGCGATCCGCACCTTGCCGCAAGTGCTGGAATGCAGCCTGGTCACCGGGATGGATGCCGACTATCAGCTGAAGGTGGTGGTGCCGGATATGGATCACTATCAAAAACTGCTGCTGGGGCACCTGACCCGGATTGAGGGCGTGACCAGCGTGCGCTCCAGCTTTGTGCTGAACCAGGTGCTCAACAGCACGGAGTTGCCGTTGACTCACCTGCGGACCTAAGACGCCCCACCCATCCCATGTGGGAGCGGGCTTGCCCGCGATAGCGGTCTTGCAGGCACACCGCTATCGCAGGCAAGCCAGCTGCCACTTTTTGCCCATGTTCAGGCAATGACATCAGGGTGCGACGCACCGACGCAGGTCAACTTTGAACCTGCCCCCTTGCCTTATACTCCGCGCCTGCCTTTGTCGGAAACTGCCCAATGAATTCGATTGACCCCGTGCTGTTTGAAGAATGGATGATGACCGGCCTGGTCACCATCCTGATCATTTTCATGGGCTTTATCGTCTGGGACCTGGCGAAGAAATCCAAGGCCGGGCGCTTTGGCTCGCTGATTCTGTTCTTCGTGCTGGGCCTGGGCGTGGCCGCGTTTATCATCAAGAGCGTGGTGATCGGCCTGATCGAGTCCGGGGCTTTATAAGCGCGCCGGCACTTCGCGGTACTGGCCTTGGCCCAGGCCTTCAATCGACCAGTCGCCGATTTTCACCCGCACCAGACGCAAGGTCGGCAAGCCTACGGCGGCGGTCATGCGCCGTACCTGACGGTTGCGCCCCTCGCGAATCACCAGCTCCAGCCAATAGGTCGGGATGTTTTTACGAAAACGTACCGGCGGGTTGCGGGGCCAGAGTGCCGGCTCGTCCAGTCGCCGGGCTTCAGCCGGCAAGGTCATGCCATCGTTCAACTCCACACCGGTGCGCAGACGTTGCAGATGCTCCTCGGTGGGCTCGCCCTCTACCTGCACCCAATAGGTTTTCGCCAGTTTGTGCTTGGGGTCGGCAATCCGCGCCTGTAACTGGCCATCGTTGGTCAGCAGCAGCAGGCCTTCACTGTCCCGGTCCAGGCGCCCAGCCGGGTAGATGCCCGGGATATCAATAAAATCCTTGAGCGTGGCGCGACCGCCTTCGTCACTGAACTGGGTCAGCACATCAAAAGGTTTATTGAACAGGATCAGCTTCGGCTCGGCCGGCGGTGCCTTGGCGACACGGCGAGCAGCGGCATGGGGAGGTTTCACGCCAGGGCGGCGCGAGTCAGGGCGGGCAGGACGGGACATGGCAATGGAACATCTAACGGTCAGGACCGACCATGCTAGTGGCCTGACCGTTAAATAACCACCCCGCTATTTAGCGGAACGGCGGCTCGTCAAAGCTGCGCAGTTTGCGCGAGTGCAACGAGTTGAGCTCGGTGCGCAACAAGTCCACCGCCTCGATACCGATCTTCAAGTGCTGGCTCACAGCCCGTTCATAGAACGCGTTGGCCGAACCTGGCAACTTGATTTCACTGTGCAACGGCTTATCCGACACGCACAGCAATGTGCCGTAAGGCACCCGCAAACGGTAGCCTTGCGCGGCGATGGTGCCGCTCTCCATATCCACGGCCACGGCGCGGGACAGGTTGATCAGCGGTCGCTCCTGGGCCCAGCGCAGTTCCCAGTTGCGATCGTCGTAGGTCAACACGGTACCGGTGCGCAGGCGCTTTTTCAGTTGCTCGCCCTTCTCGCCCGTGACGTTAGCCGCCGCTTGTTGCAATGCCATCTGCACTTCGGCCAGGGCCGGGATCGGAATGTTCGGCGGCACCACGCGGTCGAGAATGCCGTCGCGCCGCATATAAGCGTGGGCCAGCACGTAGTCGCCGATGGTCTGGGATTGGCGCAGGCCACCACAGTGGCCAATCATCAGCCAGCAATGGGGACGCAGCACCGCCAGGTGGTCGGTGATGTTCTTGGCGTTGGACGGGCCGACACCGATGTTGACCAGGGTCACGCCGTGGCCGTCACTGGCCTGCAAGTGGTAGGCCGGCATCTGATAACGGTGCCAGACCACGCCTGCGGCAATGGCAGACGCTTCGCCATGGTCCATGCCTTTTTCGATGATCACATTGCCCGGCAACACCATGCGGATAAAGCGTGGGTCGCTGCGCAACTGTTCCAGGCCATGGACGATGAACTGGTCGACATAGCGGTGGTAGTTGGTCAGCAGAATCCACGGCTGCACATGGCGCCAGTCGCTGCCGGTGTAGTGCACCAGGCGGCGCAGGGAAAAGTCCACGCGGGCCGCATCGAACAGTGCCAGGGGCAGTGGGTCGGTGTTTTCCCAGTCATACAGGCCATCGGCGATGCCATCGGTGGCGGCAGACAGGTCGGTGCTGGGGAACACCCGTGCCAGGGTCGCGGCCGTTACACCGGAGCCGGCCAGTTCATCACCCTGCTCGACCACGTACGGATAAGGGATGTTCTGCTGGCTGACGCCCACTTCCACCGTCACGGTGAAGTCGTGCATCAGCGGCACCAGTTGTTCCAGCAGGTATTTGCGAAACGCTGACGGATGGGTGACGGTGACGCTGTAAGTGCCCGGCAACTGCACCTTGGCATACGCGCGGGTGGTCTGTGGGACTTCGCCGTGGCAGTGGTAGGTCAGGCGCAGTTCCGGATAGCGAAACAAAGCACGCTGTGCGGCGTCGGGCTCGACGCGATCCTTGAGGTATTGCTTGAGGGCCTGGTTGAGCGCTCCGGTAGCACGCTCATGCAGAGCCGCCAGCCGGTCCACGGCCTCTTCGGCGGTTTGAACGACAACAAAAGCTTCGGTCACGGTAGGCTTCCTGTTTTCTTACATGCAGGAGGTCATCTTGCCTGCATCGCTGCCAGACGCAAACTCTGAATTGGAATGCCCACTGAAGATCAATGCAACCGCTGTGGGAGCTGACTTGCCTGCGATGGCGGCGGATCAGCCAATATAGAGGTAGCTGACCCACCGCTATCGCAGGCAAGCCAGCTCCCACATTTTTTACCGGGTTTATTCAGAGAGACGGAGTTGAGCGGGCGACGATGGCCTGCACATCCACACCTCGTGGCAAGGTGCCATATACCCGCCCCGACGATTCGCCCAAGCGGCTGGCTATAAACCCATCGCTGACACTGGCATTGCCCGCCTCCAGCAGCAATTTTGCCTGCAGGGCCACAGCAATATCCTCGGTCAACTGCCGCGCCCGGTACTGGATATCCTGGGTGTCCATAAACGCCGACTTCAATTGCTCGATATGTCGGGCCAGGCGTTTATCGCCATGCCCATCGCCCAGTTCGACAAACAATGTCTCCAGCACACCGGGCTCTTTCGACAAGGCCCGCAGCACGTCCAGGCATTGCACGTTGCCGGAACCTTCCCACGTCGAATTGACCGGCGCCTCACGGTACAGGCGCGGCAGGATGCTGTCCTCGACATAGCCGGCGCCGCCCATGCATTCGGCGGCTTCGTTGATCATCGCCGGCGCACGCTTGCAGATCCAATACTTGCCCACCGCCGTCACCAGCCGCGCGAACTTGGCTTCCTGCTCATCGGCCAGATGGTCCAGCGCCCGGCCCATGCGCAGGCTCAAGGCCAGGGCCGCTTCGCTTTCCAGGGCCAGGTCCGCCAGCACGTTCTGCATCAACGGCTGTTCACTGAGCACGCGGCCACCAACCAAACGATGGGCGCAATGATGGCTGGCCTGGGTCAGCGCCTGACGCATCAAGGAACTGGAGCCAACCATGCAGTCGAAACGGGTCATGGCCACCATCTCGATAATGGTCGGTACGCCACGGCCTTCTTCGCCGACCATCCACGCCAGGGCGCCGCGGAATTCGACTTCGCTGGAGGCGTTGGAGCAGTTGCCGAGCTTGTTTTTCAGGCGCTGGATATAGAACTGGTTACGCGTATCGTCCGGGCGCTGCCGGGGCAGTAGGAAACAGGTCAAACCCTTGTCAGTCTGGGCCAGGGTCAGGAAGGCGTCGCACATCGGCGCCGAACAGAACCACTTATGGCCCACCAGCTCATAGGGTTGGCCTGGGCCGCCGGCGCCCAAGGGGCAGGCGCGGGTGGTATTGGCCCGGACATCGGTGCCGCCCTGTTTCTCGGTCATGGCCATGCCGATGGTTGCGCCGGTTTTATGGGCGATGCCGACATTGCGCGGGTCGTATTCAGTGTTGAGGATTTTCGGCAGCCAGGTGTCAGCCAGATCCGGCTGCAGGCGCAGGGCCGGCACGCAGGCGAAGGTCATGGTCAGCGGGCACCCCGTGCCAGCTTCGGCCTGGCTATGCAGGTAGGTCATGGCCGCGCGGGCGACATGGGCACCCGCCTGGGGATGGGCCCAGGGCAGCGAAGGCAGGCCATGCTCGACGGCGGTGCGCATCAGTTCGTGATAGGCCGGATGAAACTCCACCAGATCAATGCGGTGACCATAGCGATCATGGCTGTTGAACACCGGCTTGTTCTGATTCGCCAGGAACCCCGCCGCCATCAGCGGTCCACCCGCCAAGGCGCCGTAGGCGTCGATGCGAGCCTCTGCCCAGCCTGCCCCAAAGCGCCGCGACCACTCCTGCAAGGGCAGGTCGAGGCGATACAAATTGGCGCCATCGAGTGACGGTGGCTGGTTGGTAACGTCGTGGGTTTCGGCGAACTGGTGCAGATTCATGACGGGCCTCCTGATAAAAGGCCGCGTTGATTGAGGCCTTGAATTCAGTTAAGCATCGTCACTGCGCTTAAAAAAGTGGCATAAGCGCCTAACTGCCGGCGCTTTCACCCTCTAGCGGGCACAGCAGGCGGCGCTGCAACACGGCTTGCAACAGCTCGAAACGCACCGGCTTGAGCAACTGCTCGGTCGGGCCGACGCCGTGACAATGCTGGCGGGCGCTGCCTTGCAGGGCGTCGCTCAGGGCGATCACCGGCAGCTCGCCGCACCCTGGCAAGGCCCGGATCTGGCAGCACAGGGAGAAGCCATCTTCGGGCACATCCAGCAACACCGCATCAAACGCCCCCTCCTGCAGCATCGCCAGGGCCGTGGGGCCACTGTCCGCGACTTTCACCCGGTAACCGAGCTTGAGCAACATGCCACGCAAGACCAACTGGGTGACGCAGTTGTCCTCCACCAGCAATACCGTGCAGTCTTGTGGCGCGCGGTGCAGGTCCACGGCCCGGGCCGGCTCCGGCGGCACCGCGATAACGGCCACCTCCAGCTGGAATCGGCTGCCCTTGCGCGGTTCGGAATGATGGGTCAGGCGCCCGCCGAGCAACTCGATCAACTGCCGGCAGATCGCCAGGCCAATGCCCAGGCCGCCATATTCGCGGGTGGTCGAGCCGTCCACCTGGAAGAAGCGCTGATACAGGGTCGCCTCATCCAGTTGCGCAAAGCCAATCCCGGAGTCGCTAACAATAAACGTCAGATGCAAATGGCCATCCGCCTGGGGCAGGCCCACTACGCGCACGCGCACCGCACCGTCGTGGGTGAACTTGAAGGCGTTATCCAGCAGGCATTCCAGGCACTGCATCAGTTTGCCTGCATCGCCGTCCAGGCGATCCGGCAACTCACTCGCCACGTCGATGGAGAACGCCAACCCCTTGCTCTGGGCATTGCCCAGGAACTGCTGACGCAAGGTATCAAGTACCCCGCGCAGGCTGAACACCTGCGGTTGCACACTGAGGCGACCGGCTTGCAGCTCGGTGAGGGTGAGGATGCCATTGACCATGCGCATCATGTCCCGCGCAGAGCCGGCGGCGGTTTGCTGGTACTGCGCCAGGTCGCCGGCCAGAGGCTCGGTCTGCATCAGTTCCAACGACCCAATCACCCCGTTCATCGGGGTGCGCAGTTCATGGGTCAGGGTCGCGAGGAATTCGTCTTTCAACTGATTGCTGTGGGCCAGTTGCTGGTTGAGCACTTCCAGTTTCTGGCTGGCATCAAACAGGATTTGCGCCTGCTGTTCGCGCATCGCGTTGATCCGGTCGGCCAGGGCCAGGGACAACAAGGCGACTTCAATGGCCGAGCCAATCTGACTGGAGTACATGGTGAGAAACACATTGGGCAGGTAGCCCAGCACCATCAGCGTGTTGATCACCCCGCCGATCAGGAACGCCGACCAGGCGATGATGAAATACCGCGCCACACGCTGGCCACAGCACCAGGCCTTGATCCCGGCGACAAAGATGGTCACGGTGAAAACCAGGGCCAGCGCGGTCGCCAGGCGCAGGGCCAGGGCGTAGCTGGTCATCAGCGACAACACCATCACCACCGCCCCCGTCCCCACCAGCACCAGCAGCACCCGGTCCAGCCAGCGGCTGTAGAGGGCAGTGTGCAGGAAGCTGCGGGCAAACAGGCTGCCGAACAACGCGGAGGCGCCGATCAGGAACGGCGTCGCCGCATTCGCCCACCAGGGGTTGTCGGGCCAGAAATACTCCACGGCCGCGCCATTCACCGAGAGCTGGTACATGCCGAACGAGGCGATATAGAGGATGTAATAGAGGTAGCTGGTATCGCGCACGCTGAGGTAGATAAACAGGTTGTACACCAGCATGCCCAGCAGCACACCGTAGATCAGGCCCAGCACATACAGGCGCAGCGGCTGATCTTCCAGGTAGGCGGTGCTCGACCACAGGGTCAGCGGCGCCTGGATCGAACCCTCGCTTTGCAGGCGCAGATAGAGGGTTTTCTGCTCGCCCGCACTGAAGTCGACGGTGAACAGGTAATTGTTCTGGCGAATCTCACGGCTGGCAAAGGGCAATGCATCCCCGGTGCGCCCGGCCAGGCGATAGTCGCCGTCACCCTCGGGCAGGTACAACTCAAGATGATCAAGGGGCGGATAGGCCAGCTCCAGCAGCCAGGTGCGCAGGGCGTCGGGATCCTTGGGCAGGTAATGCAGGTCGACCTTGAGCCAGAACGCGGAGCGCGAGTAGCCGGCATTCAGGGTGTCTTTATCGTGCGGGGTGTAGCGACTGGCGAGTGCCGCTGAACGGGCCTCGGCGATGGTGAGATTGCCGCTTGGATCTTCGAGTACTTGCATGACCCGGCCCAGGGGAAGACTTCGGGTGGTTTCATTGAACTCGACGGCGCCGGCCAGCATCGGCAGCCCGCACAAGAGAAACATCAGCAAATAGCGCATAGAGCCCCAGCGTGGCCTGTCCGGTTATGTCAAAAGCCCCCCATTCCTTTTGAGATGACGTACACCGGCGATACATTTAAGTTGTTTGGATCCACTCTAGCATAGCCGGTAAAGGCCAAAAGACACCATTGAAATAATTTTTTGAAAGGCTCTAGACCGGGCCTTTCAGCGCACTAATTGCTGGAAATGAATGATGGCTTATAGCCATTTACCAGTGTGTTTCGGCGTCAAATACCAGCACTGCCCGACAGCCACGCAAAAAGCGTTTGGTGGTAAGCTCGCGCACCATGAATATCTACAGCTCTCGCCCCGTTGTCCTCTGTCTCTCCGGCCATGATCCCAGTGGTGGCGCCGGCTTGCAGGCAGATATCGAAGCCCTGCTCGCCCAAGGCTGTCATGCGGCCCCGGCCGTGACCGCGCTGACCGTGCAGAACACCGTGAATGTCAGCGATTTCCGCGTGCTCGACCGCGAGTGGGTATTGGCCCAGGCCAACGCCGTGCTCGGTGACTCCGAAGTCGCGGCGGTCAAGCTGGGCATGCTCGGGTCCACGGTGATGGTCGATACCGTGGTCGAACTGCTCCAGCAGCACCCGCACCTGCCGGTGGTCTGCGACCCGGTGCTGCGCGCCGGCGGCGGCGGTAGCCTGGGCAAGGACGAGGTCGGCTATGCGATGCGCGAGCGGCTGTTGCCCTTGTCGCTGATTGCCACGCCCAACCTGCCTGAGGCGCGCATCCTCGCCGAACTGCCCAACGGCACGGCGGATGAATGCGCCGAGAAACTGCTGCCGTTTATCAAGCACCTGTTGATCACCGGCGGCCATGGCGACGAGCATGAGGTGCACAATCGCCTCTACAGCCGCGACGGCACACGCCACACGTTTACCTGCCAGCGCCTGCCCGGCAGCTATCACGGCTCCGGTTGCACTCTGGCCAGCGCCCTGGCCGGCCGCCTGGCCCAGGGTCAAAGCCTGGCCAGCGCCGTGGAGTCGGCACTCAATTACACCTGGCGCACCCTGCGGGACGCCGAACAACTGGGCCAGGGGCAATTTGTGCCGCGTCGCCTGCCATTGGATTTCTGTTCGTAATATCAAGGGGCCTGCTCGATGAAACTACGTGGCCTGTACGCCATTACCGACAGCCAACTATTGGCCGGTAAGTTCCTGTCCTACGTCGAGGCCGCGCTGGAAGGCGGCGTGACCTTGCTGCAATACCGCGACAAGAGCAGCGACGAGGCCCGTCGCCTGCGCGAAGCCGAGGCTCTGCGTGAACTGTGCTCGCGCTACAAGACCCACCTGATCATCAATGACGATGCCGAACTGGCCGCGCGCCTGGGCGTCGGCGTTCACCTGGGGCAGACCGACGGCCCGCTGACCCCGGCCCGGGCGTTACTCGGGCGCAATGCCATTATCGGCTCCACCTGCCACAGTCAGATCGAACTGGCCGAACAGGCTGCGCGCGAAGGTGCCAGCTATGTTGCCTTTGGCCGCTTCTTCAACTCCACGACCAAACCCGGTGCACCCGCAGCCACCGTTGAAATGCTGGCCCAGGCCCGCGCGCGCCTGCAGGTGCCGATCTGCGTGATCGGCGGCATCACCCTGGAAAACGCCGCGCCCCTGGTGGAGCACGGTGCCGACCTGCTGGCAGTGGTCCACGGCCTGTTCGGTGCCGACAGCCCCCAGGACGTGACGCGCCGCGCCCGCGCCTTCAACGAACTCCTCAAATCCTGAATTCAGAGAGCCTGCCCATGTCTCGTTCCGAAACGTTGTTTGCCAATGCCCAGAAACACATCCCCGGCGGTGTGAACTCCCCCGTGCGTGCGTTCAAGAGCGTCGGCGGCACGCCGTTGTTCTTCAAGCACGCCGAAGGCGCCTACGTCACCGACGAAGATGACAAGCGCTATGTGGACTACGTGGGTTCCTGGGGCCCGATGATCCTCGGCCACAGCCACCCCGACGTGCTGGACGCAGTACGCAAGCAGTTGGAACACGGCCTGTCCTACGGCGCGCCCACTGCCATGGAAACCGAAATGGCCGACCTGGTGTGCTCGATCGTGCCGTCGATGGAGATGGTGCGCATGGTCAGCTCCGGCACCGAAGCGACCATGAGCGCGATTCGCCTGGCCCGTGGGTTCACCGGCCGCGACAGCATCATCAAGTTCGAAGGCTGCTACCACGGCCACTCCGACAGCCTGCTGGTCAAGGCCGGCTCCGGCCTGCTGACCCAGGGCGTTCCGAGTTCGGCTGGTGTGCCAGCTGCGTTTGCCAAGCACACCCTGACCTTGCCGTTCAACGACATCGGCGCCGTCGAGCAAATGCTCAGCGAAGTCGGTCAGGAGGTGGCGTGCATCATCGTCGAGCCGGTGGCGGGCAACATGAACTGTGTACCGCCGGCCCCGGGGTTCCTCGAAGGCTTGCGTGAGCAGTGCGATAAACACGGTGTGGTATTGATCTTCGACGAAGTGATGACCGGCTTTCGCGTTGCCCTCGGCGGCGCCCAGGCTCACTACGGCGTAACGCCGGACCTGAGCACCTTCGGCAAAATCATCGGCGGCGGCATGCCGGTAGGCTGCTTCGGCGGCAAGCGCGAGATCATGCAGCACATCGCGCCGCTGGGCCCGGTCTACCAGGCCGGCACCCTGTCCGGTAACCCGCTGGCCATGGCCGCCGGCCTGACCACCCTGCGCCTGATCAGCCGCCCTGGCTTCCATGCCGAGCTGAGCGACTACACCACGCGTTTGCTGGACGGCCTGCAACAACGCGCCGATGCAGCGGGTATCCCGTTCGTCACGACCCAGGCCGGTGGCATGTTCGGCCTGTATTTCAGCGGTGCCGACGACATCGTGACCTTTGACGATGTGATGGGCAGCAATGCCAACCTATTCAAGCGTTTCTTCCACCTGATGCTCGAAGGTGGCGTGTACCTGGCACCAAGTGCCTTTGAAGCCGGCTTCACCTCCATCGCCCATGGCGACGCCGAGCTGAAACTGACCCTGGATGCTGCCGAGCGCGCCTTCGCCGCACTGAAATAAGACAGCCATAACCTGACGTCGCCCCTGGCGGCGTCAGATTTGTTACCTTGCTTACAGAAATTTCCTCGTTTTTTCGAGAAAACACCTGCAATCCGGCAGATAACTTGCCCACGCAGCAGAAAAACGAGTAAAGACTTTGTAAGCAGAGGCCTGCTTATTTCATAATGCGCGCTTATTGGATCCCCACGTGGCTCCACGCGCCCCGTCAGAGGTAAGTCGATTCCCATGAAACGCACCGGCCGCACCCTGGTTCTGGGCTGCCTGTTGCTCCTTCAACCGCTGCTTGCACATGCACAAGCGGGCGGCAACTCGTTGTTGATCCCAGCGATGGGTCGTTGCACCCTCAATACTCAGTCCGACAGCCAGGCCGAGGCGCTGAGCGCCTGCCAAACCCTGGCCGATGGCGGGGATGCGCAGGCGCAATACGAGTTGGGCGAATTCTTCTACGACGACAAAAACCCTGCCCGCGACCTGAACAAAGCCTTGAGCTTCTTCGAAAAAGCCTCTCTGCAAGGCCATGCCCAGGCGCAATTCAAGCTGGGCAGCATGTTCTTCCATGGCGAAGGCGTGCCGGCCAACAACGTGCAGGCATATATCGTGCTGAAGATGGCGGCGGTCAACGGCGCCGAAGATGCGCTCGACACCGCTGACGAAGTGGCCGAGCACATGCAGCGCGACGAGCTGGAAGTGGCGACCCAGGTGCTGGGGCAGATTTTCCGCAATTACCTGCAGGAATTGCAGAGTGCGGATGGGCGCTCGCCCTTTTCGCCGCTGCCTTGAGGTTATCTAAACCCTTCTGACGTCATCGCAGGCAAGCCAGCTCCCACATTTTGATTTGTGAACACATTCAAATGTGGGAGCTGGCTTGCCTGCGATGGGCGTGACGCGGTCTAAAAGCCTACTTCTCAGGCATCGGCATCGGAAACGGCATGACATTGCTCACACCCCGCGCCTCGCTGATCTTGGGCGTGCCCAGGCGCTCGACTTCGTCGATGCGCACAATCGAATGCATCGGCACAAAACTGCGCACCACGCCTTCGAACTGGGCCTTGAGCTTTTCCTCGCCCGGATCGACGACCAGCTGCGTGCGCTCGCCAAAGACGAACTCTTCCACTTCCAGGAAGCCCCACAGATCACTTTGATAGATCTGTTTGGCGTACATTTCGAACACCTGGCCCTGGTTAAGGAAAATCACCTTGTAGATTGGAGCTTCACGTTTGGTCATGGGGGGCGGGCAGCACATCGGCGGATATAAATGAGGGCGCGAACTATAGCATGGCACCCGATGCACAGTGCTAGGAACCAATGGGCATGCCCCCTATAATGCGCGGTTCTTTACCACCAGTTGACGATTCCCATGGCCAAGAAGCTTTACATCGAAACCCACGGTTGCCAGATGAACGAGTACGACAGCTCGCGCATGGTCGATCTGCTGGGTGAACATCAGGCCCTGGAAGTCACGGCTCGCGCCGAAGATGCCGACGTGATCCTGCTCAATACCTGCTCGATCCGCGAACGGGCCCAGGATCGGGTCTACTCGCAGCTGGGCCGCTGGCGTGAACTGAAACTGGCCAACCCGGACATGGTGATCGCCGTCGGTGGTTGCGTGGCCAGCCAGGAAGGCGCGGCCATTCGCGACCGCGCGCCCTATGTCGACGTGGTCTTCGGCCCGCAGACCCTGCACCGCCTGCCGGAAATGATCGACGCTGCGCGTATCACCAAGTTGCCGCAGGTGGACGTCTCGTTTCCGGAAATCGAAAAGTTCGACCACCTGCCCGAGCCACGCATCGACGGCCCGAGCGCCTATGTGTCAGTGATGGAAGGTTGCAGCAAGTACTGCACCTTCTGCGTGGTGCCTTATACCCGGGGCGAAGAAGTCAGCCGACCGTTCGACGATGTGCTGGCGGAAATCATCCACCTGGCCGAAAACGGCGTGCGTGAAGTGACCCTGCTGGGGCAGAACGTCAACGGCTATCGCGGCCAGACCCACGATGGGCGCCTGGCGGACCTGGCCGAGCTGATTCGCGTGGTCGCGGCGGTAGACGGTATCGAGCGGATTCGCTACACCACCTCGCACCCGCTGGAGTTCTCCGACAGCCTGATCCAGGCCCACGCCGAAGTGCCGGAGCTGGTCAAGCACCTGCATTTGCCGGTGCAATCGGGCTCGGACCGCATCCTCTCGGCGATGAAGCGCAACCACACGGCCCTGGAGTACAAGTCCAAGCTGCGCAAACTGCGCGCCGCCGTGCCGGGCATCTGCATCAGTTCGGACTTTATCGTTGGTTTCCCTGGCGAGACCGAGAAGGACTTCCAGCAGACCATGAAGCTGATTGAAGACGTCGGTTTCGACTTCTCCTACTCCTTCGTCTACAGCCAGCGCCCCGGCACACCGGCTGCCGACCTGGTCGACGAAACCCCGGAGGAGCTGAAAAAGGAGCGCCTCAACGCCTTGCAGCATCGCCTCAACCAGCAAGGTTTCGAGATCAGCCGACAAATGGTCGGCTCGACCCAGCGCATCCTGGTCACCGATTACTCGAAGAAAGACCCGGGCGAGTTGCAGGGACGTACCGAGAACAACCGGATCGTCAATTTCCGTTGCGACAACCCGACGCTGATCGGCCAGTTCGCCGACGTGCACATCGACGCGGCGCAACCGCACTCGCTGCGCGGCTCACTGATCCAGTAACCCATCAATACTCCTGACTGGTGGAGATCAAAATGTGGGAGCGGGCTTGCTCGCGATGGCAGTGGATCAGTGACAGATGCATTGACTGACACACCGCCTTCGCGAGCAAGCCCGCCCCCACATGGGAACCGCGCAGCATTCCGATAACTTAAGTGCTTTCGCACACCGGCGGCTGGCGTTATCCTCTATTTCACCTAAACAGCCAAAGGGCGGCTAAAAGCAACCTTGAACGCACCCATAGCAGAACCCCATCGTTTCCTCCTCGAGCCGTTTGAGGCTCGTCGTTTCGCCAATCTGTGCGGACAGTTCGACGAGCACCTGCGCCTGATCGAACAACGCCTGAGCATCGAGATCCGCAACCGCGGCAATCAATTCGAGCTGATTGGCGAACCCCAGCACACCACGTCTGCAGAAAACCTGCTGCGTCGCCTCTACCGCGAAACCAAGGGTAGCGAGCTGTCGCCGGAAACCGTGCACCTGTACCTGCAGGAATCCGCCGTGGAAGACCTGGCCAATAACCCGGTGGCCGAAGCCAGCGTGGCGCTGCGTACCAAAAAAGGCATGATTCGCCCGCGCGGCTTGAATCAGCAGCGCTATGTCAAAGAAATCCTCGGCAACGACATCAACTTCGGCATCGGCCCGGCCGGTACCGGCAAGACCTACCTGGCCGTGGCCTGTGCGGTAGACGCCCTGGAGCGCGAACAGGTGCGACGCATCCTGTTGGTGCGCCCGGCGGTGGAAGCTGGCGAGAAACTGGGCTTTCTGCCCGGCGACCTGGCCCAGAAGATCGACCCGTACCTGCGCCCGCTGTACGACGCACTGTATGAAATGCTTGGCTTCGAATACGTGGCCAAGCTGATCGAGCGCCAGGTGATCGAGATCGCCCCGCTGGCTTATATGCGCGGTCGCACGTTGAACAACAGCTTCATCATCCTCGACGAAAGCCAGAACACCACGGTCGAGCAGATGAAGATGTTCCTGACCCGTATCGGTTTCGGCTCCACCGCCGTGATCACTGGCGATATCACCCAGGTCGACCTGCCCAAGGGCACCAAGTCGGGCCTGGGCCAGGTGATCGAGGTGCTCAAGGACGTGCCGGGGATCAGCTTTACCCACTTCATGCCCAAGGATGTGGTGCGTCACCCGCTGGTGCAGCGCATTGTCGAGGCCTACGAGCGCTTCGAACACCGCGACGACGGGCTGTCGAAGGACAACCGCCGCGATGCTTGAGCTTGATCTGCAACTGGCCACTGAAGCGCCAGCCCCCAGCGAAGAACAGTTCCGCCAATGGTGCACACTGGCCCTGCGCCAGCGCAGCGCCGACTCGGAACTGACCATCCGTCTGGTGGACGAACCTGAAGGCCGCGAGCTGAATCACACCTGGCGCCAGAAAGACTACGCGACCAATGTGCTGTCGTTCCCCGCCGATGTGCCGGATGAACTGCTGGATATCCCGCTGCTGGGTGACCTGGTGATCTGCGTCGCGGTGGTGGAGCGCGAGGCAAAGGAGCAAGGCAAGGCCCTGGAGGCCCACTGGGCCCACTTGGTCATGCACGGCTGCTTGCATCTGTTGGGTTACGACCATATAGATGATGAAGAAGCCGAAGAAATGGAAGCACTGGAACGAACGTTGCTTGCAGAGTTGGGTCATCCTGACCCCTATGCAGACGACGAACACTAATCGACACTCAACTGAAACAATCAAGGATTTAGAGTAATCGCTATGAGCGAAGACCGATCGAGCAACGGGCAAAAGTCATGGCTGGGTAAACTGACCCAGGCTTTTGCCCACGAGCCGAAAAACCGCCAGGAGCTGCTGGAGCTGCTGCGCGAGGCCCATCAGAACAAGTTGCTGGACAGCGAAGCGCTGGCCATCGTCGAAGGCGCCATCCAGGTGGCTGACCTGCAGGTTCGGGACATCATGGTCCCGCGCTCGCAGATGATCAGCATCAAGGCGACTCAGACCCCACGGGAATTCCTCCCGGCCGTGATCGACTCGGCGCACTCGCGCTACCCGGTGATCGGCGAAAGCCATGACGACGTCATGGGTGTCCTGCTGGCCAAGGACCTGCTGCCGCTGATCCTCAAGGAGAACGGCGACAGCTTCAACATCAAGGACCTGCTGCGTCCTGCGACCTTCGTGCCTGAATCCAAGCGCCTGAATGTGCTGCTGCGCGAGTTCCGCGCCAACCACAATCACATGGCCATCGTCATTGACGAATACGGCGGTGTCGCCGGCCTGGTGACCATCGAAGACGTGCTGGAACAGATCGTCGGCGATATCGAAGACGAACACGACGTTGAAGAAGACAGCTACATCAAGCCGCTGCCCAGCGGTGACTTCCTGGTCAAGGCGCTGACGCCGATCGAGAACTTCAACGAGTTCTTCGACAGCGAATTCTCCGACGATGAGTTCGACACTGTCGGTGGCCTGGTGATGAGTGCGTTTGGTCACTTGCCCAAGCGTAACGAAACCACCGAGATCGGCGCCTATCGCTTCCGCATCCTGAATGCCGATAGCCGTCGCATCCACCTGATCCGCCTGACACCTATTGCCCGCTAAGGACTGATATGCGCCGTCTCACCGCACCCGGCTGGCCCGGTAACCTGCTGGCCGTGGTGGCCGGTGCTATCACCACCCTGGCGCTGGCGCCGTTCGATATATGGCCGCTGGCGCTGGTGGCGGTCGGGGTGTTCTATGCCGGGATGCGCCAACTGACACCCCGCCAGGCCTTCGGGCGTGGCTGGTGTTTCGGCTTTGGCCTGTTTGGCGCGGGCACCAGTTGGATCTACTACAGCATCCATCACTTTGGCGGCGCGTCGGTGTTGCTGGCCGGGCTGTTGATGCTCGCGTTCACCGCCGCGATTGCGCTGTTCTTTGCCCTGCCCGCCTGGCTCTGGGCGCGCTGGCTGCGCCGTAACGAAGCGCCGCTGGCCGATGCCCTGGCGTTTGCCGCGCTATGGGTGGGCCAGGAAGCGTTTCGCGGCTGGTTCCTCACCGGTTTCCCTTGGTTGTACTCCGGTTACAGTCAACTCGACGGCCCGCTGGCCGGGCTCGCGCCGCTGGGCGGGGTGTGGCTGATTTCGTTTGCCCTGGCCTTGAGCGCGGCACTGCTCGTCAACCTGCCGCGTTTGCTGGCAGCCAGGCGCAACGCGTTTATCGGCGCAGGCCTGGTGCTGCTGGTTGCGCCCTGGGCCATTGGCCTGGGGCTCAAGCACTACGCCTGGACCAGCCCCGCCGGTGAACCGCTGACCGTCGCGGCGATCCAGGGCAATGTCGAGCAGAGCATGAAGTGGGACCCGGCCCAGCTCAACGCGCAACTGGCGCTGTACCGCGACATGAGTTTTGCCTCCAAGCGCGTGGACCTGCTGATCTGGCCGGAAACCGCCGTGCCGGTGCTCAAGGAGTCCGTCGAGGGCTACCTGGGGATGATGGGCAAATTCGCTGCCGACCGGAACGCGGCGATGATCACCGGCGTGCCGATCCGCCAGGAAGTACGCCATGAGAAGCGCTACTTCAATGGCATCACCGTGGTCGGTCAAGGCGATGGCACCTATTTGAAGCAGAAGCTGGTGCCCTTTGGCGAGTACGTACCGCTGCAGGATGTATTGCGCGGGCTGATCGCGTTCTTCGACCTGCCGATGTCGGACTTCGCCCGCGGGCCTGAGGACCAGGCCATGCTGCAAGCCAAGGGTTATCAGATCGCGCCGTATATCTGCTACGAAGTGGTCTATCCGGAGTTCGCCGCCGGCCTCGCCGCCCGCAGCGACTTACTGCTGACCATCAGCAATGACACCTGGTTCGGCACCTCCATCGGCCCCTTGCAGCACCTGCAAATGGCCCAGATGCGCGCCCTGGAAGCCGGCCGCTGGATGATCCGTGCCACCAACAACGGCGTGACCGGCCTGATCAACCCATTCGGGCAGATTACCGAGCAGATCCCGCAGTTCGAGCGCGGCATTCTCTACGGCGAGGTCGTACCGATGCACAACCTGACGCCGTACCTGCAATGGCGTTCGTGGCCGCTGATCATCCTGTGCCTGGGGCTGTTTGGCTGGGCCCTGCTGGCCGGGCGCATGGCCAAGACCGTCTGACAGACACCCAAGCCCCAATGTGGCAGCGGGCTTTTTGTGGGAGCGGGCTTGCCCGCGATGGAGGTGTATCAGTCAGCATTTTTAGTGACTGACCCACCGCCATCGCGGGCAAGCCCGCTCCCACACAAGCCCCACATGTTGATTTGCGGCGTTAACGATAGAACAGGCGGTAACCTACCTGCCCCACCGCCTCATTGATCAACTGCCCGCTCTGCCAGATCGACTTGAATTCCGGCATCCAGCCACCCAGTGGCCGGGCATTGTCCACCCCCAGGAAGCCGACCGGTGCCGGCACCACGGTAAAGCCGGCCTTCTCGAAGCTCCACACTGAACGCGGCATATGCCAGGCCTGGGTCACGACTACCACGCGCTTGACGCCCTGGGGCAACAGGATCTCGGCACTCATTTGCGCATTTTCCCAGGTGGTGCGGCTGCGCTCTTCCTTCCAGCGCACGGCCACGCCAAAGTCTTGCTGCATCGACACTGCCATCAACTGCGCCTCGCTGGGCGGCGTGCCGTAGTGCAGGCCGCCGCTGGTCAGCACCGGCAGCCCGGACGCCTTGGCCAATCGCGCCGCGTAGCGCTGGCGCTCCAGGCCGATACCGGTCGGCTGATCGGCGCCCCAGGCCGGATCACCGCGCTCGCGGCCCGAGCCCAGCACCACAATGGCATCGGCCCGTTCTGCCAGGCTGGCCCAGTCTTCCACGGCCAATGGCGGCTCGGTTTCCAAGGCGCGTGCGCCCCACTCCACCATCACCGGCAAGCTGATCAGCCACATCCCGCCAAACCCCAGGGCAAAGCACACGCCGGCCAAGCGTGGACGGGTGCGGCGAAACCACCAGGCAAGGGCCAGCAGCAGCAAGAGAATGCCGGGCGGCAGCAATAATTGTTTGATGAAATAACGAATAGGCATCGAGCATCTCCAAAGATGCCCGAAGCCTAAGGTGTAACGGGGTTTAGCGACAATCTTTACCAGCGGTGGATAACGCTGATCAGGTTACTTGAATCGCACTGACCGCAGCTTTTCCGGGCTGCGGCCGGCGGACAAGTCCTTGAGCCATACCACCTTGGACGATCGCACCGCTTCCCTGGCTGGCACAGGAGCCACCCATTGCGGGATCGGGCGCGCGTTCAAGTCCAGGTAGGCCTTGATCACTTCAAACTCTGCAGGGCTCAAGCCTCGCAGTTCCAGCTCATCAGGCCGTTCGTCACGCAATCGGCCTGCGGTTCTTGCTGCGTCCAGTGCTCGACCCAAGCGGTCGATCAGTCCTTCATACACTTCCGGTTTCGTTCTCATTCGCTGCGAATCAACCATCCCCTCACCTCATTAAAGATAAGTCTCACTCCCCAATAAACAGCGTAGCTGCGCTGACGCAACCAACCGCGCGCCGCGACCAACGGCCTGCGCGGCGCAATCAGGGTTTCCCTCGATAGAGTGGGGTCATGTATGCTACGGCGCTTCCTGTAACTCCACTTCCCGCAGGGTTTGGGCACGGACGCGCCGCTTTTTGGTGTCGCTCAACCCGGACAATGCACCGAAGAGGATTAGGCCACCCCTATTCAGTTCAAAAGTAGCCATGCACGAACAATATCAGCCCCGTGAAATAGAAAATGCCGCCCAAACTTTCTGGGACGAGCAAAAGTCCTTTGAAGTCAGTGAACAGCCAGGCAAGGAGACTTACTACTGCCTATCCATGTTCCCTTACCCCAGCGGCAAACTACACATGGGGCACGTGCGTAACTACACCATCGGCGACGTGATTTCCCGCTACCAGCGCATGCTCGGCAAAAACGTCCTGCAACCTATGGGTTGGGACGCCTTCGGCATGCCTGCGGAAAACGCCGCGATGAAAAACAACGTAGCGCCCGCCAAGTGGACCTACGAGAACATCGCCTACATGAAGACCCAGCTGCGCAGCCTGGGCCTGGCCGTGGACTGGTCCCGCGAAGTGACCACCTGCAAGCCGGACTACTACCGCTGGGAACAATGGCTGTTCACCCGCCTGTTCGAAAAAGGCGTGATCTACAAAAAAAGCGGCACCGTGAACTGGGACCCGATCGACCAGACCGTCCTCGCCAACGAGCAAGTGATCGACGGCCGTGGCTGGCGTTCCGGCGCGCTGATCGAAAAGCGCGAAATCCCGATGTACTACTTCAAGATCACCGCCTACGCCGATGAACTCTTGTCGAGCCTCGACGACCTGCCGGGCTGGCCTGAACAGGTCAAGACCATGCAGCGCAACTGGATCGGCAAGTCCAAGGGCATGGAAGTGCAGTTCCCGTACAACGTCGATTCCATCGGTGAAACGGGCGCTCTGAAAGTTTTCACCACCCGTCCGGACACCCTGATGGGCGCGACCTACGTCGCCGTGGCCGCCGAACACCCGCTGGCCACCCAAGCCGCACAGAACAACCCTGAGCTGCAGGCCTTTATCGCCGAATGCAAAGGCGGCAGCGTGGCTGAAGCCGACGTCGCCACCCAGGAGAAAAAAGGCCTGCCGACCGGGCTGTTCGTCGAGCACCCACTGACCGGTGAAAAACTGCCGGTTTGGGTCGCCAACTATGTGCTGATGCACTACGGCGATGGTGCAGTAATGGCAGTGCCCGCTCACGACGAGCGCGATTTCGAATTCGCCACCAAGTACAACCTGCCGATCAAGTCTGTGGTGCGTACCAGTTCCGGTGATACCAACCCGGCCCCATGGCAAGACGCCTACGGCGAACACGGTACCCTGATCAACTCCGGCGAGTTCGACGGCCGGGACTTCGTAGGCGCTTTCGACGCCATTGAAGTCGCCCTGATCAAGAAAAAACTCGGCGCCTCGCGTACCCAGTTCCGCCTGCGCGACTGGGGCATCAGCCGCCAGCGCTACTGGGGCTGCCCGATCCCGATCATCCACTGCGAAACCTGCGGTGACGTGCCGGTACCGGAAGACCAACTGCCGGTCGTCCTGCCCGAAGACGTGGTGCCGGACGGCGCCGGTTCGCCACTGGCGCGCATGCCCGAGTTCTACGAGTGCAGCTGCCCGAAATGCGGCCAGCCTGCCAAGCGTGAAACCGACACCATGGACACCTTCGTCGAGTCCTCGTGGTACTACGCCCGCTACGCCTCGCCGCACTATGAAGGCGGCCTGGTGGAAAAATCCGCAGCCGACCACTGGTTGCCGGTGGATCAGTACATCGGTGGTATCGAACACGCGATCCTGCACCTGCTGTACGCGCGCTTCTTCCACAAGCTGATGCGTGACGAAGGCCTGGTCAGCTCCGACGAGCCGTTCAAGAACCTGCTGACCCAGGGCATGGTGATCGCCGAGACTTACTATCGCCGCGAAGCCAATGGCGCCTACACCTGGTTCAACCCGGCGGACGTCGAGTTGGAGCGTGACAGCAAAGCCAAGGTGATCAGTGCCAAGTTGAAATCCGACGGCCTGCCGGTGGAAATCGGCGGTACCGAGAAGATGGCCAAGTCGAAGAACAACGGCGTCGACCCGCAGTCGATGATCGACCAGTTCGGCGCCGACACCTGCCGCCTGTTCATGATGTTCGCCTCGCCGCCCGATATGAGCGCCGAATGGTCGGACTCTGGCGTCGAAGGTTCGCACCGCTTCCTCAAGCGCGTCTGGCGCCTGGCCCATGGCCATATCAGCCAGGGCTTGCCGGGCAAACTGGACGTGGCGTCGTTGAGCGACGAGCAGAAACTCATTCGCCGCAGCACCCACCTGGCCATCAAGCAAGCCAGCCAGGACGTGGGCCAGCACCATAAATTCAACACCGCCATCGCCCAGGTGATGACGCTGATGAACGTGCTGGAAAAAGCCCCGCAGGCTACCGAACAAGACCGTGCACTGGTGCAGGAAGGCCTGGAAGCAGTCGTCCTGCTGCTGGCGCCGATCACCCCGCACATCAGCCACGACCTGTGGAGCCAGTTGGGCCACAGCGGCGCGGTGATCGATGCTGCATGGCCGGTCGCGGATGACAGCGCCCTGGTCCAGGACACGCTGCAACTGGTGATTCAGGTCAACGGTAAACTGCGCGGCCAGATCGACATGCCTGCCAGCGCCAGCCGCGAAGAAGTCGAAGCCGCTGCGCGCTGCAATGAGAACGTGCTGCGCTTCACCGAAGGCCTGACGATCCGCAAAGTGATCGTAGTGCCCGGTAAACTGGTCAATATCGTCGCTAGCTAATCGGATCGGGCGCCAGGGCAAGAGCCCTGGCGCCGAACAAAACCTCCAGGGCCTCGATAAGGCCCACATGGTTTCAAGGGGAGCAATAAAATGATCAAACGCAACTTGCTGGTTATGGGCCTTGCCGTACTGCTGAGCGCATGCGGCTTCCAGCTGCGCGGCACCGGCACCACGGAACTGGCGATCAAGGAATTGGATGTCAGCGCGCGCAACTCCTATGGTGAAACCGTGACCCAGCTGCGCCAAACTCTGGAAAACAGCGGCGTCAAAGTCTATAACGGCGCAGCTTACAAGCTGGTGCTGATCGACGAGAAAGAGACCCAGCGTAACCTCAGCTACGCCAGTGCCGGCCGGTCTTCGGACATCGAGTTGAGCAGCGTGCTCATGTTCCAGATCCAGGGCCACGACCAGTTGCCGCTGATCAGCGACAAACTGCAAGTGCAGAAAGTCGTGACGCACGACGGCAACAACCTGGTCGGTTCCGACACTGAGGTCAATCAGGTGCGCAATGAAATGCGCCGTGACCTGGTCCAGCGTATGGTCCTGCGCCTGCAGATGATCAGCCCGGCCCAGCTCGATGCCCTGCAGCAGACTGCCGACGCCAAGGCCAAGGCGGATGCCGAGGCGCTGAAAGCCGCGCAGGACTATGAAAACAGCATTCCCAAGCAATCGCCTGTTGAAGTCCCTGCCGAGTAAACCAGACGGGGCGCGTCATGCGCCCCGTCCATCCAGCCTATGAAACTCGCCCCCGCCCAACTCGCCAAACACCTGCAAGGCAACCTCGCGCCCGTGTACATCGTCAGTGGCGATGATCCGCTGTTGTGCCAGGAAGCCGCCGACACCATTCGCCAGGCTGCGCGCCAGCAAGGCTTTGATGAACGCCAGGTGTTCAGCGCCGACGCCAGCTTTGACTGGGGCACCCTGCTCCAGGCCGGGGCCAGCATGTCGCTGTTTGCCGAAAAACGCCTGCTGGAACTGCGCCTGCCCTCGGGCAAGCCCGGCGACAAAGGCGCGGCAGCCCTGATGGAGTACTGCGCCCGCCCCGCCGAGGACACGCTGTTGCTGATCAGCCTGCCCAAGCTCGATGGCAGCGCGCAGAAAACCAAATGGGGCAAGGCGCTGGTGGAAGGGGCACAGACCCAGTTCATCCAGATCTGGCCGGTGGACAGCAGTCAGTTGCCGCAATGGATTCGCCAACGCCTGTCGCAAGCCGGATTGTCTGCCAGCCAGGACGCAGTCGAACTGATCGCGGCCCGGGTTGAAGGCAACCTACTGGCGGCGGCCCAGGAAATCGAAAAGCTCAAGCTGATGGCCGAAGGTGGCCAGATCACCGTCGAGACCGTGCAGGGCGCGGTGGCCGACAGCGCACGCTTTGACGTATTCGGGCTGGTGGACGCAATCCTCAACGGTGATGCGGCCCACGCCTTGCGCATGCTCGAAGGGCTGCGCGGTGAAGGGGTCGAGCCGCCGGTGATTCTCTGGGCGCTGGCCCGGGAACTGCGCTTGCTGGCCAATATCGCCCTGCAGTACAGCCAGGGCACCCCTCTGGACAAGGCCTTCAGCCAGGCCCGCCCGCCGGTGTGGGACAAGCGCAAGCCCCTGATGAGCAAGGCCCTGCAACGGCACTCGGCGCAACGCTGGGCGCAATTGTTGCTCGAAGCCCAACGCATCGACGCGCAGATCAAGGGCCAGGCCGCAGGGTCGCCGTGGATGAGCTTGAGCCGTTTGTCGCTGCTGATGTCCGGCCAGCGCCTGGCACTGCCCGCCGAATAGCACGCTCGCCCAACCACCACAAAACCAATGTAGGAGCTGGCTTGCCTGCGATGCAGGCGCCTCGGTGTGTCAGTCATGCGGTGGTGATGCCATCGCAGGCAAGCCAGCTCCTACAGTTTTGATCGTCGCCGTATTCAGGTTTTTGATATTTCCTACATCGCGCCGGGCTGGACAGCCGGCAGACTTCGGCAGATGATTTGCACCGCATCACCCACCCCATCGGAGAGTCCCGATCATGAGCAAAAAGCCATCCAAGCATGGCCCCAACAAGGCCAAATCCATCATCGCCCAGCCGTTGTTCCGCAGTCGCCAGGAACGCGCCGGCAAAGGCAAAGGCAGCTACCGCCGCGAAGCCTTCCAGTCTAATAGCTGGGAGGCTTCTTACTTTCTGGCTGCCTGAAGGCAAGCGCCCCTCTGGCATGATAAGGTCTGCACCTGATTCGTATTTCCTGGACCTGTGCATGCCCTCTAGTCTTTCCCGTCGTTGGCACCTTCGCCAATTGATTGCTGCCTCCAGCCTGATCCTGTTAGTCGCCTGCGCCGAAAAACCCACCGCCGCCGACGCTCAGCCCCTGCCCACGCTCCAGACCGCACCGGTTGCCGCCCCCGCCGTAGTTGCGCCCCTGGCGGTGACCAATCTCGATATCCAACCGACCCAGACCTTTGCCGAATGGCAGGCAGGTTTTCGCGTCGAGGCCCTGAAGGCCGGTATCACCCCGACGGTATTCGACACCGCCTTCGCCAACGTCACCCCCGACATGGCGGTCATCCGCGCCGACCGCAGCCAGCCGGAGTTTTCCCGCCCGGTGTGGGAATACCTCAACGGTGCCTTGTCGGCGCTGCGCGTACGCAATGGCCAGGCCTTGCTGATCAAGCACGCCGATATCCTGCAAAGCATCGAACAGCGCTACGGCGTTGATCGCCAGGTGCTGGTCTCGGTGTGGGGCATGGAAAGTAACTTCGGTTCGTTCCAGGGCAATAACTCGGTGATCCGCTCCCTGGCGACCCTGGCCTATGAAGGCCGCCGGCCGGCATTCGCCCAGGCGCAGTTGCTGGCCGCGCTGCAAATCATCCAGCACGGTGACATTCCAGCCGAACAGATGCGCGGTTCGTGGGCCGGCGCCATGGGCCAGACCCAGTTCATACCGACCACCTACAACACCCACGCCGTGGACTTCGACGGCGACGGTCGCCGCGACATCTGGAACAGCTCGGCCGACGCCCTCGCCTCCACTGCGCACTACCTGCAAAGCTCGGGCTGGCAGAAAGGCCAGCCGTGGGGCTTTGAGGTGCAGCAATTGCCGACAAACTTCGATTACGCCCTGGCTGATGGCGTGGTGCGCAAGCCGGTCGGCGAATGGTTGAAGCTGGGCCTGCGGGTGCCGGCCGGTGCCAGCGTGCCGCCCAACGTAGAAACGCTGTCGGCCGCCCTGCTGCTGCCGGCCGGCCATCGTGGCCCGGCGTTCCTGGTGCTGGATAACTTCCGCGCAATCCTCAAGTACAACAACTCGTCGTCCTACGCCCTGGCGGTCGGCCTGTTGTCCGAGCGTTTTGGCGGCGGTGGGGTGATTCGCGGCGATTGGCCAACGGATGAACTGCCACTGACCCGCTCCCAGCGCATCGAGTTGCAGACGGTGTTGAGCGCCAATGGCTATGAGGCCGGCAACCCGGACGGGATTATCGGCGCCAATACGCGCAAGGCGATTCGTGCGGCGCAGCAGTCGTTGGGCTGGCCGGCGGATGGATATCCGACGGTGAAATTGTTGGAGTCGTTGCGTAGCCGCTAGATCGGTGTAGGGCGACTGCCGCTCCCACATTTGGAATGCAATTCCCTGTGGGAGCCAGCTTGCTCGCGATAGCGTGCCGACAGGCGGCAAAACACTCAGAGCCTAGACACCACATCCTGCTCCAGCACCAGCCGCTGTTCCCCCGCATCCAGGCGCACCAAGGCGCCCATCGGCAAGGTCAGATTGGGGTCGCAATGGCCGCTGCGCCAGCCGGACAGGACCGGAACGCAGAACGGTTGGAAGGTCTGTTTCAGCAGCCGCTCCAGCGCGACGTTATCCACTCCCGCCACATCCCCCACCAGCACACCGCGCACCTGCGCCAGCTTGCCCGCCAGGCGCAAGTGCGTCAGCAGGCGGTCGATGCGATAGATTGGCTCGTTGACGTCCTCGATAAACAGGATGATGCCCTCGGCATCAAGCTCGAAGGGCGTGCCCATCACCGCCGCGATCATCGACAGGTTGCCCCCCAGCAAGCGCCCACAGGCGATGCCAGGCTCAATGGTGGTCAGCGGGTACGCCACTGGGTGCGCCAGCACACTGCCAGCGCCCAGCTGGCCGCGCAGCAGGCTGAACAGTGATGACTCAGTGGGCTGTTGCTTGTCACCGAGCAGGTCGGCATTGAGCATCGGGCCGTGGAAGGTCACGAAGCCGGCGTAGCGGCTGATCGCCAAGTGCAGCGCGGTGATATCGCTGTAGCCGACGAAGGGCTTGGGATTGGCTGCCAGCAGCTCGAAATCCACGCTATCGAGCAAGCGTGGGGTGCCGTAGCCACCGCGCAGACAGAAGATGGCGTCGATCTCGGGGTCGGCGAAGGCCGCGTGCAGGTCGCGCAGGCGTACTTTATCGCTGCCGGCCAGATAGCCATCGCGCTCATACACCCCCGAGAAAATCCGCAGCTCGTAGCCACGGGCGCGCATCCATTGCCCGGCCTTTTCAACATCCAGCGCGGCGGGGCCAGCGGGGGCAATGAGGCCGATCACACCTTCGGCGCGCAGGGCGGGTACGACGGTGGCAAGCGGGTTAGTCATCCTTGGTTCTCCCTATTCTGTGCAGCGCAACGAACTGTGGGAGCGGGCTTGCCCGCGATGCACACGCCTCGGTGTATCAGTTGCACCGAGGCGATGCTATCGCGGGCAAGCCCGCTCCCACACAAACCAGCCCCCCTACACGCCCATCCACACAAATGGATCGGCGCCAAGGTTTAGGAAACCAGGCTAGCCTTGACCAGCTTGGCCTGTTCGTCGGCGTGGTACGACGAACGTACCAGCGGGCCCGACGCGACGTTCTTGAAGCCCATCTTGTAGCCTTCTTCGGCAAACCAGGCAAAGGTGTCCGGGTGCACGAAACGCTGCACCGGCAAGTGGCTGCGCGACGGTTGCAGGTACTGGCCGAGGGTCAGCATGTCGATGTCGTGTTCGCGCATGCGCTTCATGACTTCGATGACTTCTTCGTCGGTTTCGCCCAGGCCCAGCATCAGCCCGGACTTGGTCGGGATGTGCGGCATCATCTGCTTGAATTTCTGCAGCAGGGTCAGCGACCACTGGTAGTCCGAACCCGGACGCGCAGCCTTGTACAGGCGCGGAACGGTTTCCAGGTTGTGGTTGAACACATCTGGCGGCTCGGCGGCGGTAATTTCCAGGGCGACGTCCATACGGCCACGGTAGTCCGGGACCAGGGTCTCGAGCATCACGTTCGGCGACAGTTTGCGGATTTCGCGGATGCAGTCGGCAAAGTGCTGAGCACCGCCGTCGCGCAGGTCATCGCGGTCTACCGAGGTGATCACCACGTACTTGAGTTTCAAGTCGGCGATGGCGATGGCCAGGCTTTCCGGCTCGTTGACGTCCAGTGGCTTCGGCCGGCCATGGCCAACGTCGCAGAACGGGCAACGACGGGTGCAGATGTCACCCATGATCATGAAGGTCGCGGTGCCGCCGGAGAAGCACTCGCCCAGGTTCGGGCACGAGGCCTCTTCGCACACACTGTGCAGCTTGTGCTTACGCAGCAGCGCCTTGATACGGTCGACTTCCGGCGAGACCGGGATGCGCACGCGGATCCAGTCGGGCTTTTTCGGCAGCTCGGTGGTCGGAATGATCTTCACCGGGATGCGTGCAACCTTCTCGGCGCCGCGCAGCTTGACGCCGGCTTCCACCTTGGCACGCGGAGCCGGGGCCGGACGCTCGGTAATGTCCAGCGTCGGGATCATGGTTTGCACAACATCAGTAGTCATATCAGTCGATTCCGCCCGTCAGGGTCGTCTGCTCAGCATAGTCGAGGTGTTTGACGAGCTGCGCGCGCAGCCGGGCACTTACCTCGGCAAATTCTAGGGGTGTTGCGTGATCGCTCAACTGGGTCATGGCCAAACCGGCGTAACCACAGGGATTGATCCGGCGAAACGGCGCCAGGTCCATGTCCACGTTCAGGGCCAGGCCATGAAAGGAACAGCCATGGCGGATGCGCAGGCCCAGGGAGGCGATTTTCGCGCCGTCGACATACACACCTGGAGCATCGGGCTTGGCCGCGGCAGTCACACCATAACTGGCCAGCAGCTCGATCAGGCAGTTTTCCATGCGACTGACCAGCTCACGCACGCCGTAACCCAGCTTGCGCACATCCAGCAGCAAATAAGCCACCAGTTGTCCGGGCCCATGGTAAGTCACTTGACCACCTCGGTCGACCTGCACCACCGGAATATCACCCGGAAGTAGTAGATGCTCAGCCTTGCCAGCCTGGCCCTGGGTGAATACCGGCGGGTGTTCCACCAGCCATATTTCGTCGGGAGCCGAGCTGCCGCGCTCATTGGTAAAGCGCTGCATGGCGTGCCAGACCGGCTCGTACGCCATCTGGCCGAGCTCGCGAAAGCCCAGGACCTGCGACATCACAACACCATATGTACGAAACCGGTGGCTCGCAGTTCGCTGTTGATGTCGTAAAGCTGGTCTTGACCGGTCGCAACGATGTGCAACTGAATCGTGGTGTACTTACCGTTGGTGCTCAAGCGCTCATCCACACGGTTGTCGTTGATCGTTGCGTGTTTACGCATGATCTCGAGGATCTTGTCTTTGTTGCCCACACCGGTATCGCTGATCACCTTGACGGGATAGTCCGTCACCGGGAATTCGATCTTTGGCGCCTTTACTTCTTTATCGGTCATGGCGAAACGGCCTCGTAAGCGGTAAGCCGTGGCGACGGGCAAAGCCCCGCGTCGGATCAACGCGGGGCCTTGCGGGTGCACACAATCAGTTGAACAAGCCGTAGAAGAATAGACGGATGCTATCCCACACGCGGCGGAAGATACCACCTTCCTCAACGGCGTCGAGTGCGATCAGATCGGCGCTGTGTACGACTTTGTCGTCCAGCTTCACTTCGACTTTACCGATCACATCGCCCTTGGCGATTGGCGCGGTCAGTTGTGGGTTCATGGTCATGCTGGCAGCCAGCTTCTTCAGCTGGCCTTTAGGCATGGTCAGGGTCAGGTCGTCAGCCAGGCCGGCCTTGACTTGACGCTCGGTGCCTTTCCACACAGGAGCCTGGGCCAGTTCGGCACCCTTCTGGTAGAAGGTCTGGGTTTCGAAGAAACGGAAGCCATAGGTCAGCAGCTTCTGGGTTTCCGCCGCACGGGCCTGTTCGCTGTTGGTGCCGAACACCACGGCGATCAGACGTTGGCCGTCACGCACAGCCGAGGACACCATGCAGTAGCCGGCTTCGTCGGTATGCCCGGTTTTCAGGCCGTCGACGGTCTTGTCGCGCCACAGCAACAGGTTGCGGTTAGGCTGCTTGATGTTGTTCCAGAAGAATTCTTTCTGGGAGTAGATGGCGTAGTGCACCGGGTCGACACGAATGATCGCGCGCGCCAGGATCGCCATGTCATGGGCCGACGAGTAGTGGTCTGGGTTTGGCAGGCCGGTCGGGTTCATGAAGTGACTGTTGGTCATGCCCAGGTCAGTCACGGTTTTGTTCATCATGTCGGCAAATGCATCTTCGCTGCCGGCAATGTGTTCGGCCAGGGCGACGCTGGCGTCGTTACCGGACTGGATGATGATGCCGTGCAGCAGGTCGCTGACAGTGACCTGGGAGCCAACCTTGATGAACATCCGCGAACCGCCGGTGCGCCAGGCGTTTTCGCTGACGGTCACCGGATCGTTTTCACCGATCTGGCCGCGACGGATTTCCAGGGTCGCGATATAGGCGGTCATCAGCTTGGTCAGGCTGGCCGGCGGCAGGCGCTGGTCACCGTTGTTTTCGACCAGCACGTTGCCGCTGGCGGCATCCATGAGCACGTAGGACTTGGCAGCCAGTTGCGGTGGCGCTGGCATCATTTCGACGGCCCAGGCAGCGGGCGCAATGATCAGCGGGACAAGCAGGCACAGGCGTTTGGCTAAGGTGGTGATGTTCATCCGTCTCTCGAAATTGCTTATGGAAACTTGCCCTCGCGGGCAAAACATTCAGACAGCCCGTCACCAGGCTGTCGCGTATTCAGTTGCCAGCTCAACCCTTGCCTTCGGGTTTTTATTATTCGAAGAGCCTGCAACCAGGGCCCCGGCGCGCAAGCGTGCCAGCACCCTCGATCCGCTACTGCTTATTCGGCGCCGACCACGCTGGGCTGACCCAGGTTGGCCAATCGCACGCTGTTCTGTACCTGGGCAATCTCGCCCGCCGAGCCGATGGGGCCCAGGCGTACCCGGTGCAGGGTCTGCTGGTTACGCACAATGGAGCTGATAAAGACTGGCGCGCTGACCATCCCGCTGAGCTTGGACCTTAACAGTTCTGCCGCATCCGGGTTGGCGAAAGCGCCGACTTGCAGGTACTGCCCGCCCGCTGCATTGCCCGGCGCCGCCTGTGGCACCGCCACGACTGGCGCGGCGTGCTGCTGGGGCGGCGGCGTCCACTGCTCGACCTTGCCCGCCGAAGCGGTGATCTGCGGTTGGGCGCTTTGTGGTTCATTGAGCATCAATGGCGCTGGCTTGCCGCGCTGGGCCCAGTACTGGGCCGGATCGATGCCTTCGACCTTGACCCGCGCCGTGCCGGATTCGGCATAGCCGAGTTTTTTCGCGGCTGCGTAGGACAAGTCGATGATTCGGTCGGAGTAGAACGGCCCACGGTCGTTGACCCGCAGGATTACCACGCGGTTGTTGTCCAGGTTGGTCACCCGTACATAGGCCGGCAGCGGCAAGGTCTTGTGGGCCGCGCTCATGCCGTACAGGTCATACACTTCGCCGTTGGCGGTGTTCTGCCCGTGGAACTTGGTGCCGTACCAGGACGCGGTGCCCGACTGCACATAGTTCTTGGATTCCTGCAGCGGGAAGTAGGTCTTGCCCAGTACCGTGTAGGGGTTGGCTTTATAGTTGCCGGTATGCAGGGTCGGCGTGGCATCCGGGATGCGCGAGACGTCGACGTCCCACCACGGCGCGCCGTCCTTGTGAGCCCGGTTGATATCCAGCCCCGGCTGCGCGCGAACTACCGGGCCACCGGCCTTCTGCACCGGCGCACGGCTGGTGGAGCAACTGACAACCAGCAAGGACAATGCGGCAAGCGCCACCAGCTTGAGCGGTTTATTGATCGGCGATACCCGCATTACTTGACGCCCCGTGCTTGAACCAGCATGTCTGACAGCTGATGTACGGCCATGGCGTACATCACACTGCGGTTATAACGCGTGATTGCGTAAAAATTCTTCAGGCCCATCCAGTATTCCGGGCCGTCTGCGCCCTCCAGGCGGAAGGCGGTAACCGGCATATCATCGCGCAGCGCATCATGACTTGACCAGCCCAGCGCCCGCAACTCCCCGACGGTTTTCACCGGTTCGATGCCCTGGGTCAGGCCTTCATCGGCGCGATCGCCCGTGACATCGGCGCGAATCACCACCGGCTCGCCAGCCACCCAGCCGTGACGCTTGAAGTAGCTGGCAACGCTGCCGATGGCATCATCGGGGTTGCTCCAGATGTTGATATGGCCATCACCGTCAAAATCCACGGCGTAGGCGCGAAAGCTGCTCGGCATGAACTGTGGCAGGCCCATGGCCCCGGCGTAGGAGCCTTTGAGGGTCAATGGGTCGACCTGCTCTTCACGGGCCAGCAGCAGGAACTCGCGCAGTTCCTTGCGGAAGAATTCGGCACGGGGCGGGTAATCGAAGCCCAGGGTCGACAAGGCGTCGATCACCCGGTAGCTGCCGGTATTGCGCCCGTAAAAGGTTTCAACGCCGATAATCGACACGATCACCTGGGCCGGCACGCCATATTCCTGCTCGGCACGGGCCAGTACGGCCTCGTGCTGGCGCCAGAAGTCCACACCCCGCGCCACCCGGGCGTCGGTGAGGAACATCGGGCGATAGTCCTTCCACTGTTTGACGCGCTCGGCGGGGCGAGAGATCGCATCGAGGATCGACTGCTTGCGCTGGGCCTCGCGGAACACGCCCATCAGTTGTTCGCCGGCGAAACCATAGTCACGCGTCATCTCACCGACAAACTCGGCGACCTGGGGCGAGCCGTCGTAATCGCCGGCCAGGGCTGGCTGTGCAGCGCCAAAGGCGCCCACCAAGCCCAGACAGGACGCATACCGAGCAGCCCAGCCGCGCATTGCTTGCATTGACATCTTCACCTTATTCAAACCTGTGCGATCCACTTGCGATGGGTATGGATCGACATCAAGACCCCAAACGCTGACAGTAATGTCACCAACGAAGTTCCGCCGTAGCTAATGAACGGCAACGGCACCCCAACCACCGGCAGCAGGCCACTGACCATACCGATGTTGACGAAAACGTAAACAAAAAAAGTCATTGTCAGCGCGCCGGCAAGCAATTTGCCGAACAACGTCTGCGCTTGCGCGGTAATCACCAGGCCACGCCCGATCAACAGCAAGTAGATCAGCAACAGTGCGCAGATGCCCACCAGGCCGAACTCCTCGCCCATCACCGCGATAATAAAGTCAGTGTGGCTTTCCGGCAGGAAGTCCAGGTGCGACTGGGTGCCCAGCAACCAACCCTTGCCAAACACGCCGCCGGAACCGATGGCCGCCTTGGACTGGATGATGTTCCAGCCGGTGCCCAGCGGATCGCTCTCGGGGTCGAGGAAGGTCAGGACTCGCTGCTTCTGATAATCGTGCATGAAGAAGAACCACATGGCGACAGCCACCGGCACAGCCGCCACCAGCACACTGACGATCCAGCGCCAGCGCAGACCGCCCATGAACAACACGAATGCACCGCCAGCAAGAATCAGCAGGCCGGTGCCGAGGTCCGGCTGGCGCACGATCAGAATGAATGGAATGCCGATCAGGATCAGGCTGATCCCCACATGCTTGAGCTGCGGCGGCAAGGTGCGCTTGGCCAGGTACCAGGCGATGGTGGCCGGCATGAGGATCTTCATGAATTCCGACGGTTGGAAGCGAATCACCCCCGGGATATTGATCCAACGGGTGGCGCCCATGGCGTTGTGACCCATGACGTCCACCACCACCAGCAGCAGCACCCCGGCGACATACCCCAGCGGCACCCAGCGCGCCATGAAGCGCGGCTCCAGCTGGGCGATAACCACCATCGACAACAGGCCCAGGCCAAACGAGGACGCCTGCTTGATCAGCAGGTCCCAGTTCTTGCCACTGGCCGAATACAGCACGAACAGGCTACCGGCTGCCAGGGTCAGCAGCAGGATCAGCAACGGGCCATCAATGTGCATGCGCTGCAACAAGGTGGCGCGGCGGCGCATCACATCCTCACTGGAGAGAATGCGGTCGAAATTACTCTTCACGGGCCGTAGCCTCCGCGCTTGAAGGGTTGGCAAACTCAGGCTTGAGCTTGCCGTCCTGGTCCAGCAACCAGGCGTCCATGATCTGGCGCACCACCGGGGCGGCCACGCCGGAACCGGACTCGCCGTTCTCGACCATCACCGCCACGGTGATTTTCGGGTTGTCGGCCGGGGCGAAACCGACGAACAAGGCGTGGTCGCGATGGCGTTCCTGGACTTTGGAGCGGTCGTATTTCTCGCCCTGCTTGATTGCGACCACCTGGGCGGTCCCGCTCTTGCCGGCAATCCGATACTGCGCGCCAATGGCCGCCTTGCGCGCCGTGCCTCGCGCGCCGTGCATCACTTGTTGCATGCCGTGGTTGACCTTGGCCCAGTCGGACGGGTCGCGCAGGACGATGTCCGGGATCGGGTTTTCATCCACCGGCTGTTCACCCTCGATGGTCTTGGCCAGGTGCGGACGAATCCACTTGCCTTTGCTGGCCACCAGCGCCGTGGCCTGGGCCAGTTGCAAGGGCGTGGCCTGCATATAGCCCTGGCCGATCCCCAGGATCAGCGTCTCACCGGGGAACCAGGCCTGGCGCCGGGTGGCGCGCTTCCACTCGCGGGACGGCATCAGGCCTGGGGATTCTTCAAACATATCCAGGGACACTTTCTGACCGAGGCCGAACTTGCCCATGTAGGTCGATAAACGATCAATCCCCAGCTTGTGGGCCAGGTCATAGAAGTAGGTGTCGTTGGAACGCATGATCGCCGTATCCAGGTCCACATAGCCGTCGCCGGTACGGTTCCAGTTACGGTATTTGTGATCGTAGTTGGGCAACATGTAGTAACCCGGATCGTAGACCCGGCTGGAAGCAGTCACGACACCGGCATCCAGGCCGGCAATCGCCACCGCCGGCTTGATGGTCGAACCCGGTGGATACAGACCGCGCAGCACCCGGTTGAACAACGGCCGGTCGATGGAATCACGCAACTCGGCATAGGCCTTGAAGCTGATCCCGGTGACAAACAGGTTGGGGTCGAAACTCGGCTGGCTGACCATGGCCAGGACCTCGCCGGTGTTCGGGTCCAGCGCGACCACCGCACCACGACGCCCGCCGAGGGCCATTTCCGCGGCCTCCTGCAGCTTGATATCCAGGCTCAGGACAATGTCCTTGCCGGGAATCGGGTCGGTGCGCTTGAGCACCCGCAGCACCCGGCCACGTGCGTTGGTCTCGACTTCCTCGTAACCCACCTGGCCGTGCAGCTCCGGCTCGTAGAAGCGCTCGATACCGGTCTTGCCGATATGGTGGGTGCCGCTGTAATTGACCGGATCGAGGGTTTTCAGCTCTTTTTCGTTGATCCGCCCCATATAACCGACCGAGTGGGCAAAGTGCGCCCCCTGCGGGTAATGCCGCACCAGTTGCGCCACCACCTCCACCCCCGGCAGGCGGAACTGGTTCACGGCGATCCTGGCGATCTGCTCTTCAGTCAGCTCAAACAGGATCGGCACCGGTTCAAACGGGCGCCGCCCCTGCTTCATGCGCTTCTCGAAGATCGCCCGGTCTTCCGGCGTCAGTTGCAGCACCTCGACAATCACATCAAGGATCTGCTGCCAGTCACCGGACCGTTCGCGGGTCATGCTCAGGCTGAAACTGGGCCGGTTATCGGCAATCACCACGCCATTGCGGTCGAAAATCAGGCCACGGGTTGGCGGGATCGGCTGCACATGCACCCGGTTGTTTTCCGACAACGTGGAGTGATACTCGTACTGGATCACCTGCAGGTAATACAGGCGGGCGATCAACACGCACATCAACGCCACCACCGCGATCGCGCCAAAGATCACGCGCGCGCGTACAAGACGTGCGTCTTTCTCGTGGTCCTTGATGCGGATCGGCTGGGTCATCAGGCAGGGCGCAGACTATTTGTGGTAAGGGTGCCCGGACAGGACTGTCCAGGCGCGATACAGCTGTTCACCAATCAGAATCCGCACCAGCGGATGGGGCAACGTCAGGGGCGACAGCGACCAGCGCTGATCGGCCCGTGCACAGACTTCCGGCGCCAGCCCCTCGGGGCCGCCGACCATGAAGTTGACCGTGCGCGAATCCAGGCGCCAGCGATCCAGTTCCACCGCCAACTGCTCGGTGCTCCAGGGTTTGCCGTGCACCTCAAGGGTGACGATGCGCTCGTTGGCACCGACCTTGGCCAGCATCGCCTCGCCTTCCTGACGGATAAAGCGCGCCACATCGGCGTTCTTGCCCCGGGTGTTGAGGGGTATTTCCACCAGTTCCAGCGCCAATTCGGATGGCAGACGCTTGGCATATTCATGCCAGCCTTCTTCCACCCACTTGGGCATGCGTGAACCGACAGCGATCAGACGCAGGCGCACAGCCGTTCCTTATTCCTGGTCTTTGTTGAGCTTGTCGAAGTGCGCGTGACCGACTTCAGGGCTGTGGTGCTTGCCATCGGCAGCACGGCTCTGCTCGGCGCCTTTCCACAGACGCTCCAGGTCGTAGAACTGGCGAGCGTTGCTGGTCATCATGTGTACGATCACGGTGTCCAGGTCAGCCAGCACCCAGTCGCTATCGCCCTTGCCTTCTTCACCCAGTGGCTTGACGCCCTGGGCTTTGACGGCTTCGCGAACCTTGTCCAGCATCGCGCCGATCTGGCGGTTGGAGGTACCGGTGGCGATGATCATGAAGTCGGTGATGCTTTGCTTGTCGCGCACGTCCAGGACCTGGATGTCCTGGGCCTTCACGTCTTCCAGGGCGGCTACGGCCAGCGCGACCAGCGCTTCGCCTTCAGGGGCCGGGACCAGCAGGGCTTCCACTGGCAACGGTGCGCTCTTGAACGTGCCTTTGCGCTTAACTTTGCTTACGTCTTTGTTCGTCATATAAAACTCGTTTTGCTCATTAGTTCGGGCGCTTCAATACACGACTATTCGTGCCTTCAAGCGCGCCTTTTCAGTTCGACGCACGGTAAAGCCCGTGCGCATCGATGTAGGCCAGGACCGCGTCAGGCACCAGGAAACGTACCGACTTACCGCTGGCCAGCAGTTGACGGATCTGGGTGGCGGACACCGCAAGCGGGGTCTGCCAGACGAATGCAATATTCCCGCTCGGCCCGGTCAGGGCCTGTGGGTCACTTACCGACCGCGCTGCCAGCAGGTTGCGCAAGGCATCCGGCGGTTCGCTGTCGGCATCCGGGCGTTGCAAAACCAGGATGTGGCAATGCTGGAGCAACTCTTCCCAGCGATGCCAAGTGGGCAGTCCGCAAAATGCGTCCCAGCCCAAAAGCAGAAACAACTGGTCATCGGCGGCCAACTCGGCCCGCGTCTGTTCCAGGGTGTCGATAGTGTAGGACGGTTTATCGCGTTTGAGCTCGCGGTCGTCCACCACCAACGGGGCAATCCCGGCCACCGCACACTGCACCATCGCCAGGCGCTCCTGCGCGCTGACCTGCGGTGTGTCCCGGTGCGGCGGCCTGGCATTGGGGATCAGCCGCAGCTCTTGCAGCCCGAGGGTATCCGCCACTTCCAGGGCACTGCGCAAATGGCCGATGTGCACGGGGTCGAAGGTACCGCCGAGCAGCCCGATGCGTTTACCCATCAAGTGCGCACATGACCATCGCCAAAGACCACGTACTTCTCGCTGGTCAGGCCTTCCAGGCCCACCGGGCCACGGGCATGCAGCTTGTCCGTGGAAATCCCGATCTCCGCCCCCAGGCCGTACTCGAAGCCGTCGGCAAAACGCGTCGAGGCGTTGATCATCACCGAAGCAGAGTCTACTTCGGTGAGGAAACGCCGGGCATCGCTGAAATGCTCGGAAACAATGGCGTCGGTATGCTTGGAGCCGTAGGTATTGATGTGCTCGATGGCCTGGTCCAGGTCATCGACGATACGAATCGACAGGATCGGCGCCGTGTATTCGGTGTACCAGTCCTGCTCGGTGGCTTCGATCACGTCGCTGCCCAGCAATGCCCGGGTACGCTCGCAACCCCGCAACTCCACGCCTTTGTCACGGTAGATTGCAGCCAGCGGCGGCAACACGCGCTCGGCAATGCCGGCGTGGACCAACAGGGTTTCCATGGTGTTGCACGGCGCGTAGCGGTGGGTCTTGGCGTTATCGGCAATGCGGATCGCCTTGTCGAGATCGGCCGCCACGTCGATAAACACATGGCAGACGCCATCCAGGTGTTTGATAACTGGCACCTTGGCATCGCGGCTGACACGTTCGATCAGGCCCTTGCCGCCGCGTGGAACAATTACGTCGACAAACTCCGGCATGGTGATCAGCGCCCCGACGGCGGCGCGGTCGGTGGTTTCCACCACTTGCACCACTTCAGCCGGCAACTCGGCCACGGCCAGGCCTTGCTGGATGCAGGCGGCGATGGCGCGGTTGGAATGGATCGCTTCGGAGCCGCCGCGCAGGATGGTGGCGTTGCCGGACTTCAGGCACAGGCTCGCGGCGTCGATGGTCACGTTGGGCCGCGACTCATAGATGATGCCGATCACGCCCAGGGGCACGCGCATCTTGCCGACCTGGATACCTGACGGCAGGTAGCGCATGTCGCGGATCTCACCGATGGGGTCCGGCAGCTTGGCCACCTGGCGCAAGCCTTCGATCATGTCGTCGATACGGGCCGGCGTCAGCGCCAGGCGATCCAGCAATGCCGGCTCCAGACCATTGGCCCGGCCGTTGGCCAGGTCCAGCTCGTTGGCAGCGGTCAACTCGGAGCGCGAGGCATCCAGAGCATCGGCGGCTGCCAGCAGGGCACGGTTCTTCTGCGCGGTGCTCGCACGGGCGATCAACCGCGAGGCCTGACGGGCAGCGCGACCCAGGCGGGTCATGTAGTCAAGAACGGACTCAGTCATGGTCTGGTGGGATCTTGGCAAAGAGGAAAGCGGCAGATTATAGCTGTCGCGCCGTCCTACGGACAGCGGTGAGGGGCGGATGGTCGAAATGAACTGTAAAAACTCGACGTTCAGCGGTGATTAAGGCTGAAGTTGATATCATCCTGTCACATTTGGCCTGCGCAACCGTCCATCGTCATGTCCAGTTCTCACCCAAAGCTCCCCGCCAACCCCCTGCCTGATGGCTTTTTCGACCGCGACGCGCAAACGCTCGCGAAAGATTTGCTGGGCAAAGTCATCCGCCATCGGGTCGGCGAGTTGTGGCTGTCGGCGCGAATTATTGAAACCGAAGCCTATTATTTGGCCGAAAAAGGCAGCCATGCGTCCCTCGGCTACACAGAAAAGCGTAAGGCTTTGTTTCTGGATGGCGGCCACATCTATATGTACTACGCCCGTGGCGGTGACTCCCTGAACTTCAGTGCCCAGGGGCCAGGCAATGCCGTGCTGATCAAGTCGGCCTACCCCTGGGTGGATGAGGTATCAGGGCCTGCCAGCCTGGCGCAAATGCTCCTCAACAACCCCGACGCCAGCGGCCGTCCACGCCCGGCCCAGAAGCTTTGCGCCGGGCAAACCCTGCTGTGCAAGGCCCTGGGTTTAAAGGTGCCAATGTGGGACGCCAAGCGCTTCGACCAGGAGCGGCTGTACGTCGAGGATGTGGGCCTGGCCCCCACGCAGATTATCCAGACCACCCGCCTGGGCATTCCCGGCGGGCGCGATGAACACCTGATGTATCGCTTTGTCGATGGCGGCTATGCGCCCTATTGCACACGGAACCCGTTGCGACGCGGCCAGGTCGAAGGCCGCGATTACGTTTTGATTTGAAATATGCCCTGCAGGAATGGGCTTATGGGGGAGCGGGCTTGCTCGCGATAGCATCACCTCGGTCTGTCAGTCATACCGAGTCGCCTGCATCGCGAGCAAGCCCGCTCCCACACAAGCTCGCCCCTATAGAGGGACATCACCACTGATGGAGAGGATTGTATGGGCCCATGGCTCGATGGCATTACTGGCTGGCTGACCCTTAACCCGCAATGGCTGGCCGCGGCGGTGTTTATCGTCGCCTTTGTGGAATGCCTGGCCATCGCCGGGATTATCGTGCCAGGCACGGTGCTGCTGTTTGCGATTGCCGCACTGGCCGGCAGCGGCGCGCTGTCCCTGAGTGAAACCCTGCTGCTGGGCTTACTCGGCGGGCTTTTGGGCGACGGGATTTCCTACTACCTGGGCCGGCATTTCCACCAGAACATCCGGCGCCTGCCCGGCTTGCGCCATCATCCCGAGTGGATGGACGGGGCCGAGGCCTACTTCCAGAAGTACGGCATCGTCAGCCTGCTGGTAGGACGCTTCATCGGCCCATTGCGCCCCATGCTGCCCATGGTCGCCGGGATGTGTGATATGCCGTTCCCGCGCTTTGCCGCCGTCAGCGTGCTGGCCGCCACCGGCTGGTCAATCGCCTATCTGTTGCCGGGCTGGGCCGCCGGCGCGGCGTTTCGGTTGCCGCTGCCCGAAGGGTTCTGGCCCGAGGCCGGGGTGGTTGCCGCGTGCCTGGCCGTGTTGTTCGGCATCGCCCTCAACAGCACCCTGCGCGGCCATCGCCGGGCCACGTTGTGGATGGGCTGCGCCAGCCTGGCGTTGTTGATCGCGATGTTTATCGGTTATCCGTACCTGAACCATTTTGACCAGGGTTTGATGGCCCTGGTCCAGGAACACCGAGGCCCGGCGATGGACCGGATCATGGTGATGACCACCCAGTTGGGCGAGTTCAAGAAGATGTTCGTCGCCAGCGCGGTGCTGACCGGCCTGCTGCTGCTGGCGCGACAATGGCGCCAGGCGATTTTCGTCGGTGCCACCCTGCTCGGGGCCGCGCTGATCAACACCGGGAGCAAGCTGTTCTTTGCCCGCGGCCGGCCAGAAATCCTCGTCGACCCGCTGACCAGCTTCAGCATGCCCAGCGGTCACGCCTCTGGCTCGTTTGCGTTCTTCCTCGCGCTGGCGGTGCTGGCCGGGCGCGGCCAACCGACCCGCATGCGCCTGGCGTGGCTGCTGCTGGGCGCCATTCCGGCCGCTGCCATTGCGTTGTCACGGGTGTATCTGGGGGCCCACTGGCCGAGCGATATCCTCGCCGGCACCTTGCTGGCCATGACGGTCTGCGCCTTCAGCCTGACCTTGAGCCAGCGCCACAGCCTGCTGCCGCCCATGGCGCCGAAGGTGTGGTGGTTGATCGTGCCGGGTTGCGTGGCGGTCCTGGGGTTCTTTGCCCTGACCGGCACCTCCCATGCCCTGCTGCGCTACGCTTACTGAGCTAGGCCGGGCCGACCCAGTCCACGGGAGCGTGACGCCGTTCGGCGCAGCGCTCCCGGCGCTCCAGCAACATTTCATCGGCAATTTCGGCAGCCCGCTCGGCAATGTATTCGGGGCCGCGATCGCGGGCCTGCTGAATCACTTGCGCGGTTACGCTGACAAAAAATGCGTCCCAGACCAGTTGCTCCGATGGCGATAATCGAATCATGTTCATTCCCTGATAGTGGTGGCGGAGCCTCCACTATTTCAGGCGATGGGCACGCGGCAACGATGAAAAATCCGAAGCGGTCATGGATTATTCCGAGATAACGACACTCAAGCGAACAGCTCGCCCTGCAATTCATCTAGCAGCACCTGAATCGCATCCAGGCGCAGCACCGGATCGTCGAGCTGCAACAGCTCGATCTTGTCGGCGTCGGTAAACGGCAACAGGTAGGCCAGGCGGTTGCCCAGTTCCTGCTGCCCGTGCACGTCGGCCCCCATATCCAGTGAGGCGACCATCGGATGCTCGGCCAATGCCTGCAGCAGGGCCAACAGGTCGGCGTCTTCCTCATCCAACGGGCGCTCGGGCTGCTCTTGCAGCCACTCGACATCGGCGACCAGTAGTTGATCGCGCTGGACCTGCGCCTCCCGCACCAGAAACCTGCGCCCACCCTCGACACGGATCCCCAGCAGGCCATTGTCCTGCTGCTTGAAATCCCGAATCAGCGCTTCGCACCCCATCAATGCATAGCCGTCCGGCGCGAGGCCGACTTCCTGGCCATCGAGGATGCACACCACACCAAAGCCTTCGCCCTTTTTCATACAGCGACTGATCATGTCCAGGTAGCGCGCCTCGAACAGCTGCAGGTCGAGGGTGCAGCCTGGAAACAGCACAGTATTGAGAGGGAACAGCGCCAGACTCATAAAGCGTTCCTTAAACCCGACTTAAATCGCCAAAGACACGGCCAATGGCAGGAATACTGCCGTGGCCACGCCCATCAAACTCATCGCCAATGCCGCAAAGGCGCCGCACTCCTCGCTTTCCTGCAAGGCCACCGAGGTGCCGACCGCGTGGGCGGTCATGCCCAGGGCCATGCCCCGCGCCTCCGGGGTGTGCACGCCCAGGTACGACAGAAAGGCCGGCCCGATCATCGCCCCGATGACCCCGGTGATCAGCACGAACACCGCGGCCAGTGCCGCGACGCCGCCGATCTGCTCGGCCACCAGCATGGCGATGGGCGAGGTCACCGACTTGGGCGCCATGGTCATCAGCACCATGTGTTCGGCGCCAAACCACCAACCCAGCCACACGCACAGGCCAGTGGCAAACACGCCCCCCACCACCAGCGTAGTAAAAATCGGCCAGAACAACTGGCGAATCCGTCGCAGGTTCAGGTACAGCGGCACCGCCAGTGCCACGGTGGCCGGGCCCAGCAGGATGCTCATGATCTCGGTACTTTTGCGGTATTCGACATAGGTCAGGCCGCACCCCAGGAGCACGCCGATCACCAGCAACATCGAGACCAGCACCGGTTGCAGGAAGATCCAGCGAGTTTTCTCGAACCCCGCCAGCACCAGTTGATAGGCGCCCAGGGTAATGCCGATGCCAAACAAGGGATGGTGGATCACCGCAGCCCACGCGCCCTGCCAATCGAAGGTCATTGCCCCTCCTCCCGCTGTGCCTGGCGCTTGACCAGCTTTTGCATGAGCACGCCGACAAAGGCCATGGCAATCACCAGCGACAACACCAGCGCCCCGACGATGGCCCAGAAGTCGGCGGCAATGTCCTTGGCATACACCATCACTCCCACTGCCGGCGGCACCAGCAGCAACGGCAGGTAACGCAACAGGCTGCCGGCCGCCAGGCTCAGTGGCTCACCGACCTCGCCGCGCCACACCAGATACGCCAGCAGCAACAGCAGGCCGACAATCGGCCCCGGCAAAACCGGCAGGAACAAGTGATTGATTGCCGTGCCCAGCAATTGAAACAACACCAGCCATGTCAAACCGCGTAACAACATGGGTTTTTCTCCCCCAAAAGCCCGTGGGCATTATAAGCACGCCGCTCCTATGAACAGGCATTCGCCAAAAGCATGGTGGGTTGACCGGGCCATTTGCCCATGATGATCTACATTGGTTCTCTGCAAACCACCTAAAACAACAACCCCCTGCCGGCGCCAGCGTGCCCGTGCCGCCAGGGAGAGATAGATGAACCAAGGAGAGTCGCAATGCCCTTTGTACCTGTAGCGCAACTCAATGAATATGTCGGCAAGGAACTGGGACGTTCCGCATGGCTCACCATCGACCAGGAGCGTATCAACCTGTTCGCGGAAGCGACCGGCGATTTTCAGTTCATCCACGTTGACCCGGTAAAAGCCGCCCAGACTCCGTTTGGCAGCACCATCGCCCATGGCTTTCTGTCGCTGTCGCTGATCCCCAAATTGATCGAAGACATCCTGATCATGCCCGAGGGTTTGAAGATGGCGGTCAACTACGGCCTGGACAGCGTGCGCTTTATCCAGCCGGTGAAAGTCAACTCCAAGGTACGCCTGGCGGTGACCCTCACCGACGCCACGGAGAAAAAGCCTGGCCAGTGGCTGCTCAAGGCCACCTGCACCCTGGAAATCGACGGCCAGGAAAAACCGGCCTACATCGCCGAGTCGCTGTCACTGTGCTTCGTCTGACACACCTGTAGGAGCCGGCCTGCCGGCGATAGCGCCAGCAGCCGCGCCATCGCCGACAAGTCCTTATTCGCACACAGACCACTAGGTATAGCTTCCCCCGCTGCGGCATACTCGGCGCTCAATTACCCGGATCCCGCTATGCGCCCACTCGTCCCCCTTGCTCTCGCCTTGTTGCTCACCGCTTGCGGCGACGGCGAATCCCTGTTGCCGCCCGATGCCCGGCTGCCGGACGGTGGGCGTTATCGCGGGGATGTAGTCGATGGGCTGCTGCAAGGCCAGGGCCGGGTGGATTATCCCAACGGCAGTTGGTACGCCGGGCAATTCGACAAAGGCCAATGGCACGGCCAGGGCGAATGGCATGGCAGCAATGGCGAGGTCTATAAAGGCCAGTTCCAGCAGGGCCTGTTCGATGGCCAGGGCACCCTGACCACGGCGGCCAACACCTACGTCGGCGGTTTCAAGCAAGGCCGGCGCAACGGCGAAGGCACCCTCAAAGAGGGGCAAATGACCTATCGCGGCGAATTCAAAGACGACCAATACTCCGGCCTCGGCCGCCTGGAACTGCCCGACGGCAGCCAGTACCAGGGCCAATTTGCCCACGGCAAGCCCAACGGCGAAGGCCAGCGCAACGACGACAGCGGCAACCAGTTCAGCGGACGCTTCGTCAATGGCCAACTGGAAGGCAACGGTACCTTCAACAGCGCCGAAGGCGACATGTACGTCGGCCACTTCAAGCAGAACCAACTCAACGGCAAGGGTCGTTACGAAAACGCCGACGGCGACGTGTGGACCGGTGAGTTCCGCGAAGGCGCCCTGAGCGGCAAGGGTGAGCTGACCGGCGTGGACGGCAGCCATTACATCGGGTACTTCAGTGACTGGCGCTTTACCGGTGAGGGGCGCCTGAACCTCAGCGATGGCAGCTTCTACATCGGCGGCTTCGACAACGACAGCTATCACGGCCAAGGCACCCTGGTACTCACCGATGGCACGGTGCAAGCCGGGACCTGGGCCAACGGCCTGCGCGTACGCGATGCCGACGGCAAGCTGTTGCCCGACACCCTGGAAGTCGGGGTACTGGCCCAGGGCCGCTTGCTCGACGACGCCCTCGCCGCCGTGCCGGCATCCACCCCGGCTGTCGAGTTGTACAGCCTGGTGGTGGCCGGTGACGGCAAGCAAAGCGTATTCCTGCGCGAGGCCGACTACGTCAGCAACCTACTGAGCAGCCGTTTCGGCGCCCGCGGGCAGATCCGCCTGGTCAACCACCGCGACCATATCGCCGACCGCCCGATGGCGACCCGCGAAAGCCTGCGCCGCGCCGTGCAGACCCTGGCCGAGCGCACCGGGCCTGAAGACCTGGTGTTTATCTACCTGACCAGCCACGGCACCCACGAACACCAACTGGTGCTCGACCAACCGCGCATGGAGCTGGCCGACCTGCCGAGCGACGAACTGGCGGCGGTGATGGCGCCGCTGAAAAACCGCGACAAGGTCATCGTGATCTCCGCCTGCTACTCCGGCGGTTTCATCCCGGCGCTCAAGGATGAACACACCCTGATCATGACCGCCTCCCGCGCCGACCGCGTGTCGTTTGGCTGCTCGGAAGAAGCCGACTTCACCTACTTTGGCGACGCCCTGTTCGCCCAGGCCCTGACCCAGACCGACGATTTGCAGCACGCCTTCAAGCTGGCCCAACGGCATGTGACCGAACGGGAAATGGCGGACAACTTCGAAGCCTCCGAACCACAGATCTGGGCCCCCAAGAGCGTGATCGCCCGTTGGCAACAATTACGTAAACAGCAGGCACGAAAGGCGCTGGAAAGCGTCTCTATCAATAGCAAGGAAGCAAAGAGCAACTAAGCTGAAACTGTATCAAGGGGGGAAACACTATGTACTTGACGCCTCAGCATATATTGCTTGCCGGAGCCTCGGGCTTGACCGGGGAACATCTGCTGGACCGCCTGCTCAACGAGCCTACCGTCACCCGCGTATTGGCGCCCAGCCGCCGGCCACTGGCCGAACATCCGCACCTGGAAAACCCGGTCGGCGACCCCAGCACATTGCTGCCACAACTGAGCGGCCGGGTCGACCTGGCCTTCTGCTGCCTGGGCACCACGCTTAAGCAGGCAGGTTCCGAGCAGGCGTTCCGCGCCGTAGACCTGGACCTGGTGGTGGCGTTCGGCAAGCGCGCCCGGGAGATGGGCGCACGACACCTGATCGTGATCAGCGCGATAGGCGCCGACCCCAAATCCTCGGTGTTCTATAACCGGGTCAAGGGTGAGATGGAGCAGGCCTTGCAGGCTCAGGGTTGGCCGCAACTGACCATCGTGCGGCCCTCGCTGCTACTGGGCGAGCGCCTGGAGACACGCCTGGCGGAGAAACTCGCAGGGCCGTTGTCGCGGCTGATTCCCGGCAAGTATCGTGGCATCGAAGTGTGTGAGCTGGCCCGGGCCATGTGGCGCCTGGCACTGGAGGAGCAGGACGGGATGCGGATTGTCGAGTCGGATGAGTTGCGTAAGCTCGGCAAGTGAATCTGCGGTGACCGGGCGGGCCTCATCGCGGGCAAGCCCGGCTCCCACATGAATGCATTCACCGATCAAATGGGGGAGCTGGCTTGCCTGCGATGGGGCCCGCCCAGACCACAACCATCGCTACAGGCTACAACCCACCCGTCGCATTAAACCCAACCCCCAATACCGTCAACGCCGACAGCGGCAACAGCAGTGTGTCGAGCAGCGCGCTGGCCGGCAGGTCGAGGCCCGGGTAGCTCGGCGCTTCGGCGCCAAAACGGTCCATGGCACAGCAACCACCCTGCAGCGCATACAGATCCAGGCGCGTGCCCGCATACACCACTGGCGCACCGGGTTTCGCCGCATCCAGGGTGCGTACGGTGGCGCAGCCTGCCAGTTGCAGGGCCAGCACGATCAGCAGGACTTTATTCATCGCTGCTCAAATGATGCTCACCCCAGCGCGGCAACATGTCCTGGGGGATATTCAGCAAGTTGAGAATCCGTGCCACCACGAAATCCACCAGGTCATCAATGGTCTGCGGCTGGTGATAAAAGCCCGGCGACGCCGGCAGGATGGTCACGCCCATATTCGACAGTTTGAGCATGTGCTCCAGGTGAATGCTCGAATACGGCGCCTCGCGCGGCACCAGGATCAACTGGCGGCGCTCCTTCAAGGTCACGTCCGCCGCGCGCTCGATCAGATTGTTGCAGGCACCGGTGGCGATCGCCGACAGGGTGCCGGTGGAACACGGCACCACCACCATTGCCGCCGGCGCACCGGAGCCGGAGGCCACGGGCGACATCCAGTCTTCCTTGCCATAGACCTTGATCTGCCCCGCCGCCGCACCGGTGTATTCGGTCAGGAAGGCCTGCATCATCTGCACCTTGGGCGGCAGCGAGACGTCAGTCTCGGTGGCCATCACCAATTGCGCGGCCTTGGAAATCAGGAAATGCACCTCGCGGTCTTCGCGCACCAGGCAATCGAGCAAACGCAAGCCATAGGGCGCGCCGGACGCGCCGGTCATCGCCAGCGTGATGCGCTCCGGCCCGCTCATTGCAGCGCCTCGGCGAGTTTGCCGTGCAGGCCGCCAAAGCCGCCATTGCTCATGATCACCACGTGGGTACCGGGCTTGGCCTGGCTTTTGACCCGTTCGATGATGCCTTCCAGGGAGTCGCTGACAATCGATGGCACCGTGCAAAGCCTGGCCACGGCTGCCAGGTCCCAACCCAGGTTGGCTGGCGCGTACCACACCACCTGGTCGGCATCGTTGACGCTTTCCGGCAGGCCATCACGGTGCGCGCCCAGCTTCATGGAGTTGGACCGCGGCTCGATAATCGCAATCACCGGCGCATCGCCAACGCGCTTGCGCAGGCCGTCGAGGGTGGTGGCGATCGCCGTGGGGTGGTGGGCGAAGTCGTCGTAGATGGTAATCCCGTTCACTTCGGCGACCTTTTCCATACGCCGCTTGACGCTCTTGAACGCGCTCAGCGCGGCAATGCCCATGGCCGGTACCACGCCGACATGCCGGGCTGCAGCCAGGGTCACCAGGGCGTTGGCGACGTTATGCTGGCCGGTCATGTCCCAATCGACGATGCCTTGGGCCTCGCCCTCAAACAGCACTTCGAATTGGCTACCATCCTCGCTCAACAACTTGACCTGCCACTGCCCGCCGGCGCCAGTGGTTTGTACCGGCGTCCAGCAGCCCATCTCGATCACGCGCTGCAAAGCCGGCTCGGTGGTGGGGTGAATCACCAGGCCTTCGCTGGGAATGGTGCGTACCAGATGGTGGAATTGCCGCTCGATGGCCGGCAGATCAGGGAAGATGTCCGCATGATCGAACTCCAGGTTGTTCAAAATCGCCGTGCGCGGGCGGTAGTGAACGAACTTGGAGCGTTTGTCGAAGAAGGCGCTGTCGTATTCATCGGCCTCGATCACAAAAAACGGTGTATCGCCCAAACGCGCCGACACCGAGAAATTCTGTGGCACGCCGCCGATCAGGAAGCCGGGGCTCATGCCTGCATGTTCCAACACCCAGGCCAGCATGCTGCTGGTGGTGGTCTTGCCATGGGTACCGGCTACCGCCAGCACCCAACGGCCCTGCAGCACGTGATCGGCCAGCCATTGCGGGCCGGACACATAGGGCAGGCCTTTGTTCAGCACGTACTCCACGGCAGGGTTGCCACGGGACATGGCATTGCCGATCACCACCAGGTCCGGGACCGGATCGAATTGCGCCGGGTCGTAACCCTGGGTCAGCTCAATGCCCTGGGCCTGCAACTGCGTGCTCATGGGCGGATAGACATTGGCATCGGAGCCGGTGACGTGATGCCCCAGCTCTTTGGCCAGGACCGCCATTGAGCCCATGAAGGTGCCGCAAATACCGAGAATATGAATGTGCATAGTCGACCTCGTAAAACATCGAGGCAGGTTAGCGTAGGGTGGGAAAATTCGCACTCTTTTAGCGATTAGCGTGCGATCTTTTCCGCCACTGAGCGTGGCGCTCACTGATAAACAGTCGAGGGACTTTTCTACTCTTTTTTGCAATTCAGTACACTGGAATCAAGCCCGGCATTTAGGAACTCCCGCAAAATACCGGGCCTGACAGCTGCTACTTAGTAAAACATACAACCGAACTCAAACCACCGAACCAAAAGCAGACAGACCACTATCAAACTATCTCTTTCTTGCCTTTTGTTTCCACTTCCCGAATGGCAACCATCCTTGCAATGAAGTTATTGATTGTCTCGTTCCTTTTATCAAGTACATCCAGGCGACTGGTAACAGTTTTAGGCTCGACCACTGATTCTTCTTTATACGGCTTGAAAATAAAACCGTTTTCCGCAGCCGTCAGCTCCATATTTTTCTCTGCTGCGCTGTACAACTCCTCAATTTTTTTGATACGCGCATTTGTCTCGGTTGGCCAGTTCGGATCTTTCGTAAGAGCCTCACCATCCCCTCCCTCAGCCAGCAGTTGAATAGTGTTAACCGCGTACAGCAACTTTGTCTCGGCATTATCCAACCGCAACTTAATCATTGTGGCGTCTTGCTCTCCTGTACCGCCCGCCGCTGGCGTAACGCCATTGGATTGCTGACTCGGAGCCGGCTGGTGGGCCGGGGGCAATAATGGGGTAGTGGCGCTAAAGCTACCCTTGATGGTTTCACCGCTCCAAACCGATCCGGCATAAGTACCAATACTCAACGGAGTACTAACCAGGCCATTTACGGACGCATTCACAAAAGCATCGCGAGCTACAGTTTTCAAAGGTGTATCGGTTTTAAACACACCGGCCTTGACCAGGCGATCAGCCGCAATCAGATTGGTGGCAACATCGCCAAATGTCTTGGGTTGCGCAACCACGGGCTTGGGCCCAACGGGCAGTGAGGCGCCAGGGTGCTGCGTTTTGAACACAATGTCCCTGAAGTTAGCTATCCCCTTGCTGTTCGAGGCCCCTGCAGTCGGACGGGGAGCCACATTGGGCTTTACTGACGCTGTTTGTACAAATTTACCGGCGATCCCGTTAGAGGGGACTTTAAGGGCCTTTGATCCTGCGCTGGAAAACGGTCGAGGAAGGCGAGGGGATCCAAACCCGCGTCTGACTCGCACGGCGCCTTCACCCGAATTTTCACCCGTACTGTTCGCCTCGCTGGACGCCTGGGTGTCCGGAGTTTGCGCCGTTTCATCAAAGTAGGACGCACTTTTCGTAACGGCTGATGCCTGTTGCCGGGGCAAGCCATCCACGGGATCATTCACATGCAACGGAACCGAAACAGGAAAACCTGAAATATTCATATTGCCACCTATATAGTAAAAAACACGTCAACGACGTGATTACTATCAATTTTATTCATCCCTAGTGTCAAAACATCATAAACGATGAACCATCCTTTCCACTTGAGTATGAGATAGGCAGACTTCAGTTCCACACAACACACAAATTAAATTAACCATTACAACCAATAGCATCGCACTTCAACCGCAACACTTTTCACACCAACGAATCATGCCAACACCTAAAAACAATAAATACATTAAATAATCACCCCACCAAGTCGCAACCAGCACGCTAGCAAACACACACAACTTCACAACAAATATATTAACCCCTATTACACCCATGCCCATTGAACAGAGATCATGAGGGCGAGTTGATCAGCACAGGCGTCAAAGCACAGGAGCGGTCTTTACCCTCGCTCAGCCCGCAGAACGCAACGCAATTCCATGCTTGCGCAGCTTGCGGTACAGCGTATTGCGGCTAATGCCCAACTGCTCTGCAGCAAGGGTCATATGCCAGCGCTGCTGCTCCAGCATGTTCAGCAATGCCAGCCGCTCGGCATCTTCCAACGGCTGCTTGACGACAGTTCGCGCCTGGACAGGCACCCGGCCAATTATCGCAGGCAAATCGCTCAACCCGACCCGTGCGCCCTCGCAGAGTGCAGCCAACGTACGCAACACCGTACGCATCTGTCGCACGTTACCCGGCCACGAGAAGTCCAACAGTGCCTGACGCGCATCGTCATCAAGTACGATTGTCTGCCCCTGCGCTTCCTGCGCCAGGAGAAAGTCCAGCAACTGCGACTTGTCAGTGCGCTCGCGCAACGGCGGCAAAGCGATTTCCAGGCCATTGAGCCGGTAATACAAGTCCTCGCGGAAACTGGCGTCACGCACACGTTCCTGCAAGTTGCGGTGCGTCGCGCTGATCACCCGCACGTCCACCGCTTGCGGCTCACCCCCAATGGGCACCACCAGCCGGTCTTCCAACACTCTTAGCAACCGGGTCTGCAACGCCAGCGGCATATCGCCGATTTCATCGAGGAACAAGGTACCGCCATCGGCCTGTTGCAGCTTGCCGCGCATGCCTTCCTTGCGGGAGCCGGTGAAACTGCCACCGCGATAACCGAACAATTCGCTCTCGATCAGGCTCTCTGGGATGGCCGCGCAGTTCAGGGCGACGAAGGGTTTGTCGGCACGCTGGCTGGCATGGTGCACGGCTTTGGCGAATGCCTCCTTGCCGGAGCCCGTTTCGCCATTGATCAGCAGCGGCACGTCGCGTTCAAAGACCCGCAGGGCCTTGCGAAAGTCATTCTGCAGCGCCTCATCGCCCAGGCAGATGCCCGGCACGCGCGGCCGCTCGACCTTGGCCGGCGCCGGAACCCGTGGGCCGGGCGCCCGCCGGGCCTCGCCGCGCAACACCGCGAACAGGCTGCGCCCATCGCGGGTGCGCAGGGGCCAACTGGCGCTGGCGTTGGCACTGGCGCGGCCGAGCAAGTCATCCAGGCGGCAGTCGAAAAACATCTCCACCGGCAGGCCCAGCAAACGCCCGCGTGGCAGCCCCAGCAGGTTCTGCGCGCTTTGGTTGAGCGCACAGATCCGCCCTTCACCGTCGAACGCCAGCAGCCCTTCGCTGAACAGGCCCACGGATTCGGCCTGCAGGTGGAAACGCAGCAACCAGTGGTTTTCAAAGTGGCGCAGGAAGTAGCAGCTCTCGATCATCTTCGCCGACAGATTGACCAGCGCCATGGTATGGAACTGGCTCTGACGCGATACCGCCTCACGGGCCGAGGACACATCCAACACTGCCAGCAGGTCGCCATGGGGGTCGAATACCGGGCTGGCGGAACAGGTCAGGCCGGTGTGGCGCCCACGAAAGTGTTCGTCGCGATGAATGGTCAGGGCCTGGCGCTCCACCAGGCAGGTGCCGATGCCGTTGGTGCCTTCGCAGGCCTCGCTCCAGTCAGCGCCGAGCCATAGGCCGGCATGCTCGAACACCTTGCGCTCGCTAGGCGCGGTGACGCAGTTGAGGATCACCCCACGCGCATCGGTCAACAGCACCGCGTGCCCGGTGCCGGAAAGCTGTTGATGCAAATTGTTCATTTCGGTGCCGGCGATGTGCAGCACCTGCTGCAGGCGCTCGCGGCTTTCCAGCAGGCGATCGTGCTCCAGCACCGTGGGGGCAATGGTCAGTGCCGGGTCGAGGTGATAGTCCTCCAGGCAGCGCAGCCAGGAACGGGCAATCGAGGGATCGCTGCCGGGACCGTGCAGCGGGTCTTGCCCACGGGTGACCGTCAGGACTTGCCGGGCATGGCGGCTGAAATGATCGTTTTGCATCTTCTTATTGTTCTCCTGTTGCGTGGGACACACCGCGGACCGGGACGCCCAGCATCCTCCACGCCTTGGCGCATTGCAATCCCGGGGCGACCCATGGGTCACAGGTTGTATCGCCGGCGGCACAAACTGTCACCCCGAATGTCCCAAAGCTGTCACAGCAACGCCTTGCAACAAACCCTAAAGCCTTGATTTACCTGGCCTGCAAGGCACTGGCCCGACCTTTGCTCTACGCTTTATCAAGCGCAGCCACGCTGCACTCCAATAAACATAAGAAGTCAGGAGATACCCACCATGCGTTATGCACACCCCGGTACTGAAGGCGCTATCGTTTCGTTCAAGGCCAGGTACGGTAACTACATCGGCGGCGAATTTGTGGCCCCGATAGATGGCAACTACTTCACCAATACTTCGCCGGTAAACGGCAAGCCCATCGCCGAATTCCCACGCTCCACTGCCAAAGATATCGACAAGGCACTGGACGCCGCCCACGCCGCCGCTGATGCCTGGGGCAAGACCTCGGCCCAGGACCGCTCGCTGGTGCTGCTGAAAATCGCCGACCGCATCGAACAGAACCTCGAACTGCTGGCCATCACCGAAACCTGGGACAACGGCAAGGCCGTACGCGAAACCCTCAACGCCGATATCCCCCTGGCCGCTGACCACTTCCGCTACTTCGCCGGCTGCATCCGCGCCCAGGAAGGCAGCAGCGCCGAGATCAACGAACACACCGCCGCCTATCACTTCCACGAACCCCTGGGTGTGGTCGGGCAGATTATCCCGTGGAACTTCCCACTGCTGATGGCCGCCTGGAAACTCGCACCCGCCCTGGCCGCCGGTAACTGCGTGGTACTCAAGCCTGCCGAGCAGACCCCGCTGGGCATCAACGTGCTGATGGAAGTGATCGGCGACCTGCTGCCACCGGGCGTGCTGAACGTGGTGCACGGTTTCGGCAAGGAAGCGGGCGAAGCCCTGGCGACCAGCAAGCGCATCGCCAAGATCGCCTTTACCGGCTCCACGCCGGTGGGTTCGCACATCATGCATTGCGCGGCCGAAAACATTATTCCGTCCACCGTTGAGCTGGGCGGCAAGTCGCCGAACATCTTCTTCGCCGACATCATGAAAGCCGAACCGCAATTTATCGAAAAGGCCGCCGAAGGCCTGGTGCTGGCGTTCTTCAACCAGGGCGAAGTGTGCACCTGCCCATCCCGCGCGCTGGTGGAAGAGTCGATCTACGACGACTTCATGAAGGTGGTGATGAAGAAGGTCGAGTCGATCAAGCGTGGCGACCCACTGGACACCGACACCATGGTGGGTGCCCAGGCGTCCGAGCAACAGTTCGACAAGATCCTGTCGTACCTGGAAATCGCCAAGGGCGAAGGCGCCGAGCTGCTGACGGGCGGCAAAGTGGAGAAACTGACCGGCGACCTGGCAACCGGCTATTACATCCAGCCGACCCTGCTCAAGGGCACCAACAAGATGCGTGTGTTCCAGGAAGAAATCTTTGGCCCGGTGGTGAGCATCACCACCTTCAAGGACGAAGCCGAAGCCCTGGCGATCGCCAACGACACCGAGTTTGGCCTGGGTGCCGGCTTGTGGACCCGCGACATCAACCGCGCCTACCGCATGGGCCGGGCGATCAAGGCCGGGCGTGTGTGGACCAACTGCTACCACCTGTACCCGGCGCATGCCGCGTTTGGTGGTTACAAGAAGTCCGGTGTGGGCCGTGAGACGCACAAGATGATGTTGGATCACTATCAGCAGACCAAGAACCTGCTGGTGAGCTACGACATCAACCCACTGGGTTTCTTCTAACCCTCCCCCGCTCCCACACTTGAAATGCAATTAAATGTGGGAGCGGGCTTGCTCGCTCCCACACTTGGATCTTCATCAATAGTTGCGACGTGCATTCGGCAGACATCCGCCGAGTTAAAACAATAAAAACAAGGTACTTTCCCATGCCTAGCGAACCGACAGGATCCTCCGTCGACTTCGAAAAAGTCGGCTCCGAATACTTCCAACAACGAGAATTGAAAAAAGGCGCCGCCGGCTGGGTGCTATTAGTCGGCCTCGGCGTTGCCTATGTCATTTCCGGCGACTACGCCGGCTGGAACTTCGGCCTGGCCCAAGGCGGCTGGGGCGGGATGTTCCTCGCCACACTCCTGATGGCCACCATGTACTTGTGCATGTGTTTCTCCCTGGCCGAACTGTCCTCCATGATCCCTACCGCCGGTGGCGGCTATGGTTTTGCCCGCAGCGCCTTCGGCCCCTGGGGAGGATTTCTCACCGGCACGGCGATCCTGATCGAATACGCCATCGCCCCCGCCGCCATCGCGGTGTTTATCGGTGCCTATTGCGAATCACTGTTCGGCATTGGCGGCTGGATGATCTACCTGGCGTTCTACATCATCTTTATCGGCATCCATATCTTTGGCGTCGGTGAAGCGCTGAAGTTGATGTTTGTGATTACCGCCGTCGCCGCAATTGCCCTGGGCGTGTTCCTGGTGGCGATGGTGCCGCACTTCAACGTCGCCAATCTGCTGGACATTCCCGTGACCGAAGCCAAGGGCGCCAGCAGTTTCCTGCCGCTCGGCTATGTCGGCGTGTGGGCCGCGATTCCTTATGCGATCTGGTTCTTCCTCGCCGTCGAAGGCGTGCCCCTGGCCGCCGAAGAAACCAAGAACCCCAAGCGCGACCTGCCCCGCGGCCTGATCGGCGCGATTGTGGTGCTCACCAGCTTTGCCCTGCTGATCCTGGTGATTGCCCCCGGCGGCGCCGGCACCCTGGCGCTGATCAAGTCCGGCAACCCGTTGGTGGAATCCCTGGCCCTGGCCTACGGTGGCTCGACCTGGATGGGCAGCTTCGTCAACCTGGTGGGCCTGGCCGGACTGATCGCGAGCTTCTTCTCGATCATCTATGCCTACTCCCGGCAGATTTTCGCCCTGTCCCGCGCTGGCTACCTGCCGCGCAAACTGTCGCAAACCAATAAAAGCAAGGCACCGGTGCTGGCCCTGGTCATTCCCGGGATCATCGGTTTTGGCCTGTCACTGACCGGCCAGGGCGACCTGCTGATCCTAGTGGCGGTGTTTGGCGCGACCATTTCCTACGTGCTGATGATGGCCGCGCACATCACCCTGCGCATCCGTCGCCCCAAAATGGAGCGCCCATACCGCACGCCGGGCGGCATCTTCACCTCGGGCCTGGCCCTGATACTGGCCTGCATCGCCGTGGTGGCGGGCTTCCTGGTGGATCCGCGCGTGGTGATTGGCGCGGCGATCATCTATGGAGTATTAATTGCTTACTTCGCTTTCTACAGTCGGCATCACTTGGTAGCAGGCACGCCGGAAGAAGAGTTCGCGGCGATCCAGGCCGCAGAGGCCGCCTTGCACTAACGCCGTAAACCACGGCGCGGGCCACCGCCCGCGTCGTCATGGAGAGTCTGTATGGCAAGTTTTTCCCACTCGGTCGGTGCATTGACCTACCGTTTCGACAGCCTCAAGGACGTGATGGCCAAGGCCAGTCCCGCCCGCTCCGGGGATTTTCTCGCCGGCGTCGCCGCACAGAACGACGGCGAACGTGTGGCGGCGCAAATGGCCCTGGCCAATATCCCGTTGAAGCACTTCCTGGAAGAGGCGCTGATCCCCTACGAAAGCGACGAAGTCACCCGGCTGATCATCGACACCCACGACCAGCAGGCCTTTGCCGTGGTCAGCCACCTGACCGTCGGCGGCCTGCGGGACTGGCTACTCAGTGACGCGGCCGACGAACACAGCCTGCGTGCACTGGCGCCGGGGTTGACCCCGGAAATGGCCGCCGCCGTGTCGAAGATCATGCGTGTGCAGGACCTGGTGCTGGTAGCGCAGAAGATCCGCGTCGTCACCCAGTTTCGCGGCACCATGGGCCTGCGCGGGCGCTTGTCCACGCGCCTGCAACCTAACCATCCGACGGATGAGCCGGCGGGCATCGCCGCGAGCATCCTCGATGGGCTGCTGTACGGCAACGGCGACGCCATGATCGGCATCAACCCGGCCACCGACAGCATCGCCTCGATTTGCGCCATGCTGGAAATGCTCGACGCGATCATCCAGCGCTACGAGATCCCGACCCAGGCCTGTGTGCTGACCCACGTCACCACCTCCATCGAAGCGATCAACCGCGGCGTGCCGCTGGACCTGGTGTTCCAGTCGATCGCCGGCACCGAGGCGGCCAACGCCAGCTTCGGGATCAACCTGAATGTGCTGCAGGAAGGCTACGACGCAGGCCTGAGCCTGAATCGCGGGACCCTGGGGCAAAACCTGATGTATTTCGAGACGGGCCAGGGCAGCGCCCTGTCGGCCAACGCGCATTTCGGGATTGATCAACAAACCTGCGAAACCCGTGCCTATGCAGTGGCGCGGCACTTCAAGCCATTTTTGGTCAACACAGTGGTCGGTTTTATCGGCCCCGAGTACCTGTACAACGGCAAGCAAATCATCCGCGCCGGCCTCGAAGACCATTTCTGCGGCAAGCTGCTCGGCGTGCCCATGGGTTGCGACATCTGCTACACCAACCATGCCGAAGCCGACCAGGACGATATGGACACCCTGCTGACCTTGCTGGGCGTAGCCGGGATCAACTTCATCATGGGCATCCCGGGTTCCGACGACATCATGCTCAACTACCAGACCACATCCTTCCACGACGCGCTGTACGCCAGGCAAACCCTGGGTTTAAAGCCCGCGCCGGAGTTTGAGCAGTGGCTGGCGAAAATGGGCATCTTCACGCAAGCCGATGGCAAGGTGCGGTTTGGTAACAACCTGCCACCAGCCTTCCGCCACGCCTTGGCGCAATTGGGATGAAGGAGCCTCCAGTGCAAATCGACACACCTGAAAGCGATAACCCCTGGCTGGAGCTGCGGCGCCTGACCCCGGCGCGAATCGCCCTGGGCCGCACCGGCACCAGTATTCCCACCGGCGCGCAACTGGACTTCCAGTTCGCCCATGCCCAGGCCCGCGACGCGGTACACCTACCGTTTGACCATACCGGCCTGAGCAGCCAGATGGCCGAGCGCGGCCGCGATAGCCTGTTGCTGCACAGCGCCGCGCCCGACCGCCACAGCTACCTGCAACGCCCGGACCTGGGGCGGCGCCTGAGCGATGAGTCGGCCCAGACCCTGCGCGACTACGCCCAGGCCAACCCGGGCGGTGTGGACCTGGCGGTGGTAGTGGCCGATGGTTTATCGGCGCTGGCGGTGCATAAACACACCGTGCCGTTTCTCACACGCATGGAAGAACAGACCCACGCCGAAGGCTGGTCCTTGTCGCCGGTGATCCTGGTGGAACAAGGCCGGGTGGCGGTGGCCGATGAGATCGGCCAGTTACTTGGGGCAAAAATGGTGGTGATCCTGATCGGCGAGCGGCCAGGGCTCAGCTCGCCGGACAGCCTGGGGCTGTACTTCACCTATAACCCCAAGGTCGGCCTGACCGACGCCTACCGCAACTGTATTTCCAATGTGCGCCTGGAGGGTCTGAGCTACGGCATGGCCGCGCACCGCCTGCTGTACCTGATGCGCGAGGCCTGTCGGCGGCAGTTGTCGGGGGTCAATCTCAAGGATGAGGCGCAGGTTCAGACCCTGGAATCGGATGATCCGGACCTGATGAAAGGCAATTTCCTGCTCAGCCCAACCAAGGACTGATGCCGGCACGATTGCGATTTTTCACCGCTTTAGGCAGCATCAAGCAGCGGGCGCCCGAGTAATGGACCGTTTGCCGTTGTATTCCTATAGAAGTTGAGGCCTAGCATGCGGATTACTCAAGCGACTCTGGAACACCTGGACCTGTTGACCCCATTATTCGTCAAATACCGCGAGTTCTATGGCGCGCTGCCCTTTCCGGACTCCTCCCGGGCGTTTCTGGAGAAGCGTCTGCGGCGCAAGGAGTCGGTAATCTACCTGGCGCTGCCGGATGACGACGACAGCAAGCTGCTGGGCTTCTGCCAGCTGTATCCGAGCTTTTCTTCGCTGTCGTTGAAACGGGTGTGGATCCTCAATGACATCTACGTCGCCGAGGACGCCCGCCGCCAACTGGTGGCCGACAACCTGATGCGCGCCGCGAAAAAAATGGCCAAGGAAACCAATGCCGTGCGTTTGCGCGTGTCCACCAGCAGTAATAACGCGGTGGCGCAGAAGACCTATGAATCCATGGGCTTTCGCGAAGATACCGAGTTCAAGAACTACACATTGCCGATCAGCGAAGACTGAAGCCATTCACCCAAACACCCAAAAAATGTGTGCGGGCTTGCTCGCGATAGCGGTGGTTCAGTTGATGTATTTTTAACTGACCCACCGTTATCGCGAGCAAGCCCGCTCCCACATTTGGATCAGTGCTAGCCAGAATAGCCGCGACATCCCCCGCTACAAAACCAGCACGCTTTTCATCACTCAGTCCGTATAATGCCGACGTTTTAGGGTTGTAGGAAAAACGGCATACACACGTAGCCTTATTGCCCGAAGCCTCCGCACGGGCCCGCTGAGTCGGGCCATTCACACAGGTGCCATCCATGGATTTCAACCCGCTCGACCTTATCCTGCATCTCGACGTGTACCTCGACTTGCTGGTAACCAATTACGGTCCGTGGATCTACGCCATCCTGTTCCTGGTGATTTTTTGCGAAACCGGCCTGGTGGTCATGCCGTTCCTGCCCGGCGATTCCCTGCTGTTTATTGCCGGCGCCGTCGCTGCCGGTGGCGGCATGGACCCGGTCCTGCTGGGCGGCCTGCTGATGCTGGCGGCGATCCTCGGTGACAGCACCAACTATGTGATCGGCCGCACCGCCGGGGAACGCTTGTTCAGCAACCCCAATTCGAAAATCTTCCGCCGCGACTACCTGCAAAAGACCCACGACTTCTACGACAAGCACGGCGGCAAAACCGTGACCCTGGCGCGCTTCCTGCCGATCCTGCGCACCTTCGCGCCGTTCGTCGCCGGTGTCGCCAAAATGCCGTATCCGCGCTTTTTCGGCTTCAGCGTGCTGGGCACCATCCTCTGGGTCGGTGGCCTGGTCACCCTCGGCTACTTCTTCGGTAACGTACCGTTCATCAAGAAAAACCTGTCGCTGCTGGTGGTGTTCATCATTCTGCTGTCGCTGGTGCCGATGATCATTGGCGTGGCCCGCAGCCGCTTTGGCCGCACCTCCTCCGAAGCCAAGCCGCACTGATCGGCCATGTGGTCCCTCAGCGCCTGGCGTCGCCGGCGCCTCCTGGCCAAGCACCCGGTTGCCGATGAAACGTGGCAACGGGTGCGCCATCACCTGACCTTCCTCGACGGCATCAGCGCCGAACAGGACCAATGGTTACGTGAGGCCAGCGTGCTGTTCCTCGCCGAAAAACACCTGACTGCCCTGCCCGGCGTCGATCTGCACCAGGAACAACGCCTGCTGCTCGCCGCCCAGGCCCAACTGCCGCTGATGAACCTGGGCGAGTTGGAGTGGTACCAGGGCTTCCATGAAATCATTCTCTACCCCGATGACTTTCGCAGCCCCCAGCGCCATCGCGACGCCAGCGGCGTGGAACATGAATGGGATGGCGAGCACAGCGGCGAAGCCTGGCAGCAAGGCCCGGTGATCCTCGCCTGGCCGGGCGTACTGGCCAGCGGCAATTGGGAAGGCTACAACCTGGTGATCCACGAACTGGCGCATAAGCTCGACATGCTCAATGGCGACGCCAACGGCCTGCCGCCGCTGCACAGCGACATGCGCGTCCAGGAGTGGGCCAGCGTGATGCAGAGCGCGTTTGATGACCTCAACCGCCAGCTCGACCACAACCCCGACGCAGAAACTGCCATCGACCCATATGCTGCGGAAAACCCGGCAGAGTTTTTTGCGGTCACCAGCGAATATTTTTTCAGCGCCCCGGATTTGCTGGTGGACAGTTATCCACAGGTCTACGGGCAACTGAGCCAGTTTTACCGCCAGGATCCACTGGCACGCCTGAAACATCTGCAAGCCAGCGACCCGCGCTATCAGACTGAAGGCTAAGTACCGTACGACGTCTGGCGCGTGGCATCGGCGCAGGAATATGCCTATAATCGCCGCCACTTTTAGGCCAATCCGGCCAATTTACTTGGCCAACTACGGGGGCAACGCCCAATGAGCTACAGCAAGATTCCGGCTGGCAAAGACCTGCCGAACGACATCTACGTCGCCATCGAGATTCCGGCCAACCATGCGCCGATCAAGTACGAAATCGACAAAGACAGCGACTGCCTGTTCGTTGACCGTTTCATGGCCACCCCGATGTTCTACCCGGCCAACTACGGTTTTATCCCCAACACCCTGGCTGACGACGGCGACCCCCTCGACGTGCTGGTCGTGACCCCGTACCCGGTCACCCCAGGCTCGGTCATCCGCGCCCGCCCGGTTGGCATCCTGAACATGACCGACGACGGCGGCGGCGATGCCAAAGTCATCGCAGTGCCACACGACAAGCTGTCCCAACTGTACGTCGATGTGAAGGAATACACCGACCTGCCGCCGCTGTTGCTGGAGCAGATCAAGCACTTCTTCGAGAACTACAAAGACCTCGAAAAAGGCAAATGGGTGAAGATCGACGGTTGGGGCAACGCAGACGCCGCCCGTGCCGAGATCATGAAGTCGGTAGCTGCCTACAAAGGCTGATACCGCTACTCATTGCCACGGCAATCTAAAAAAGCCCCGATCACTCGGGGCTTTTTTGTGGGAAAAAATAAACAACAAGTTCAATTAAATAAACAAAACAACAACTAACGTTTAACTAGACAGAATCTAGCCAAGATTTTACTTGCAATAAGGAAACACCTACATACACCAACTCAACGCATGGTTTATTTGATCTTGTTTTCCGGACAGTAAACTCTGCGTTTATGAATACATCAGGTGATCGCTTAAGAATGTTACTTCGGGAAGTTCATCTTTCCGCATCCGACTTCGCCAAGAATCGCGACGTCACGCCCCAGCATGTGAACAACTGGTTCAAGCGCGGCGTGCCCTTGGCCCGGCTCGACGAAATAGCAGAACTGCTGTGTGTCACCAGCCGCTGGCTACGTACCGGCGAAGGCCCTAAACACCCGCCGACCAACCTCCAGCTGGAAGGCCCCAACCACGGAAACAGCGCTGCCGCCCGTGAAGACTGCGGCCATTACCTCTGCGGCCCCAACAGCGGCCCGGAAAAGATCGACGTGGAGATCCCCCTCCACGCCTCATTCAACTCCCAGGAAAGCCTGCGCCTCTCCCTGCGCACCCTGGAACAACTCAACGTCACCGCCGACCGCGCCCTGGGGGCCTACATGGTCGGCAACAGCATGATCGACATCATCCAGGATGGCGCCATCCTCGCCATCGACCGCGGCCGCACCCAAATCATCGACGGCGAAATCTACGCCCTCGAACACCACGGCATGCTACGCATCAAATACCTCTACAACCGCCCCGGCGGCGGCCTGCGCATGCGCAGCCACAACAACAGCGAACACCCCGACGAATTCCTGACCTACGACCAGCGCTTCGAGCAAAACGTACACATCCTGGGCTGGGTATTCTGGTGGTCCACCCTCAACAACCGCCGCCCACCGGTCCCGCTGGACGAACACTTGACAGGCTACGACGGCTCTAAATCAGACTAGACGCTGGGAAACTGCGGGGAATGTGAGTATCATGCGCGGCACATTTGGCAGGGGTTGGCGTGAAGCCAGCACACCCTGCCCGGCGATGCGGAGGAGTTCCCGCTGATGCCCCCCTCTATCACTTGGGCGAGCGCTTGAGTGAACGATTGAAGGCTGGTGAGGTTTACCAAAAATAGACTTAACCAGTCCCCGAGAAGCCGGCCACAAGCCGGCTTTTTAATTGCCCAAAATAAACCTATCCCCTCCTCCGAGACATTCAGCCTCCCCCCAAACCTCGATTTGCCCACCCCCTTGGCGCCAACAAAGATGCCCTCGCTAACTAGCCACAGTTCAAATAGTCGGCACCACAACACGTACATCGCCTTGCCCACTATCAGCTAACAACTTGGCCACAAAACCACCCCTCACAAGACGGCAGATGAAGTCTTCGATGTATTCAGCCGCAATTCTGCGTGCTTTCGGAACAGCCATCGCCTGGCGAATTTCCGTGAAGTTGTCTTTCAGTACCCTGACCCCTGTGGTTGAGTTTGCAAACCGCTCCAAAGGCTGTCTGACCCCGGCCGCTGCTTCCAGCCCCTGCTGTAAAAAGAGGTCGACGGCACTTGCAGAGGTGTCCGCTCGAACAAGCTCAGCATGTTGCAGGGTGCGTGACAGGTACAGGTCATACGCAGCACCTCGGCCGACAGAAATTCTGTGGCCTTGCATATCCAAATCAGATGCACGTTCGAAAGGGCTTGCTGCATGAACGAGGTAGGTGCCATCGATGCTCACATAGGGACTGGAGAAGCAGATCTTTTGCGCTCGTACAGGCTCGATAGCCAGAAACGCCAAATCCCAAATCCCCTCCTCCAAGACCGCGAACACTTTCCCAGCCGCGTCGTATGGCATCAGGTTGACTGCAATCCCCAACTCCTTCGCCAACTCGTTCGCGAGTGCAACCGAGACGCCTCCCAATCGGCCAGTGACCGCATCGCGCTGGGCCAAAACGGGATTACCCAAGTTGATCGCCACTTGCAGTTCACCACTTGGCGCTAAATCATTTCGTACTGCAGCCATATCAACGTTCATGGTTGCTCGCCTTAGCCGCCATGGAACATGGCTGAGCACGTCGATGCATAGGGTCAACAAGGAGTTCGGGGAGGCATACCCAGCCTTCCATCAGTCGGCGTGCACTCCGGCTCATCACTGCTTTTTCAACCACCCAGGCGCCATCTTCCAGGACGGTTTTCGCGCCGACCGCGACGCTGCCGGCGGTATGCCCCATGCGCACCTGGCGATCGCCGGTATTGCCGACGATGCGATTGACCAAGGTGCCATCAAGCGCTGCGGCAACTGCCACGGCAACCGCTCCTGTGCCAGTGATCGCATGGTGAAGCTTGCCCATTGAAAGTATTCGCGCAATCACATCGATGTCCCCAGGCTCAACCTGCTTACCCCCGGCGGCTTTGTAGGGTTGCGGCCTGGCAACCAGGCAAAGCTTCGGCGTATGAGGACGCCACCGCGTTGCTTCGTCAGCACTCGCGGCCAAGCCCATGGCTACAGTGCAATGCGCGCGAATGGTCTCCAGCCGGGCAAGTAGCTGCGCATCACCGTTGACCTGGTCTTGTGTCTCGGTTCCCTTCAAGCCCACCTGCTGCGCGTCTATAAAGATTGTCGGGTTGCCGGCATTCAGCAATGTCACTGCAAGCTTACCAAGGCCAGGTACGTGCAGTTCGTCGACGGCATTCCCCGTTGGAAGAAGGCTGCCGTCTGCACCACCGGGGTTGAGAAACTCCAGAACGACTTCCGCTGCCGGAAATGCCACGCCGTCGAGCATGAAGTCGCCCTCTTCCTGGACTTCGCCGTCGCGCATCGGAACATAAGCAATGATTCTTTTCTGGATGTTGGCCTGCCAGATACGAACAACGGCCATGCCATCAAGCGGTGCCTCGACGAGACCTTGGGATATCGCGTAGGGGCCAACCGCCGCACTCAGATTTCCACAGTTACCAGACCAGTCGATGACCGCCGTCTCGACGGCGGGTGCACCAAACAGATAGTCGACATCACAGTCGTCACGCCTGGATTGACCGATGATCACCACCTTACTGGTACTGGAAGTGGCGCCGCCCATGCCATCTATCTGCTTGCCATACACGTCGGGGCTGCCGATCACCCGCAGAAGGATGGCATCCCGCTCAGCACCTGCGGGCGGCAGGTGCTCCTCAAGAAAGAAAACGCCCTTGCTCGAGCCACCACGCATGTAAACGGCAGGAATACGTCTTTGGGTCATTCTAGTTTTACTCCAGCGAATCAGCGTTGCATCAGTTGAGGGAGGCGCTCTGCATACTTTCAATCAGCAGCTGCGGCAGCAAACCACCGCTGCGCAAGTAGCGAACGTCTTCGAAGGTGTCCAGGCGGCTCAAGACCGACACCCGCTCTTTCTCGCCATTCTCACGCTCGATCACCAGGGTGATTGTTGCGCCCGGCTGGAAGTCTTGGGTGATGCCTTCAACGCTGAATAATTCGCGTCCGTTCAAGCCCAGGCTCTGGCGAGAAACACCGTCTTCAAACTGCAAAGGCAAAATGCCGAGACCCGCCAGGTTGGTGCGGTGAATGCGTTCGAAGCTTTCGGCCACGACCACCCGCACGCCTAACAGGCGCGGGCCCTTTGCCGCCCAGTCACGGGAAGAACCGCTGCCGTACTCTTTGCCGGCCACAACGATCAGCGGCTGCTTGCGTTGCGCGTAAATCTGCGCGGCCTGGAAAATCGTGGTGACTTTTTTCTCGGGCAGAAGCAATGTCCACGGGCCTTCACGGCCATCTTCAAGCAGTTCGTTTTTCAGACGGGGGCTTGCGAAGGTCGCACGCTGCGCGGCCTCATGGTTGCCACGGCGAGTGCCATATGAGTTGAAGTCCTGTACCGCGATGCCGTGGGATTGCAAGTATTGACCCGCATCGCTTTCTGGAAGAATCGCGCCAGAGGGCGAGATGTGATCGGTGGTGATGTTGTCCGAGAGCATGGCCAGCACACGCATGTTGCTGAGGTCCTGGGTGGTGTCTGTCGCACTCACCGCATCACTCCAGTAGGGAGGTTTGCGGATGTAGGTGCTGTTGGCCTGCCAGGGATACTGATCGCTGACGCCGGCGCGCAGGTCGCTGGCAATCAAGCCCGCTTCACGGGGAACATCTTCGTAGGCCTTGTCGAACAAATCGGCAGTCAGATTATCGGCTTCGATTTGCGTCAGTTCCTCATCGCTCGGCCACAATTCGTGGAGATAGACCGGCACGCCATCGTCGTCGAGACCCAATGCATCTTTTTCCGGGTCGATCAGGTAGGTACCTGCAATCGCGTACGCAACGATCAGCGGCGCAGACATGATGAAGACTTCGCGGGCCAACGGGTGAACACGCCCTTCAAAGTTACGGTTGCCGGAAGTAGCGGCCACGGTTTCCAGCTTGCGAGCCCGAATTTCGTCTTCGATTTCGGTACTGAGCAACGGGCCGGACATACCGTTGCAGGTCGTGCAGCCATAGCCGACCAGGTTGAAACCTAACGCATCCAGGTCCTCATTCAAGCCAGACCGCTCAAGATAGTCCGACACCACCCTCGAACCCGGGGCGAAGGATGTCTTTACCCAAGGCGCTCTTTTCAGTCCGCGCTTGCGGGCGTTACGTGCAACCAGCCCAGCAGCAATCACTCCACGGGGGTTGGACGTATTGGTACAACTGGTGATGGCGGCGAGCACCACAGAGCCATTGTCCAGGCCGCCAGGCAGTTGGGTAGCAGGCGCCTTTTGCCCCAGGACAATACGCTGGTGAGGCTGCTTCGGCCCGGCAATCGAGCGCGCGACGGTGCTGAGATCAAGGGTCACGACCCGGTTGTATTCAACGCCCGCGAGACTGTCATGCCACAGACCCTGTGCACGCGCATACGCCTCGGTGAGGCCGGAAATCTCACCGCCACGCCCGGTCATACGAAGGTAGTGAAGCGTGCGATCATCAATTGCGAACATTGCCGCTGTCGCACCGAATTCCGGCGCCATGTTCGATAAGGTTCCCCGGTCTGCCAGCGACAGTTGCGCGACACCCGGGCCGAAGAACTCCAGGAAAGCACCGATAACCCCCGCTTTACGAAGTTGCTCAGTCAACGCCAGCGCGATGTCGGTCGCAAGATAGCCCCCAGGCAAGTTGCCCTCCAGGCGTACCCCGACAATGTCCGGCAATCGCAGCATCAGCGATTTGCCCAGCATCGCAGCTTCGGCTTCGATCCCCCCAACCCCCCAACCCAACACGCCAATGGCGTTAATCATCGTTGTATGGCTGTCGGTGCCTACCAGCGTATCCGGGAAAGCCCACAGCTCATTGCCACGGCGCTGAGTACCCACGACGGTGGTCAGGCGCTCAAGGTTGATCTGGTGCAGGATGCCTTTGCCCGAGGGAATGATCGAAAGATTGCTGAACGCCTTGTTGCACCAGTCCAGGAACTGGAAACGCTCGGCATTGCGTACGCGCTCGATGGCCTCGTTATCGGCCAGCGCGCTGGCATCGCCCCAACGCTCGACATTGAGTGAGTGATCCACAACAAGGTGAGTGGGGGTGACAGGGTTCACCAGGCGCGGGTTGCCACCTTTCTCGGCGACGGCATCTCTCAACCCGGCAAGGTCGACCAGTGCCGGCGTGCCCAACAAATCCTGCAGCACAACCCTGGCCGGTCGAAACGGAATGTCGAATTCTTTGGAGCGTGCACAAATCACTTTCAGTGCGGCTTCAGGATCAGTCTCGCCACGCAAAACGTTCTCGGCCAGGATTCGCAAGCTGTAGGGCAGCGTTGCGTAATCACCCCCCAGATCAGTTACAACCCCACGGATATCGCTGACACGGTACTCGACTCCGTTGGCGCTAACGGTTCGACGCTTTGACATAGGCATTGGCTAATCCTCACAGGCTGCACGGGCAATGTTTTTGTGAGGCGCATATTGAACTTTATCGCGATATAGATCAATCCAAGTTTTATCCGCTTCATCGTACCGGTCAAATCGGGCGCCCACCCACGCCCACGATTTCTACGGTGTGGTTAAGCTTACCGGCACGCTAGAATGGGGCTTCCATGGTCAGCTCTACTTGGTCTCGATCCGATGCCCCTAAGCCCGCTGCAAGCACGCATTGCGCGTGACATTGTTTCTCTCGTGCGTCGTGAACGCTTTGCTATCGGACATCACCTGGTTGAGTCGCAGTTGGCGGCGGCGCTGAACGTCTCGCGCACGCCGGTAAAGTTTGCGATGGGCCATTTGGTCGAAAAAGGCATGCTCACTTACGACCGCAATCGCGGCTTTTTCCTGGCCAGGTCCAGCGAGGATCTCGTCGATCTGGCCTCGCAAGTCATGGAAGGCAGTGACGATCCGCTGTACCTGAAATTTGCCGAATTGCGTCTGGGCAGGCAGCTCCCGGAGCTGTTCACCGAGATTGAATTCATGCGTCAGTTCGATGTGTCACGGGCGGCGCTGAGGGCCGTTCTATCACGCATCCAACAGGAAGGATGGATTGAACAGCGTGCCGGCCAAGGATGGCGTTTTCTCCCCATGATCGACTCAGTGGAGGCGTATGAAGAAAGCTATGCTTTGCGCGCGACCATCGAGCCATCCGGCCTGCTCTCCCCCACATTCCTGATCGATGGTGAAACGCTGGCGGCCTGTCGCAAGCAGCAAGAGTTCATTGCCGGCGGTGGGTACTTGAGCATGACGCCTCAGGAGTTGTTCGAAGCGAACGCCCAGTTTCACGAGATACTGGCGGGGTGTTCCGGCAATCGCTTCCTGCAGCAAACCGTCCGCCGTTTAAACCAATTGCGTAGGCTTGTGGAATACCGCCAAGCCAGCACGCGAGCGCCACGCAAAGGCCAGGCCCAGGAGCATCTGGCCATTCTCGATTGCCTCGAACGAGGAGACCGCCTTGCAGCAGCCGACCAAATGCGCAAACACCTGGAACAGGCTCGGCGCAAGAAAGTAGATCCAGCGCTGTTCGAATAGCCCCGGCCTGGACGGTCCCTCACAGAGCTGCGCTCGCCTGCGCAGCTCTCTCAAATCCCGATAGACCTACCGCGTGCCCCGCAAGCGCAACGCCGACGGCATAAAGTAAGAATCCTCAGGAATCGCCTGGCCAAAATCCACCGTCTGCGGCTCTTCGTTATCCAGGTTCTGCACGTAATAACGCCGCGCCTGCAGGTCATGGAACACATCCAATGCACTCCAGGTCGTGGGCAGGTCGTAGAAGTTCTTCAGGTAGGCCATCGACACCCGCCACAGTTCGCCACGACCGTCGTACTGGTCAACCACCGCTGCGCCCCAGCTGTCTTCATCGAGGTACAGCACGCGTTTGGAGTACAGGTGACGCGCCGTCGGTTTCAGGGTGCCTTCGACAACCCACACACGGTGCAGCTCGTAGCGCGTGTATTGCGGGTTGAGGTGTCCGACCTTGAGCAGGTCGGCGTATTTCACGTCGGCGCTGGCGACTTTGTAGTTGTTGTAGGGGATGTAGATTTCCTTCTTGCCCAGCAGTTTCCAGTCGTAGCGATCCGGCGAGCCGTTGAACATGTCGGTGTCATCTGCCGTGCGCAGGCCATCGGAGGACGAGATCGGCGTGTCGTACGCCAGGTTCGGCGCGCGGCGTACGCGGCGTTGGCCGGCGTCGTAGATCCAGGCTTGGCGCGCGTCTTTGATCTGGTCGAGAGTCTCGTGTACCAGGGTCGCGCCACCGGCCAGGCGGGCCGGGCTTTTTACGAAGGTCAGGTAGTAGAACAGGATGTTCTTCAGGTCGGCGTACTGCCCGCCCTGCCGGTAATAGTTAAACAACCCTTCCTGCTGCGACGTGACCAGGGCGAAGCTGCCATTGCGCTGCACGGGAGCTTCCGAAGCACGGCGGACCACGTAGGTGCCGCGATAGCGGGTGATGTGGTTCCACAGTGCTTCCACACCGTTTTGCGGAATGGGGAATGGCACGCCGCCAAAGGCGTCGGCGAAGCCGGTGCCGCCGTCCAGCAGCTTGGCGCTGGTGGCGTTCTTGAAGGTGTTGTCATACACCCACTGGGGCGCCGAGCCAGAACGCCGGCTTGGGTAGATGGGCATCTGGAAGGTGTCGGGGTAGCTGTTGAACAAGGCGATCTCGCCCGCCGTCAGGTTGGCCTTGTACTGTTCCAGGTTAGCCTTGGTGATGGTGAACAGCGGCTTGTCGCCGGCAAAAGGGTCGACATGGTGTTTACCCTTTTCATAGCCCTTGGGGGCCTGGGTGATCCCACCCTCCCAGGTCGGGATGGTGCCGGCGGCATTGCCCGCGCGCTCGGCGCCGAGCGGTGTGAGCTGGGCCTTGAGCTGTTGCGCATCCTGGGGCGAGAGCGCAGCAAGCGCGTTGCCGGCGGCCAGGCCGAGGGCCAGGGCCAGGCTGGCGGTGAGTATTCGAGGTGTGTGGAACATGGCGAATCTCCAAAAAAACGAGGGCGGGCAGCCGCCCTCGCGCCGCAGCACGGCAGCGGCTTACAGGAAGTACTTGAGGTTGAAACCGATGTTGTCGCGGTCGCGGATCACGTTGTTCTGGCCGCCACCAAAGAACTCGGTGTATTGCAGCTCGGCTTCCAGCTTGTTCTGGTAGTTGGCCTTGAGCCCCAGGGTGTAAGCCTTGCGTCCCTCGATGTAGTTGCCGGCCTGATAGGAGTTGCCCTTGAAGTCGTCCTTGTAGACCGCGTAGGGCGACAGGTTGACCCCGGCGAACACGTCGTTCCAGGTGCCGTTGAACATCACCGTATAGCTGTAGGAATCACGGCTGACCTGGTCATCACGCTCACCACCAGACACATAAGAGGTGTTGCCGCTGCCCGCGTAGTAGCGGGTGCTGCCATCGTAGGCCTGGTACTTCAGGCTGCTGCCACGCAGGTGCTCGGAGGCCAGTTCGAACACGCCGAACAGCGAGTCGAAGCTCAGGCCCGGGCCGAAGTTGTAGATGCTGCCCAGCGAGGTGTTGAAGGCCTCGACGCGCTCGGAGTTGTCGATCTGGCTGTTGAGGTTGACCATCTGCCCGCCGACATTGATGAACTGCCCGCCCGCCGCCGCGCCGGCGCCATTGGCCAGGTCGCCGATCAGGTCGTTGGTCGCGGCGATACCAATCGGCAGGTTCGGCCGGTAGGCCAGCTCGCCAAACACCGAGGCCTTGCCCAGGGTGGTGTTGAAGCTGAAGCCATACATGCGGATGTCTTCGGCATAACGCCGGTGCGCCTGGATATTGCCCATTACATCCACCGTCGCCAGGCCATTGGCCAAGGCCGCGGCCTGGCTGCCGGCCACCGACGACAGCATGCTGGTCAGCGCCGCCATGTCGATGCCCTTGTAGCCCGCCAGGTCTGCGGCGATGGTCGGCTCCTTGGCGTGGTAGTTGACCAGGTACAGGCCGAACTCGGTGCTGTTGAGTTCCTCGGCGATGTAGCGGAAGGCAAAGCCGTACTGGCCATCGTTGCGCGCGTTGTAGTCCTTGCCGATGGACGCCACCTTGAGGGTGTTGCCGTAGGCCGGGGTCATGCCGTTGGCATACAGCCCGGTACTGCGCAGCATGCCACCGAACATCGGGTTGTTGCCCAGGGCGTCGTATAACCCGATGACGTTGCCGCCGATGGGCGTCGGGGTGTCGAGGGCGCTGCCGGTGAAGTTGTTGTACCCCGTGCGGCCGCCATCGGCGAACAGGTCGCTCTGGGAATAGAAGGTGCCGACCGGGTCGATGCGGGTCTCCTTCCAGTTCCACTGATAGAAGCTCTCCATCGACAGGTTGTCGCTCAAGCCGATATTGAAGCTGATGGCTTCCACCGGCATCAGCACTTCCTTGACCTCGGCGCCCGGCAGGCGGTACTTGGCCGCGTCCACCGGGTTGGTGGTATTGACCCCGCCGCGATAGAAAATGCCCTCGCCCCAGTTGAACACCTGGCGCCCCAGGCGCGCGGTCAGAGGCATCTGGCCAACGTCCCAGTTGCCATAGATGTAGGAGTCGAGAATTTCCACACGGCTACCGGCAATGTCGCGGGTCTGGTCGGTGAAGTGGTCATCCTGGGGATGGCTCTGGCTGGGTTGCGACGGGCTGTTGTTGCGGTAGTAGTCGTTGCGCTTGTCCATGATCTGGGTGTCATAGAACCCCGTGCCACGCACGAACAGCCCGTAGTTCTGATAGTTGGCTTCCAGCTCCGAAGTGATCTTGTACACCTCGGAAACCAGCCCGGTATCGAAGTTGCGATTGCCGTCGTTGGTGTTGACGTCGTCGTTGCCCTTGTCACGCCCCTGCACCCGCCACAGACGCCCATAAGACAGGGTGCTGTCGAACGAGCCGGTGACCTGGTTGTCCAGCACGCTGAACTCCATGGCCTGCACGGTCCCGCCGCTGCACAGTTGCAACAGGCCCACCAGGCCGACGCCCGCCCCAGTGGATGTGATGGACCATTTACCCTCGGATCCCGAGCCTTGCGCGCGCACTGTGGTGCTCATTACCGTCTCTCCCCTGCAACCTTTTTTGTTGTTATTGCACTGCGTTGTCTGTTGTTACTGCGCCGGCGCCGGGCGGTCGAGACCAGCCCTGACGTAGTTGCGACTGTGGGCGCCAAAGTGGCGTAGCAACTGCACCAACTGTTCGTTGAGCCGGGCATGGTCGTAGCGTTCGGCGGGCAACTGGTTGCCGGCACTGAAGCTCTGGGTCGCCCCGGGCGTGGTCAGCCACTGGCCGATGGCCTCGTCGAACGCCACGGCCTGGGCATCCGCCTGGGCACTGACCACTTGGCGCAGGTAGTCCGTCGAGTAAGCCGGGTAATCGGCGTCCTGAGTGGCGTCGGCATAGGCCGTCAGCATCGGGTTATCCGCCCCCGTCAGCAGCAGGTGGCGCAGCCAGGCGAACTGGTAGCGCTCCACCTCGTTGTGGCGCGTGGCGACACGTTCGATCGCCGCCCGCTTGTCGCTGTCGTAGCCGGCCAGGGCCTTGCCTTCCATCAGCAGCATGCTGGTCAAGTCATCGCCCGGCAGAGTGGTGGCGTGATACGGCTGGGTCAGGTCCTGCAGGTAGTGCATGCCCCATCCGAGGAAGCGATAGCCCCAGTAGGGATGGCCATTGGCGAAGGCAAAACGCGCCAGACCGAAGTACTGGTAGGCCCGCCAGTCCGGCCAGTTGCGCAACAGGAAAGGCGCGGCGACATAGACCACCGCGCTCTCGTGAAAGAAGCCCATATGAAACGGCGCCTGGGAGCTGTACTGGAAGCGCGCGTCGCCAAACGACTGCACACCGAAGCCATAGAGTGCGCCGACCGCCCCTGGGTTATCGCTGAACAGGTTGATATCGTGGCCGTAGTCCGGCTCGTCCGCGGCGGTTGCCAGCACGGCCAGCGGCGCGACCGTCTGCCCCGGCTGCAGTTGGATAAAGCGCTGGCGATTCCACGGCGAGAGGGTCTGTTCGACCATCACTTCGGTGGCCTTGAGCTGCGGGCGCCCAGCCAGGTCCTCGCCGGGCATGGGCTGGATCACCTGGGCCAGGTGGATCTGTGGGTTGACCCGCAGGGCCATGAGCAAGTCCCGGCGCAGATCGGCCCCAGGCTGCGGCGCCAGACGCAGGTTGTCGGGGCGCGGCGGGTAGTCGGGAAAGTGCTTGCGGGCGAAGTTTTCCTGCTCGTCCAGCAAGGCCACCAGCCCTGGGTACTGCTCGGACACAAACTGCTCAAGGGACTCGACCGCCACCTCGGGCGCCTCGCGCAACGCGGGCAAATCCCGCAGGGCCAGGTAGCTGCCCACGCTGTGATTGGACCATGCACCGGCCCCAGGCGACAGACTGCACAGCCCCAGGCACAGCAGCAACGACGGCAACTTCATGGCTTTACGCTCTTTTTGTAGATGCGTTCAGCCTAACAATCCGGGTATCCCCCGACACTGTCCGATCTTGCCAAAACGACTCTCCAATAGCGCCATACAGCCTGGGCCTACGCCGGGTAGCCGGTAATCTCGCGGATGCTCTGGTACAGCGGCTTGAGCTGGCGATACATGTGCAGGTAGACCTCGCGGTACAAGCGGTCGTACATCTGTTGCGCCTCGGGCTGGGGCATGAACACCTCGGCGGTGCGGGTCATGGCGGCGATGGCGGTATCGAAGTCCGGGTACAGCCCAAGCCCCACCGCACAGGCAATCGCCGCCCCCAGCCCAGACGCCTCGTAGACATGCGGACGCTCGGCGGGCAGGCCGAAGATATCGGCGGTCAGTTGCATCGCCGCGTCGCTCTGGGAACCGCCACCGGCCACGCGCAAGCGCTTGATCGACAGTTTCGACCGGCGCTCGATACGCTCCTTGCCCTGGCGCAAGGCATAGGCCAGCCCCTCGAGGATCGCCCGGTAGATATGGGCACGGGTGTGCACGTCGCCAAAGCCGATCATCGCGCCCTTGGCCTCTACACCCGGCTCGCGGATGCCCGGCGACCAGTAGGGTTGCAGGGTCAGGCCCATGGAGCCGGGCGGCACCGCGTTGACCAGCGCATCGAACAGTTGCTCCGGTTCCAGGCCCTGCTCCCGGGCCTGCTGCATTTCCCGCAGGCCGAACTCGTTCTTGAACCAGCTGACCATCCAGTAGCCGCGATAGATCATCACTTCGCAGTTGTAGTGATCGGGGATCGCCGCCGGATACGGCGGGATCAGCGGCACTATCTCCAGGTAGCGCGAGCGGGTAGTGGTGATGGTCGCCGTGGTGCCGTAGGACAGGCACGCGGTCGTCGCCTCCACCACGCCGGAACCGAGCACCTCGCAGGCCTTGTCGGAGCCGGCGGCAATCAGTGGCAGGCCCTCGGGGATCCCGGTGTGGCGGCTGGCCTCGGCGGTGATGCGGCCCAGTTCTTCTCCTGGCTTATACAGGCGCGGCAGCTGCTGCGCACGCACCGCCAGGGCCTGCCATTTCCAGTCCCGGGGCGCGGCCCAGCGCAGGTGCTTGAAGTCGAAGGGCAAGTAGCCCACGCAGCACCCCACCGAGTCGACAAAACGCCCGGTCAGGCGATGGCTGAGAAAGCCCGAGAGCAGCAGGAACTTGTCGGTGGCGGCCCAGATATCCGGCTGATGCTGGGCGATCCAGTTGGCCTCGGCCTGGGCGCGAAAATAGTCCACCGTGGCCTCGGCGCCGATCAACTTGAACAGCCAGCCCCACGGGCCCTTGATCCCGCCCTCGGGCTCGCACTGACGCTGGTCGAGCCAGAGGATCGCCGGGCGCAAGGCCTGGCCCTGGGCATCGACATTGATCAAGGTGCCGCGCTGGGTGGTCAGGGACACGCCACGGATCAGGCTGCGGTCGATGCCGGTCTGCGCCCACAACTGCTGGCAGGCTTCGCCCAGTTTGCGCCAGTAGTAATCCGGATCCTGCTCGGCCCAGCCGGGCTGCGTGGAGTAGTAGGCCTGCAACTCGACCTTGCCTTTGCCCAGCAGATTGCCCTGCAAGTCGAACAACAGCGCGCGGACACTCTGGGTGCCGTTGTCGATCGCCAGCACATAGTGTTTGTCGGGGGAATTGTTATCCACGAAGCTCTCTTTATTCATGACGCGCTCTTCAGATCGAGGCGGACGGGACGCTGTGATGGCGTTGCCAGAGTTGCAGGTAGCGCTGCTGTTCCTGTTCCCAGCGCGTGTCGTCCCAGCCCAGGCGCGGCTGACATAGCCGGCGGATGTCTGGCAGGTAGTGAGCGGCGCCGTCGGGCAGTAGCAACCCCAGACGGGTGCGCCGCAACAACAGGTCGTCCAGGTGCAGGACCATCTCGGCCTCGGCGGCAAACGCCAGCTCCGCCCACAAGGTATCGCTGGCGCCGACACACTCGCTGCCCAGGCTGCGTATCAGCCGGGCCAAACGTGGCAGGTCACGGCCATGGCGCCCGGCCAGACGCCTCAGGCCGGCGGCGCTCAGCCCAGGAATCGCCTGCAGTGGCACGGCCTGGAACACTGGCGCGCCGTCATCCTCCAGGGTCTTCCCGAGCATCCCGGCACAGGCCCGCAACACCTCGATGGCCTGGGGCCTGAAGGTGGTCAGCTTGCCCCCCGCCAACGTCACGCAGCCCGGCTCCTGCCACAGCACATGCTCGCGGGTTTCATTGGAGGGCTTGGCCTGGGAGTCAGCGGCGCCCACTACCGGACGCACCCCGGACCAGGTGCACAGCACGTCCGCCGCCGTTACCTCGGCCTGGGGAAATGGCTGGGCGCAGGCCTCCAGCAGGTAGTCGAGTTCTTCGCGGGTAATGCTCGCCCCGAGGTCCAGGTCCTCGCGATGATCCAGGTCGGTGGTGCCCACCACAGTGGCCCCTTCCCAGGGAAAGACGAATACCGGGCGACCGTCGCGCCGATGCATGAAACTGAAGGCGTGGGCCACCGGCAAGCGCCAGCCCGGCAACAACAAGTGGCTGCCTCGCAAGGGCCGCAACTGCCGCTGCCCACCATCCGGTTGCAGGCGTTCAGCCCAGGCGCCGGTGGCCACTGCCAGCACCGCGCAACGCACTTGCATAACGGCAGCGCCTTGCGTGTCCTCGACCTCGACCCCACACACCCGCCCGCCCTCGCGCAGCAACTGGCGCACCCGCAGGCCGTTCAGCGCCCAGGCGCCATCGGCGCGGGCCTCGGCCAACACACGCATGACCAGGCGCGCATCGTCGGTCAGGGCATCGCGAAACTGCGACGCCCCCAGCAGCCCCGGCTCCATCAACCCCGGCGCCAGGTAGCGCAGTTGCGCAGGTTTATGAAACTGGCGGCTGCGACAACCGGCCAGGGCGTCATACAGGCGCAGCAAGCCGCCGAAGACCCGCGGTCCGGGGAACCCGCCGCGATAGTGCGGCATCAGGAAACTCATTGGCTCCACCAACCCCGGTGCTTCGCCCATCAGGCGCTGGCGCTCGCGTACCGAATCACGGGCCAGGCGCCACTGGCCCTTGGCGATGTAGCGCAGGCCGCCATGGACCATTTTCGACGAGCGGCTGGAGGTGCCCCAGGCAAAATCCCGTTGCTCCAACAGCAGGCAGCGCCAACCGCGCCGAGCCGCCTCGCGCAGGATCCCGGCGCCGCTGATACCGCCGCCAATCACGATCAAGTCCCAGGTTTCATTCGCCAGTTGCGGCAGCACGGCCGCGCGCCACTGGGCATTCCACTCATCGCTCATGGGCCTAGTCTTCCAGCAGGGTGCCGGGGTTCAGACGCCCGGCCGGATCGAAATGCCGGCTCAGGCTGTGCAGCGCAGCCATCGCCAGTTCGCCCTTCTCCCTCGGCAGGTAGGGCGCGTGGTCCTTGCCCACGCCATGCTGGTGGCTGATGGTGCCGTGGTTGTCGACGATGGTGCGGCTGGCCGCCTGCTTCAGGGCCTTCCAGCGCTCCAGGGTGGCCGGGTAGTCCGCCGCCGGGCGGAACACGTAGCTGGTGTAAATGCTCGAACCTTCGCCATAGACATGGGACAGGTGGGTAAACACATGGACCCGCTCGCCCTCGGCCGCCAGGCAGTCACGCAGACTGGCCTCGATCGCGTGCAACAAGGCGTCGACATGGCACCAGTCGGTCGCGGTCTCCAGGGTGTCGACCACGTAGCCGGCATTCCAGAGATTCTCCCGCAGGTAGGGGAAGCGAAAGCGGTTCTGTTGCCATTTCTTGCCCAGCAGGGTGCCGGTGAACACCCCGCCAAAAGCCTTGAGGTGCTGGCGCGCCTGGCGCAACGACAAGGCATTCTGCCGACGATTGCCGGTGACGCCGAAAGTCAGCAGGCATTTGCCCTCGCCAGCCCCGCGCAGTGCCAGGTAGCGCTCCAGCCAGGCGATTTGATGGGGATGGCCAGCCAGCGCCAGTTGGGTCTGGGTTTCCATGGCATTCGACAGACGCAGCATCGACAGCGGCACCCGTGCCTGCACCAGTCGGCGGATCGCCTGCAGGGCCTGGGGCCAGTCGGGCAGGAACACGCCATAGAAGCGCTCGTCCTCGGGCAGCGCGCTAACCCGGACCTTGACCGTGGAAATGATGCCGAAGCGCCCTTCGCTGCCCAACACCACTTCCCGCAGGTCAGGGCCGGCGGCCGAGGCCGGGAAGCTCGGGATTTCCAGGGGCCCGGCGAACGTTTCCAGGGTGCCGCCGGCGAACAGTTGCTCGATCCGCCCATAGCGCAGCGATTGCTGGCCGCTCGAGCGGCTGGCCACCCAGCCGCCCAGGGTCGACAACTCCCAGGACTGCGGGAAGTGCCCCAGGGTGTAGCCTTTGGCACGCAACTGGCTCTCCACCTGGGGGCCACTGGCACCGGGGCCGAACGTGGCGATCAGGCTTTGTTCGTCGAGGTCGAGCAGGCGGTTCATGTGGGCCAGGGACACCGTCAGCACCGGGCGCGTGGACGCCGGCGGGTTGATATGTCCGGCCACGGACGTGCCACCGCCATAGGGAATCAGGCACAGGTCGGCACTGTCGGCCAGGGCCAGCAGCTGGCGGATCTGTTCGACAGTTTCCGGCAGGGCCACAGCATCCGGGTACCGACCCAGGGCACCTTCACGCAGGGCCAGCCAGTCCGGCAGGCTCTGACCGCGGGCATGCATCAGACGGTCCCGGGGCTCGATGCTGTAAAGCGCGTGGGGCGCCAGCCGCGACGCGGGCACTGCGGCCAGGGCACTGTCCAGGCTGGCGTCCGGCAGGGTGTGCCCGTCGCCCAATCGCTCGCGCAGAAACGCTGCGCCATGGGCGGGCATCTCCATCTGCGTGGTTTCTTCGCCCCAGCCGTTCCAGCGTCGCATGCCTGTTTCTCCCAGCAGATCTTGTGATTTTCAGTGCTCCCATACTAAACAGCCGGCGCGGGCTGTCACGGTCGCATCGGGACAGATGGAGTAGCCAATTGGGTCACTCGCTGTATTACCGGATGTATCCACGGGAGCATTTACTTTAGTCACGATTTCAAATTACCTTGCGTGCCATCGACGCGCGCAAGGCACTGCCGCCGGCAACACCCCGCCAGGAACCCGATCATGCAGACACTCGGCTCTACCTCCGTCCCTCCTCTGCTGAAGTACCTGCGCCATGCCGAACAGCTCGGCATGGCAACCGCCCCTGCACTGGAGGCGGCCGGGATCACTGCCGGCCAACTGGACGACAACAGCCTGCGCCTGCCTGTGGAAGCCCACGAACGCCTGTTGGAGTATTTCTGCGAACATTCCGGGGACCTGCTGTTCGGGCTCAATTCAGCGCGCTTCGTGTTGCCCAACTCGTGGAGCGTGCTCGGCTACATCACCATGAACTGCGCGACCCTGGGCGAGGCAATGAACCGCATCATGCCGTTCGAAAAACTGGTGGGCGACATGGGCACCAGCCGCGCCGAAATGGTCCATGACCAAGTCCGCCTGATCTGGAACTGCCGCCACCAGCAGCCGCGCATCCGCCGGCATATGGTGGAGAACGTGCTGGCGTCCTGGCTGGTGTATGCCCGCTGGATCGCCGACACCGAACTGTCGCCAAGCCAGGTGTTGCTCGAGCACCCGTTGCCGGACGGCGCGCAGCTCAGCCAATACGAGGACTTCTTCGGTTGCCCGGTGCTGTTCGAGCAACCCTGCTCGGCCCTGGTGGCGCCCTTGAGTTACCTGCAGACACCCCTGCGCCAGGCCGATGCGCAGTTGCTGCGCACCCTGGAAGAACATGCCCTGGCCCTGATGGCCTCGCTGGACGATTCAAGCCTGGCGCTGCGGGTGAAAAACGCCCTGCGCCAGTTGCTCAAGGAAGGCCTGCCGCGCAAAGAACAGGTGGCCGAACAGTTCGCCATGTCGGTGCGCACCCTGCAACGCCAACTGCAGCAGGCCGGCACGTCCTACCAGCAGATCCTCGACGACCTGCGCCAGGAACTGGCCGAGCACTACCTGCTGCACAGCGACCTGCCGATCCAGGACATCGCCCAATACCTGGGTTTCACCGAACCGCGGTCGTTCCACCGCACCTTCAAGAGCCGCACCGGTGTGCCGCCGGGCGAGTATCGGCAGACCCATCGGGGCAGTTAGGGTTTGGGGGACTGCATTTCAGGTCCTGACCAAACAGAGTGAACCCGGTATTCAACACAACGAAGATCAAATATGGGAGCTGGCTTGCCTGCGATAGCGCCCGATCAGGCCATTCCTGGGTACTTGACTCTCCCCCTAGGGTCACACGCCATCCTGCGGGCCCCGACCTCAGGACTCCCCACCCATGACCCGCCGCATCCTGCTCATTCTTGGCCACCCCGCCAGCACCAGTTTCTGCTACGCCTTAGCCTCTGCCTATCGCGAATCAGCCAGCCGCGCCGGCCACGAAGTGCGCACCTTGTATCTGGGCGAGTTGAGCTTCGATCCTGTCCTGCACCACGGTTACGCTCAGGTACAAGCCTTGGAGCCGGACTTGCTCATGGCGCAATCCGACATCCTTTGGGCCGATCATCTGACGTTTATTTTCCCTATCTGGTGGGGGGGAATTCCAGCATTGATGAAAGGCTTCATCGACCGCGTGTTCCTGCCCGGTTTCGCCTTCAAATACCGCAAGGGCAAAGCATTCCCCGACAAGCTCTTGAAGGGCCGTACCGCCCATCTGCTGGTGGCCCTGGATACACCGCCGTGGTATTACCGCTGGTTCTACCACATGCCCGGCCTGCACCAGATGCGCAAGACCACCCTTGAGTTGTGTGGTATCAAGCCGATCAAGACAATCATGTTCGGGCCTGTGCTGGGCTCTACTGCGGCGCAGCGCGACAAGTGGCTGAAAAAGGCTGGCACACTCTTTTAGGAATGGATCTGCATGTACATCGGTAAAGCCGCGCAGTTGTCAGGCACGACGATCAAGGCGATTCGTCACTATGAGGACATCGGCTTGCTGCCACCGCCGCAACGCGAGGGGCGGTATCGGGTTTACTCGGCGCAGAGCGTTGAGCTGCTGACGTTTATCAAGTGCGCGCAGCAGTTGGGCTTCAAGCTCAAGGAGTTGCAGGGAATTCTCCACGGGCACCGTGGCGATGAGCTGCCGTGGCAGCGCGCCAACCAGGCGATCGCGCAAAAAAAGCTCGAGTTGATGACGCAGATCCAAGCCCTGCAACAGGTGCATGCAGGGCTGGTGGCGTTTGAGGGCAGCCTGGAGCAGGCCCAGGGTCAATGCCAGTTTGCACGTCTGGTGGAAACCGGCACTGCGCGCAACGGCTAGTTCAGCAGATCGCCCCATTTGTTTTGCAGGGCGCGCTCTTCTGCCAGGATTTCCCGCGTCATGCTGTCAACCCATTGCTGGGCAAACCCATTGGCTTCACGCAGCAGCAGCATGATGTCATCGAGCTCAAAGTCGCCGGGTTTGGCCACGTCCTTATGCTCATCCAGCATCTTCCTGACCATTTCATTGAGCTGCTTAGGAGCTGAAGCCTTGGCTGTATGACTGAAAAACCCTGGTGTGCTCAAGCGCCCCTCATTTGCCCCTACCCCCCCTATCTGCTAGTGTCGCGCCCGTTTACCGTCAACCGGAATAGCCGCCATGGCCCGCAAAAAAGTTGCACTCGATTTCGAACAATCCCTCGCCGATCTGCAAACCCTGGTCGAGCGTCTGGAGAACGGCGAGTTGTCGCTGGAAGACTCGTTGACGGCGTTTGAGCAAGGTATCGGCCTGACCCGCGATTGCCAGAGCGCTCTGGCGCAGGCGGAGCAGAAGGTCCAGGTGTTGCTGGAACGGGATGGGGAGTTGGCCGAAGAACCTTTCGACTCGGAACAAGCGCAATGATCGACGTTTATCAGGCCAGCAGTCAGGCCCGGGTCAATGCTGCGCTGGAACCGCTGTTTGTGGCGCCAAGCCCGGAGTTGGCCAGGCTGTATGAGGCCATGCGTTATAGCGTGATGAACGGCGGCAAGCGCGTACGGCCTTTGCTCGCCTATGCGGCCTGTGAAGCGCTGGGCGTGGATGCCGCGCAAGCCAATGGCGCGGCGTGTGCGGTGGAATTGATTCATGCCTATTCGCTGGTGCATGACGATTTGCCAGCCATGGACGATGACGATCTGCGTCGCGGCCAGCCCACTACCCATAAGGCTTTTGACGAAGCCTGTGCGATCCTCGCCGGCGACGGCCTGCAAAGCCTGGCGTTCAGTGCCCTGCTCGACCCGCGTTTGAGCGGCGTGAATGCCGAGATCCGCCTGCGCATGGTCACTGCGTTGGCCGCCGCCGCAGGCCCGGCCGGTATGGTCGGGGGCCAGGCAATTGACCTCGGCTCGGTCGGCCTCAAGCTGGACCAGCAAGCCCTGGAGTATATGCACCGGCACAAGACCGGGGCGCTGATCGAGGCTGCCGTGCACCTCGGCGCCCTGGCCAGTGGTCGCGCCGAAGCGGCGCAGTTGGCCGCTTTGCAGATCTATGCCCGGGCCATCGGCCTGGCGTTCCAGGTGCAGGACGATATTCTCGACGTGGAAAGCGATACCGCGACCCTCGGCAAGCGCCAGGGCGCCGATATTGCCCGTGACAAGCCGACTTATCCGTCGCTGTTAGGGCTGGATGCCGCCAAGGCCTATGCCCTGGAGCTGCGCGACCAGGCCCTGGCCGCCCTGCGACCATTCGACGCGGCAGCCGAGCCGCTGCGTGACCTGGCGCGGTATATCGTCGAACGCCGTCACTGATTACGGCGGCGATTACCGCCGCATATCGGCCAAGTTCGGTGCTCTGCGTGGGCAGTTTGCGATGCTTGAGGTAAACTGCCGCCTCTTCTATACCTATAACGATTCGCCTGATGCCCACGACGTTTCAAGAGATTCCCCGCAAGCGCCCGACCACGCCGCTGCTGGACCGTGCCAACACGCCGGCCGGCTTGCGCCGTCTGGGTGAAGCCGAGCTGGAAACCCTGGCCGATGAGTTGCGCCTGGAATTGCTCTACACGGTCGGCCAGACCGGTGGGCATTTTGGTGCAGGCCTGGGCGTCATCGAGCTGACCATCGCGCTGCATTACGTATTCGACACCCCGGACGACCGGCTGGTGTGGGACGTGGGTCACCAGGCGTATCCGCACAAAATCCTCACCGGACGCCGCGAGCGCATGGCTACCTTGCGCCAGAAGGACGGCATCGCCGCCTTCCCGCGCCGCTCCGAGAGCGAATACGACACCTTTGGCGTCGGCCACTCCAGCACCTCGATCAGCGCAGCCCTGGGCATGGCGATTGCCGCCCGTCTGCAAAACAGCGATCGCAAGGCAATTGCCGTGATCGGTGATGGCGCGCTGACAGCCGGCATGGCGTTTGAAGCGTTGAACCATGCACCGGAAGTGGACGCCAATATGCTGGTGATCCTCAACGACAACGACATGTCGATCTCGCGCAATGTCGGTGGTTTGTCCAATTACCTGGCAAAGATTCTGTCCAGCCGCACCTACGCCAGCATGCGCGAAGGCAGCAAAAAAGTGCTGTCACGCCTGCCCGGCGCGTGGGAAATTGCCCGCCGCACCGAAGAATACGCCAAGGGCATGCTGGTCCCCGGCACCCTGTTCGAAGAGCTGGGCTGGAACTATATCGGCCCGATCGACGGGCACGACCTGCCGACCCTGATCGCCACCCTGCGCAATATGCGCGACCTCAAGGGCCCGCAGTTCCTGCATATCGTCACCAAGAAAGGCAAAGGCTTCGCCCCGGCGGAAGTCGACCCGATTGGTTACCACGCCATCACCAAGCTCGAGCCGCTGGACGCGCCCGTGGCGGCGCCAAAAAAGGCCAGCGGGCCGAAGTACTCCGGTGTATTTGGCGAATGGCTGTGCGACATGGCCGCTGCCGACCCGCGCCTGGTGGGCATTACCCCAGCGATGAAGGAAGGCTCGGACCTGGTGGCGTTCAGCGAGCGTTTCCCGCTGCGTTACTTCGATGTGGCGATTGCCGAGCAACATGCGGTGACCTTTGCCGCCGGCATGGCCTGCGAAGGCGCCAAACCGGTGGTGGCGATCTACTCCACCTTCCTGCAACGCGGTTATGACCAGCTTATTCACGATGTAGCGGTGCAGAACCTCGACGTGCTGTTCGCCATCGACCGCGCCGGCTTGGTGGGCGAAGACGGCCCGACCCACGCCGGCAGCTACGATCTGTCGTACTTGCGCTGCATCCCCGGCATGCTGGTGATGACCCCGAGCGACGAGAACGAGCTGCGCAAGATGCTCAGCACCGGCCACCTGTACAACGGCCCGGCAGCGGTACGTTACCCCCGTGGCAACGGCCCGAATGCGGTGATCGAGAAAGACCTGGAACCGATCGAGATCGGCAAGGGCATCGTGCGGCGCCAGGGCAGCAAGACCGCGTTCCTGGTGTTTGGCGTGCAACTGGCCGAAGCCCTGAAAGTGGCGGAGAAAATCGACGCCACCGTGATCGACATGCGCTTTGTCAAACCCCTCGACGAAGCCCTGGTGCGCGAGATCGCCGGCAGCCATGAATTGCTGGTGACCGTTGAAGAAAACGCCATCATGGGCGGCGCCGGTGCGGCCGTCAGCGAATTCCTGGCGCGGGAGAACATCCTCAAGTCGGTGCTGCACCTGGGCTTGCCGGACATTTATGTGGAGCACGCCAAACCCGCGCAGATGCTGGCTGAGTGTGGGCTGGATGAAGCGGGGATCGAGGCTGCGGTTCGCCATCGCATGGCTTTGCTCGGCCTGTAAACCGGACCAAACTGTGGGAGCTGGCTGGCCTGCGATGCAAACACCTCGGTCTTTCAGAGAGACCGGGTGATGCGATCGCAGGCCAGCCAGCTCCCACATTTGTTTTGTATTGCCTTGGAATCCATGGACGGCCCATGAAGCACCTTCGACTTGCCCTGCCACTCCTGCTCTTGCCCACTGCGGACCTGCTCGCCGACACCCGCGACGCCGCCCTGAAGCTCCCCGATGTGGTGATCAGTGCCAACCGCCAGGTGCAGGCACGCAATGACAGCAGTGCTGCCAACACCGTGTTCACCCGGGACGATATCGACCGCCTGCAACCCTCCAGCCTGACCGACCTGCTCAGCCGCGTGCCCGGCGTGCAAGTGGCGCGCACCGGTGGCCGGGGCAGCTTGCCGGGGATTTTCATACGTGGCACCAAGTCCGCGCAAAGCCTGGTGCTGGTGGATGGCCAGCGGATTGCCAATAGCACTTCCGGCGACAGCGGCCTGCAATACCTGAATATTGATCAGATTGAGCGGGTGGAAGTGCTGCGCGGGTCGCGCTCGGTGATTTACGGCAGCGATGCGATTGGCGGGGTGATCCAGGTATTTACCCGCCGCAATGCCGGACCAGGCCTGCAGCCGCGCTTGAAGCTGGGCTTTGGCAGCCACAACACCTGGGAACGCAGCCTGGGCCTGTCGGGCGGCGATGAACGAACGCGCTTCAACCTGGGCGCGAGCCTGGATGACACCGCCGGTATCGACTGGAGCCACACCTCCTTCCCCAGCGACCGCGACCATGATGCCTATCGCAATAAGTCGCTGAGCTTGAACCTGAGCCATGAGTTCAGCGATGAGCTGGAGGTGGGTTTCAACCTGCTGGATAGCCGGGGCAAGTCGGAATTTGATAACAGCGCTGGGCGCTACGACGACGTCAGCAAACAAACTTTCGGCCAAAAACCCTATACCGACTACACCGTCAGCAGTGCCAGCGCTTATATCGACGCCCAACTCAACGAGGCATGGCAGACCCGTGTGGAACTGGGCCACAGTGAAAACCGCGACACCAAGCGCGACAAGCTCAGCACTGACTTCAGTGTGTTCAGCACCTATCGCGACTCGATTAACTGGCAGAACGACCTGACGCTCAACCAGCAAAACAGCCTGATCCTGGGCGGCGATTGGTATGAGGACCGCATTCACAGCGACAAACCGTACAACGAAAACAGCCGGTGGAACCGTGCCGCGTTTATTCAGCATCGTTTCAAGGGGGAGTGGTTTTCCACCGAACTGGGGCTACGCCGCGACCAGAACCAGCAATTTGGCGGGCAGAACAGTTGGAGCGGTACGCTGACCTTGCCGGTCAATAGCGATAACGACTTACTACTGAGTTACAGCGAAGGCTTTCGTGCGCCGAGCTTCAACGATCTGTACTACCCCGGCGGCAGCAACCCCAACCTCAAGCCCGAGCACTCGAAAAGCTATGAGTTGCAATGGCGCAGCCAGCTGACCGACACCACACGCCTGGAAACCTCTCTGTATCGCACTGACCTCAAGGACGCCATCATCGCGCAGCAGCAGAATAACTACATTCCGTACAACGTCGCCAACGCCCGCATCAACGGCTTCGAAGCCGCCCTCAAGCAAGAGTTCTTCGGCTGGCAAGGCAACCTCGGCCTGTCGATCATCGACCCACGCGACCGCAACAGCGGCCACACCCTGGCCCGTCGTGCCAGGCGCACCCTGAACCTGGACCTGGATCGGCAGTTCGAACAATTGAGCCTGGGCGCCAGTTGGCAGGCCATCAGCAGCAGCTACGATGCCGAAGACAACAAGCACCGCCTCTCGGGCTATTACCTGCTGGGGTTGCGCAGCGGTTGGGCGCTGAATCGGGAAGTGGCGCTGTCGCTGAAGGTCGATAACCTGCTGGATCGCCGCTATACGCGGGCCTGGTACAGCTATGACGATCCAAACTTCGAGAACAACCAGCCGTACCGCGAAGAAGGCCGGACGTGGATGCTTGGGGTGACGTGGACGCCGCAGCTCTGAGGTTGTCCGGGCCGACGCCATCGCAGGCAAGCCAGCTCCCACATGTGTTCTGTGGTGTGGCCAAAATATTCTGCACTGCCGAGCGCCCACTTTTTGATGTGTGAATACAGTCAAATGTGGGAGCTGGCTTGCCTGCGATAGCGCTCTCAACGGTTCGGCGCAATCACCTGACACAGCCGGCCCACCGCCTCCACCATCTGCCCACTGGGCCGCTCCAGCCCTTTATCCGGCACGATCAGCAAACGCCCCTGAGCCACCGCCGCCACCTGGGGCCAGGCCTTCCAATCGTCCAGTTGCGCTTGATCCGCCGCGAGGATCACTTCGGGATCACGCTGCAACACCGATTCGATACTGACCTGCGGGGCTGGCAGCTTGAGGTCATCAAACACATTGCGCGCGCCACACACGCTAAGCGCATCGCTGATGATCTGCCCACCGCCCACGGTGTACAGCGGCTGGTTCCACACCTGATAGAACACCCGCAACGGCTGGCTGCGCTGATAGCGCTGGCGCAACTCGGCCAAGCGTTGACGCAAGCGGGCAGCCAATTGGCGACCTTCATCAGCGCGGCCTAGCTGTCGGGCGATGGCTTCGACCTGGCTGCTCAGTTGTTCAAGGCTATGGGGTTCGGCGACGTAAACAGGGATGTTCAAACGCTTGAGCTGCTCGCGCTGGGCCGGGCCGACGCTGCCGGGCCAGAGCAGCAGCAAGTCAGGCTGCAGGCTGAGCAGTCGTTCCAGATCCAACTGCCCATAACGCCCCACCGAGGGCAGGCTACGCAGCGCTTCAGGCCGTTCACCACCGTCGAGTACGCCCACCAGCAGATCGCTGGCGCCCAGTTCAACGACGATTTCAGATAAGGAAGGCGCGAGGCTGACCACCCGCTCGACCGCCATCGCCGACGCACTGGCGGCCAGCAGCAGACCCGCCAGCCAGAGGCGCATCAGCCGAGTTGACGCGGGATGCGATAGAGGTAGAACAGCACCAGGGTCGACAATGCCAGCAGAAACAGCGGCACCGCTTCCAGGCCGACGAACACTGCCAGTGCACCGATCCAGGCGGGAAACGCCGCGACCAGCAGCGCCGTACGCCGACGGGCCGCGAGGGTGATCCACGCGGCCGGCTCTTCAGGCGTATCGAGGGCCTTGGAGGTGGCGATCAGTGCATGTTTATAGGCATGGAAGTAACGCAGGCTGGCAAACATCGAGGCAACGCCGGCGATAAAGAATGGCATTGCCAGCACCGGCAACAACGGCTCGCCCTGGCCAAATACCAGATTGATCACGAATAACGGCAACAACGCCAGCGCCAGGTACTGCCACCAACTGAAGGACAGGCGCCGCTTGACCTGGCCGCGCGTCACGCCCGGTCTGCCTCGCCCTGATGCTCGTTGCCCATCATATGGTCGAGCTTGCTGGCCTTGGTCGCCAGGTAGAGTTTGTTGTGCGGGTTATGCCCGGTGTGCAGCGGCACACGCTCGGCGACGGTGATGCCCATCTCGGTCAAGGCCTTGACCTTGCGCGGGTTGTTGGTCATCAGGCGCAGGGACTGGATGCCCAGGTGCTCAAGCATCGGCAGGCAGATGGCGTAATCGCGCTGATCGGCGGCGAAACCCAGGCGCTCGTTGGCCTCGACGGTATCGGCGCCACCGTCTTGCAGTTCGTAGGCGCGGATCTTGTTCAGCAGGCCAATGCCACGGCCTTCCTGACGCAGATACAGCAGCACGCCACGGCCTTCACGGGCAATGGCTTGCATGGCGGCTTCCAGTTGCGAGCCGCAGTCGCAGCGCTGGCTGAACAGTGCGTCACCGGTCAGGCACTCAGAGTGCAAGCGGCCCAGGACCGGGGCGCCATCGGCCACATCGCCCAGGCTGAGCACGACGTGCTCGCGCCCGGAGGCTTTTTCAAGAAAGCCATGCATGGTGAACGTGGCAAAAGGGGTAGGCAGCTTGGAAGCAGCGACGAAAACGACGGGCACCGTGTGCTCCTGATTTCAGATTTCACAGAGGCGGGCATTGTAACAGCACGTTCCTACAGACGCTTAAGCTGAATTATCGCTGATAAAGATCAATAGGTTCGATTGGCCTTTGCCTTGGTTCTATGGGCGTCAAAACGGATACGGTTGGTTCCAGCGCTGGAAAATCGGTTTCAACTCGCCGCTTTTCACCAACAACTCCATGCGCCGGTCAAATACCCCCCGCAATGACCGCCCTCGCTCACTGTCGGTAAACCCCAGGAACAACGGCAATTCGGCAATGTGCGTGAGTTTGAACGCCGATGGGTCGTCAGCCTGGCCGAGGATGTACTGCAGTTCGGCCAGGGCATCAATGTAGAAGTCGGCCCGCCCATGCTGGAGCATCGGCAAAATCCCGCTACGTCGTTCGATCTGGTTGAAACGATGAATATTGGGCAGGTATTCCTCGTACTTGTAGCCACGTACCCAGGTCAGGCGGTAAGAGCCCAGGGTCACCAGGGTCGGCGCCGGGCTGCCCGCCAGGCCCAGGGCGTAGATGTGGTCGGAGTCGTAGTGCCAGCGGGCGTACAGCACGCCCTCGGTCTCATCATGATAGGAGCCGACCCAGGCATCCACTTCGCCCCGCCGGGCCAGACCGACCGAACGGGTGTAGGGCACGCTGCGGATCTTGACCTTGACCCCGGCCGGCTCGAAGACTTCTCGCAACACATCCCAGGCCAGGCCGCTGCCATCGGCGTTGGTGTAGTCATTCCAGGTTTCACTGGCCAGACGGATCTGGCCGGGCACTTCGGGGGTGTCATCGGCCCACACGGGAGACGCGACCACACACAGCAGAATCAGCAACCAGCGTCGTAGCCCCATGATGACGCCCTCCATGGTAAAGCGATCGTTTCTACAACGCGGTAAAGGGTAGCGCAGCCCGGCGGGTCACGGCGTCTCGCGAAAATGTTGATAACCGCGCACGGCCGGGGTGATGTCATGGCCACCGGCATCCAGCAGTCGCACGCCGGCCCCCGCCTCTACGCGCCCGACAATATGCACCGGCCAACCGTCGGCCAGCAATGGCGCCAGCTCAGCGGGCGGCAAGGTGAACGCCAGGACGTAATCGTCGCCACCGCTCAAGGCTGCGGAGCGTGCTTGATCATCCCCCAGAAAGGCCAGCAACGCCGCCGACAGCGGCAAACGGTGCCGCTCGATCACCAGGCTTACGGCTGAAGCCTTCGCGATATGCCCACAATCTGCCAGCAGACCGTCGGAAATATCCAACGCAGACGTAGCCTTGCCACGCAACGCCATGCCCAGGGCCAGTTGCGGCTGCGGCGACCAGTAATGGCCCAGCAGCGGCTCGGCGATCTGCGCAGCAGCGCTACGCTGCCCCAACACCAACGGCAAGGCCCCGGCCGCATTGCCCAGCTCGCCGCCGACACACAGCAGGTCGCCGGGCTGCGCGCCACTGCGGGTCAACGCCAGCCCCGCCGGGACACGGCCGAACACGGTGACGGTCAGGCTCAGCGGCCCACGGGTGGTATCGCCGCCCACCAGGCCCACACCACAGCGCTGGGCCATGGCATTCAAACCCTGGGCATAGCGCTGCAACCAATCGGCCGCGACCGTCGGTGTAGTGAGCGCAAGGGTAAATGCGAGGGGATGGGCGCCCATGGCCGCCAAATCGCTGACTGCCACCGCCAGCGAACGCTGGCCGAGCAAAAACGGGTCGCAGGGGTCGGCAAAGTGCACGCCGGCCACCAGGGTATCGGTTGAAATCGCCAGCTGTTCCCCAGGGGGAACTGCCAGCAAGGCGCAGTCGTCGCCGATCCCCAGGGCAATGCCCTCGCCGCCTTGCGCACAGGGCGCGGCGGCGAAGTAGGTGCGGATCAGCTCGAACTCGCCCATCAGGGAGTCAAGCGCAGGTTAGCGCTTGTACGCCTTCACTTCGGCTTCACGCAGGCGCGGGGCCAGCTTGTCGAGCACGCCGTTGACGAACTTGTGACCGTCGGTCGAACCGTAGACTTTCGCCAGTTCGATACCTTCGTTGATCACTACGCGGTACGGCACGTCAACGCGCTTGAGCAGTTCCCAGGTGGACAGGCGCATCACGCACAGTTCAACCGGGTCCAGCTCTTCGAGGGTCAGGTCCAGGCAAGGTGCCAGGGCCGTGTCGATCTCGGTCAGGTTGGCATGCACGCCGTGCAGGATGTCGTGGAAGTACGGCAGGTCGGCGAAGGTAAAATCGTTGTCGACGCGAAACTGTGCTTCGATTTCGTTCAACGAAGTACCCGCCATCTGACGCTGATACAGCGCCTGGGTCGCCAACTGACGGGCAGCACGGCGCTTTTCGTTCTTCGATGGCTTGCCGGCGTCTGCAGGACGGGGGTCGCGCGGGTTGAAACGATCGCTCTCGTCGGAAATCACTTGGCCTCCAACTGCGACAGCAGGCTGACCATTTCCAGGGCAGACAGGGCAGCTTCAGCGCCTTTGTTACCGGCCTTGGTGCCGGAGCGCTCGATGGCTTGCTCGATGGAATCAACAGTCAGTACGCCGAAGGCCACTGGCACGCCGAACTCCATGGACACCTGGGCCAGGCCCTTGGTGCACTCGCCAGCCACGTATTCGAAGTGCGGGGTGCCGCCACGAATGACCGCGCCCAGGGCGATGATTGCTGCGTATTCGCCTTGTTGGGCAACTTTCTGCGCAACCAGTGGAATTTCGAAGGCGCCAGGGGCACGGATAATCGTGATATCGCTTTCGCTCACACCGTGGCGAACCAGGGCGTCCACGGCACCGCTTACCAGGCTTTCAACCACGAAGCTGTTGAAGCGGCCAACCACCAGGGCGTAGCGGCCTTTGGGGGCGATGAAGGTACCTTCGATGGTCTTCAGGGTCATTCGACAAATCTCTTAAAGAGCCGGGACGCGTATATGACGCGCCCCTTAGTGATATTTGAACCGCGAACAAGGAGCGATAATCGCCGGCCTTTATTCGGAGGGCACGTATTCTACTACTTCCAGGTCGAAACCGGATATCGCATTAAATTTCATGGGCGCGCTCATCAGGCGCATTTTACGCACGCCCAGGTCACGCAGGATCTGCGAGCCGGCGCCGACGATGCTGTAGGTGGTCGGTTTTTTCACCGGCACCTGGTCAGCGCTTTCGCGGATATGCGCCAGCAGCACATCGCCATCCACCGGATTGCCCAGCAACAGCACGACACCGCTGCCCGCCGCGGAAACCGCAGCCATGGCGGCTCGCAGGCTCCACCGGCCCGGCTGCTTGACCATCAACAGGTCGCGCAACGGGTCCATGTTGTGCACCCGCACCAGGGTCGGCTCTTCGGCGCAGATGTTGCCCAGGGTCAGGGCCATATGCACGTCGCCTTCCACCGAATCACGGTAGGTCACCAGGTTGAAATGCCCCAGTTCGCTGTCCAGCGGCTGCTCGGCAATCCGCTGAACGGTACGTTCGTGGATCATCCGGTAGTGAATCAGGTCGGCGATGGTGCCGATCTTGATGTTGTGTTCGGCGGCAAAGGCTTCCAGTTCAGCGCGACGGGCCATGGTGCCGTCGTCGTTCATCACTTCGCAGATCACCCCGCTCGGCTCGAACCCGGCCATGCGCGCCAGGTCGCAGGCGGCTTCGGTGTGGCCGGCACGGGCCAGGGTGCCACCCGGCTGGGCCATCAGCGGGAAGATATGACCAGGGCTGACAATGTCTTCGGCCTTGGCATCTTTCGCGGCAGCGGCCTGCACGGTGCGGGCGCGGTCAGCGGCAGAGATGCCGGTGGTCACGCCGGTGGTCGCTTCAATCGAAACGGTGAACTTGGTGCCAAACCCCGAGCCATTGCGCGGAGACATCAGCGGCAGCTTGAGCAGTTCGCAGCGCTCGCGGCTCATGGGCATGCAGATCAGGCCACGGGCGTGCTTGGCCATGAAGTTGATGTGCTCAGGTTGGCACAACTCGGCGGCCATGATCAGGTCGCCTTCGTTCTCGCGGTCTTCGTCATCCATCAGGATGACCATCTTGCCTTGGCGGATATCGTCAACCAGTTCTTCGATGCTATTGAGCGCCACGCGGCACCCCCTTGGTCAGGATTTCAGGTAGCCGTTAGCGGCCAGAAAACTTTCGGTGATGTTACCGGCTGCAGGCTCTGCGGCCTTTTCGCCCAGCAGCAGGCGCTCCAGGTAACGGGCAAGCAAGTCCACTTCCAGGTTCACCCGGCGACCCGGCTGGTACGAGGCCATGATGGTTTCGCTTAGGGTGTGGGGAATGATGGTCAGTTCGAATTCGGCGCCATTTACGGCGTTCACGGTCAGGCTGGTGCCATCGACGGTGATCGAGCCTTTGTGGGCGATGTACTTGGCCAGTTCTTTCGGCGCACGGATGCGGAATTCCACGGCCCGCGCGTTTTCGCTGCGTGCCACCACTTCGCCGACGCCGTCGACATGGCCACTGACCAGGTGGCCGCCCAGACGGGTGGTCGGGGTCAGGGCTTTCTCCAGGTTGACCGGGCTGCCGGCCTTGAGGTCATTCATCGCGGTGCAGTCCAGGGTTTCCCGGCTGACATCGGCGGCAAAGCCATTGCCCGGCAGTTCGACGACCGTCAGGCATACGCCGCTGACGGCGATGCTGTCGCCCAGCTTGACGTCGCCGAGGTCCAGCTTGCCGGTTTCAACCAGCAGGCGCACGTCGCCACCTTTGGGGGTCATGGCGCGGATGCTGCCGATGGATTCGATAATGCCGGTGAACATGGCCTTCTCCTGGAAAACAGTGCGGGCGCCGGGGCGACCGGTCGCAATTATACGCTCGCTGGGGGGAGCGGAATGGCAGTGACTCGCCAGTCGTCGCCTACAGCGCGCATTTCAATGATCTTGAGTTGGGGGGCGTCGACCAGTTTCTCAAGCGGCCAGTCCAGCAAGGGGCGGGCAGCGGAACCGAGGAATTTACCGGCAACGAAAATCACGTACTCGTCCACCAGGCCTTGCTGGGCAAACGCGCCGGCCAGGCTTGGCCCGGCTTCCACCAGCACCTCGTTGACGCCACGGGCCGCCAGTGCCACCAGCGCCGAGCGCAGGTCGACCTGGCCGTCGACACCCGGCACCACCAGGCATTCGGGGCCACGGGGGAACTGGTTTTCCGCAGTCACACAGGTGATGACCAGGGCCGGCCCGGCCTTGAAGAACGGCGCGTTGAGCGGCACCCGCAGGCGGCCGTCGATCAGCACGCGCAACGGTGGGCGCGACATGGCCAGGGCGGTGGTTTGCGGATCCAGGCCCAGTTCGGCGGCACGCACGGTCAGGCGCGCGCCATCGGCCAGCACAGTATCGGCGCCGGTCAGCACCACACTGGCCTCGGCCCGCAGGCGCTGCACGGCGGCGCGGGCGGCGGGGCCGGTGATCCACTGGCTCTCGCCACTGGCCATCGCGGTGCGCCCGTCCAGGCTCATCGCCAGCTTGACCCGCACAAACGGCAGGCCATGCTCCATGCGCTTGAGGAAGCCGGGGTTCAGGGCGCGTGCCTGGCTTTCCAGTACGCCGCTGAGCACCTCGATGCCGGCCTGGGCCAGACGCTGCATGCCACGCCCTGCCACTTCCGGATTCGGATCCTGCATACCCGCGACCACCCGTGCCACGCCGGCGGTCACCAGCGCATCGGCGCAGGGCGGCGTGTGGCCATAATGGCTGCACGGCTCGAGCGTCACATATACCGTGGCGCCACGGGCTTTATCGCCTGCGGCGCGCAAGGCGTTGGGCTCGGCATGGGGTTCGCCGGTGCGTTCATGCCAGCCTTCACCGACAATCTGCCCGTCGCGCACAATCACGCAGCCGACCCGAGGGTTGGGATGGGTGGTGTACAGGCCCTTGCGCGCCAGTTCGAGGGCACGGGCCATGTAATGGGCGTCGAGCACGGCCTGTTCTGCAGAAGGAGGGTTCATTCTTTGACCGGCTCACGGGCCAGGCGGTCGATCTCTTCACGGAACTCATTGAGATCCTGGAAGCGTCGATACACCGAGGCGAAACGAATGTAGGCAACTTCGTCGAGCTTTTGCAGCTCGCCCATTACCAGTTCTCCAACCACCAGGCTCTTGACCTCGCGCTCACCGGTCGCCCGCAGCTTGTGCTTGATATGCGCCAGCGCCGCTTCCAGCCGCTCGACACTGACCGGGCGTTTTTCCAGGGCGCGCTGCATACCGGCGCGCAGTTTATCTTCGTCGAAGGGCTGGCGGCTGCCGTCGGACTTGATCAGACGGGGCAGTACCAGTTCGGCGGTTTCAAAGGTGGTGAAACGCTCACCGCAGGCCAGGCATTCGCGCCGGCGACGCACTTGGTCGCCCTCGGCGACCAGACGCGAGTCGATGACCTTGGTGTCGTTGGCACCGCAGAAGGGACAGTGCATGGTGGCAGGCAACAAAAAAAGGGAGGGCCATGGTAGCGCATCCCCGTGGCAAGACAAGCCATAGCCTTTACGGTATATAGGCTGACTATTATGTTTCTTATGTTCAGTTCACGGATTTTTGCCCTTTTTGGAGCCGTACATGCCGTTACGACCGCTGGTTTTACTCACAATGTTCAGTTTTCTGGTCGCCTGCAGCAGCGAAGCGCCAAAACCAGCCGCCCCGCAACCCACGCCGCAGCAAGAGAAAAAAATCCCCGGCCAGGAACCGCTGGGGCCATTGCCGGCCTACCAGCGTGAAGTGAGCGGCACCCTCACGGGTGTGCCCGCCGGCGCTGAAGTGGAGCTGGCACTGCTGGTGATCGACGAGCGCAGCCGCCCGCAACAACTGCTGGCCAGCAGCGTGCTGATTGGCAACAACAAACCATTGGCCTTCCGCCTGCGCTTCAACCCGCAAGCGTTTCCCGCCGGCGCCCGCGTTGAACTGCGTGGCCGCGCCAGCCAGTCCGGGCAGTTGATCCTGCACCTGCCGGCGGTGCGTATCGAGCAAGCTATCACCCAGACCACCGGGCCCCTGCAACTCGTGCGCGCCCCATGACGCCACCGCTGCACCTGCAACGGGCCTTGAGCGAACTGATCGGCGACGCGCAACTGCTGCCCTGCCCGTTGCCCGGCACCGACCTGTCGTTGTGGCTGCTGGACGCCGACAACATGGACCGCGCCTTCAGCCCCGAGGAAACCCGGCGCATCCTGCATGAGCCGCCCTACTGGAGCTTCTGCTGGGCCAGCGGCCTGGCATTGGCCCGCTACCTGGCCGCCAACCCCGAGTGGGTGGCGGGCAAGCGCGTCCTGGATTTTGGCGCCGGCTCCGGCGTGGCGGGAATTGCCGCAGTGAAAGCCGGTGCCCTGGAAGTGGTGGCCTGTGACCTGGACCCACTGGCGCTCGGCGCCTGCCGTGCGAATGCTGAACTCAATGGCGTGACCTTGGGCTATTCGGCGGACTTCTTTGCCGAAGCCGATCGTTTCGACCTGATCCTGGTGGCCGACGTGCTGTACGACCGGGCGAACCTGCCGCTGCTGGATCAATTCCTCACCCGCGGGCGCGAAGCGCTGGTCGCCGACTCGCGGGTACGGGATTTCCAGCATGCGGATTATCAGCGGCTGGGCATCCTCGAGGCGCTGACCCTGCCGGACCTGGCGGAGCCTTGGGAGTTTCGCAGGGTGAGTCTGTACCATTCACGACGCTAGGCCTCTCAGTTACAAATTTTCAGCAATAGAGTGGCTAAGACAGCGCCCGGCAGGACATGGAAAATAGCGTTCTCCCGCACGCGGCCTGGACGATCGACCTGCATGCATTTCCCCGTTTTTTCGCCGCTCAGCGCCCCTCCAAGGGCGTTGCAAAAACCTGGGCAGTTGCATAATCTGCTTGGCAATACACCCGCCATGCCTCTGGTTGCGCCAGCAACCAAGCACAAATTGTGCGGGTTTTTTATGCCTGCTGGTTTTCCAGCATGAGGGCGTTCGACAAACCAGCCCTTGATGTCCCGGCCCAGTTGGAGCTGCTCAAGTCTCGGGGCTTGATCATTGAAGATGAAACAGGCGCCCGGCGCTTCCTGCAATCGGTCAGTTTCTTTCGATTAAGCCCCTATATGCGGCCTTTCCAACAGTCGGAAGATATCGACCACCACTTCCATGCCGGCACCCATTTTCACCAGTTGGCACGACTCTACGATTTTGACCGTCGCCTGCGCCTATTGACCATGGATGCCATTGAGCGGGTCGAGATCGCCTCCCGTGCAGTCATCAGTAATCACATGGGCCCCACCTACGGCAGCCATTGGTACATCGACAGCCAGGCTTTTCACCCGACATTTGACCACCAGCGCCTGCTTGCAACGCTACACACCAGACAGTCTGTGGCGACCCGTGACTATGAACGCGAATGTTTGCGCGTCGACCGACTACACACAGACGACAATCGAAAAGACCATCTCAAGCGTCAAAGAGCCAAAGAAAGCTACGCGCGCCACTATCCAAATACCTATGACCACCCCTCTCTCATGCCGGGTTGGGCCATGCTGGAAGAGTTGACGCTGGGCGACCTCTCCCATCTCTACAAGGGCCTGGCCAAGGACGCGGATAAAAAAGCCGTTGCCAGGCGACTGGGGCTCCCCGCGCCACTGCTGCAGTCCTGGCTTCACACCTTGACCACTGTGCGAAACATGTGCGCCCATCACTCAAGAATGTGGAATCGGCAACTGGGTATTCGTCCTGAATTACCCAGGAAAGCCAACTTCCCGTGGCCAAACCATCTGCTCCAGCCAGGGCCCCATACCCGCATTTTTTCGACACTTTGCATGCTTAACCATTTGATGCATCAGATAAGCCCCCACACTCACTGGGACCAGCACCTTTATCACCTGATCAGCGACTTCCCCCACCTCAACCTAAAAGCGATGGGGTTCCCTCGTGACTGGTATCAGGACCCTTTTTGGCACGTATCTCGTGCTTGATCCTTGCGCTGCTTCCGATAGAGCCCGCCAGTCTTTATAGTTGCCCCATCCCACGCGTCATTGAGAACCTCCATGAGTGAGCCCACGCCGTACATTTTCGATGTCACCACCGCCACCTTCGATCAGGCTGTCATCGAAAATTCGTTCCACAAACCCGTGCTGGTGGATTTCTGGGCCGAGTGGTGTGCGCCGTGCAAGGCGTTGATGCCGCTGCTGGCGCAGATTGCCGAGAGTTATCAGGGCGAGTTGCTGCTGGCCAAGGTCGATTGCGAAGCCGAGCAGGATGTTGTCGCGCGCTTTGGCATTCGCAGCCTGCCGACCGTGGTGCTGTTCAAGGACGGCCAGCCGGTGGATGGGTTTGCCGGGGCGAAGCCGGAGTCTGAGATTCGCGCGCTGCTGGAGCCCCATGTGCAGATGCCGCCACCGGCTGAGGCGGACCCGCTGGAACAGGCCCAGGCGCTGTTTGCCGAAGGCCGCATCAGTGAGGCCGAGGCGGTGCTGGTGGCCTTGCTCGGTGAAGACAACACCAACGCCGCCGCGCTGATCCTCTACGCCCGCTGCCTGGCCGAACGCGGTGAACTGGGCGAGGCGCAGGCCGTGCTGGATGCGGTCAAGAGCGATGCTCACAAGGCCGCCCTCGCCGGCGCCAAGGCGCAGATCACGTTCCTGCGCCAGGCTGCCGACCTGCCGGATACCGCTGACCTCAAGGCCCGCCTGGCGCAAAACCCGCAGGACGATGAAGCGGCGTATCAACTGGCCGTGCAGCAATTGGCTCGCCAGCAATACGACGCGGCGCTGGAAGGCTTGCTCAAGTTGTTTATCCGCAACCGCAGCTACAACGAAGGCCTGCCGCACAAGACGCTGCTGCAAGTGTTCGAGTTGCTGGGCAACGACCACCCGCTGGTCACGGTGTATCGCCGCAAGTTGTTCGCCGCGCTGTACTAATCAGCGATCCAACTGTACTGCGGCGTATCCCCGCCGCTGGACACCTTCACCTTGGCGCTATGGCGCAGGCGCACCAACAGGCGCTTGCCCGCCGGGGCGCTGCCGGCCAGCCCTTCGAGGCGATCCGACAACTCCAACCCGCTGAGTTGCCCGGCCTCACGCAGCAGGTCCTGGGCGGCCTGCCACAGGCTCTCGTCCTGGTTGACCGGCGCCGGGGCAGCCGGTACTTCGCCCGTCACCGGCGTGGCCGTCTGCAGGTGCATGCCCAGCCGCGCCCAATCGCTGTCGTCCAGTTCCAGGGTCAAATCCACAGGCAGCTCGCCGATGGTTCCACGAATTCGCATCATTGCTCGTCCTCCAGCACTTTTCTGACGAGCATGCTCCCATGTGCCTTGCGCAACGCCAAGCAGGCGGTCAAACTCTCGACTCTTTTGTTATAAGATCACATAACAAAATCTTCATTCACGCCCTGGAGTCTCGCTATGCGCCGCCTGTTGCTCGCTTTGCCGTTTGCCCTGTTGCCACTGGCCGCCCAGGCCGCTGACGAACATAACCACGATCATGACCATGAACATGGCAGCCTGGACGCCCACGAGCACGGTGTTGGCCGCCTGAACGCGGTGCTGGACGGCAAGGCGCTGGAACTGGAGCTGGAAAGCCCGGCGATGAATCTGGTGGGCTTCGAGCACCTGGCCACCACCGACGCCGACAAAGCCAAGCTCGCCGCCGCCCGCAAGCAGTTGGAACAACCACTAGTGCTGTTCAGCCTGCCCAAGGCCGCCGGTTGCGTGGTCAGTAGCCAGGAGTTGGAAAGCCCGCTGTTTGGCGACAAGCCAGACGATGATCATGACCACGCCACTGATGGCAAAGGCGCGGCCGCCCATGACCATGACCATGACCATGACCATGATCACAGCGAAATCCACGCCCACTACCAGTTCACCTGCGCCAGCCCCGCGGCGCTGAAAAACCTCGATCTGGCGAACATCTTCAAGACCTTCCCCGCCACCCAGAAAATTCAGGTACAACTGATCGGCCCGAGCGGCCAGCAGGGTGTTGAAGCGACGCCTCAGGCCGCGACCCTGAAATTCTGACTCCACACGGTTGATGTAGGAGCGGGCTTGCCTGCGATGCAGACGACGCGGTGGATCAGTGACACCGCGTCGATACCATCGCAGGCAAGCCCGCCTCCACAGTTGACCGCGCTCTGCAGGTGATACTGAGTTCCCATGACCCAAGCACTGATCGAACTGTCCGACCTGGGCTTTAACTGGCCCGGTCACCCCCAGTTGCTGGACATCCCGGCATTTCGCCTGGAGCCAGGGGAAACCCTGTTTCTCAAAGGCCCCAGCGGCAGTGGCAAAACCACCTTGCTCGGCCTGCTGGGTGGAGTGCAGATCCCCAATCGCGGCAGCATTCGCCTGCTGGGCCAGGAGTTGACCGACTTGTCGGCCGGCGCCCGCGATCGGTTTCGGGTCGACCACACCGGCTATATCTTCCAGCAGTTCAATCTGCTGCCGTTTCTCTCGGTCCGCGAGAACGTCGAACTGCCCTGCCATTTCTCCAAGCTACGCGCACAGCGGGCGATCCAGCGCCACGGCAGTGTCGACCAGGCCGCCGCTACCTTGCTCGCACACCTGGGCCTCAAGGACCCTGATTTGCTTGGACGACGCGCCGATGCGCTGTCGATCGGCCAGCAACAACGGGTGGCCGCCGCCCGGGCATTGATCGGCCAGCCGGAACTGGTGATCGCCGACGAACCGACCTCGGCCCTGGACCACGACGCCCGGGAAGCCTTTCTTCAATTGTTGTTCGCCGAATGCCGCGAAGCGGGCGCCAGCCTGTTGTTCGTCAGCCATGACCAGAGCCTGGCTTCGCTGTTTGACCGCAACCTGTCGTTGGCCGAGCTTAATCGCGCCGCCACGCCGCTCGAGGTTTGAGATGTATTTGTTCCGTCTAGCCATGGCCAGCCTGGCAAACCGCCGCTTTACCGCGATCCTGACGGCATTCGCCATCGCCCTGTCGGTGTGCCTGCTGTTGGCGGTAGAGCGTGTGCGTACCGAGGCCCGCGCCAGCTTTGCCAGCACCATCAGCGGCACCGACCTGATCGTCGGCGCCCGCTCCGGCTCGGTCAACCTGCTGCTGTATTCGGTGTTTCGCATTGGCAACGCGACTAACAACATCCGCTGGGACAGCTTCGAGCACTTTGCCGCCAGCCCGCAGGTGAAATGGGCGATCCCCATGTCCCTGGGCGACTCCCATCGCGGTTACCGGGTGATGGGCACCACCCAAGCCTACTTCGAACACTACCAGTACGGCCGCAAACAGAACCTGCAACTGGCCAGTGGCCGCGCGTTTGATACCGACCCGTTTGAAGTGGTGCTCGGCGCCGAAGTGGCCGACGCCCTGCATTACAAGCTCGGCGACAAGCTGGTACTGGCCCACGGCGTGGCAGTGGTCAGCCTGGTCAAGCACGATGACAAACCCTTCACCGTGGTCGGTATCCTGCAACGCACCGGCACCCCGGTGGACCGCACGCTGCACATTAGCCTGGGCGGCATGGAAGCGATCCATATCGACTGGCACAACGGCGTGCCCGCCCAGGGCAAAGGCCGGATCAGTGCCGACCAGGCGCGCAATATGGACCTCACGCCGCAAGCCATTACCGCGTTTATGCTGGGTTTGAATAACAAGATCTCGACCTTTGCCCTGCAACGGCAGATCAACGAATTTCGCGGCGAGCCGATGCTGGCGATCCTCCCCGGCGTGGCCTTGCAAGAGTTGTGGAGCATGATGGGCACCGCAGAAAAGGCGCTGTTCGTGATCTCGCTGTTTGTGGTGCTGACCGGATTGATCGGCATGCTCACCGCGATCCTCACCAGCCTCAATGAGCGCCGCCGGGAAATGGCGATCCTGCGCTCGGTGGGCGCACGACCGTGGCACATTGCGAGCCTGCTGATTTTCGAGGCCTTCGCCCTGGCGCTGGCCGGAGTGGTCGCGGGGGTTGGCCTGCTGTATGTGTGCATCGCCGCGTCCCGTGGCTATTTGCAGGCCAATTACGGCCTGGATCTGCCGCTCGCGCTGCCCAGCCCGTATGAATGGACGCTGCTCGCCGGTATTCTGGTCGCCGCCCTGCTGATGGGCAGCGTGCCGGCCTGGCGCGCCTATCGCCAATCGTTGGCCGATGGTCTGTCGATCCGTTTATAAGGAAGGCTTTGATGCGCCGTGCCCTGCTTGCGCTGTTACTGATGGTGGCCCTGCCCGCCTGGGCCGAGGCGCCCCGAGACTTGTCATGGCAAGAAATGATTCCGCCGGATGCCCCGGTGGAAGTGCCGAACATGACACCGCTGCACAACCTGTCGAACATGGCCGACGCCCTGGCGGCGGAAGCTGCGCCAGCGGCCAAACAGGATTTGCCCAACGCGCCGGTGGTAGCCACCCTCAACGGCCAGCATATCCGCCTGCCGGGCTACATCGTGCCGCTGGAGGTCAGCGAGGAAGGCCGCACCACTGAGTTTCTGCTGGTGCCGTACTTCGGCGCCTGCATCCACGTGCCGCCCCCGCCGTCGAACCAGATCGTGCATGTGCGCAGTGAGATCGGCGTGAAGCTGGAAGAGTTGTACCAGCCGTACTGGATCGAAGGCCAGATGCAGGTCAAGCCGTCTACCAGCGAACTGGCGGATGCTGGCTATCAGATGGACGCCGAGAAGATCTACATCTACGAGTTGCCGAACTAAACCCCGCCCTCAATAGCACCGCTATTGCAATGTGGGCGCGGTGTATTTGGCTGATCGCCGTTTCATTGAGCTGAGTCAAAGGCCCGGCCGCAACGATCTTTACCATTGGACACAGCCAACTAAAAACGTCCTTTGGAGCCACTCATGCACAAGTCACTGCTCAGCGCTTCCCTCTTCGCGCTTGCACTCGCCGCCCCTATCGCCCACGCCCACGAGGCTGGCGACATCCTCGTTCGCGCCGGTGCTATCACCGTTAACCCAAAGGCCGACAGCGGCAGCGTCAAGGTTGACCAGGGCCCATTGGCCGGCACCAACCTGGGTGGCAAGGCGACCATGAGCAGCGACACGCAGTTGGGTCTGAACTTCGCCTACATGGTGACCAACCACGTCGGTATCGAGCTGCTGGCCGCCACCCCGTTCGAGCACGATGTGAAGATCAAGAACACCGGCCTCGACGCTGCCAACGGCAAGCTCGGTACCCTCAAGCACCTGCCACCAACCCTGAGCGTGGTGTACTACCCGCTGGACAGCAAGTCGGCGTTCCAGCCTTACGTCGGTGCCGGTATCAACTACACCTGGATCTATGACGAACACGTTGGCAGCAGCGCCCAGGGCCAAGGTTTCAACAACTTCAAGGCCGAGAACTCCTGGGGTTGGGCCGCGCAGGTCGGCATGGACTACATGATCAACGACAAGTGGATGATCAACGGTCAGGTGCGCTATATCGACATCAGCACCAAGGCCACCGTAGAGAACAGTGCTCTGCCAGCGGGTACCCGCGCCAAGGTCAATGTGGACGTGGATCCGATGGTCTACATGGTCGGTATCGGCTACAAGTTCTAACCCGACGTAACAAACGCCACACAACAATGTGGGAGCAGGCTTGTATGGGAGCTGGCTTGCCTGCGACAGCATCACCTCAGTGTCTTTGATAGACCGAGGTGTCTGCATCGCAGGCAAGCCAGTTCCTACATAAGCCGGGCTCCCACATTTTTTTGTGTTCAGTCAGCTAGTGATGCCGGTAGAAGCGATCGAGCAACGCCGGCAGTCCCGCACGCCACGCCCGTGGCTTGATGCCGAATGTATGCAGGATCTTCTTGCAGGCCAGCACCGCATGTTGCGGTTCGTCGGCGGCATCCGGCCGCGCGGCATGGGCTTGGGCCGTCGGCGCTTCGACCGCCAGCGCATGGAAGTTACGCGCTTCGCTGAGGATCGCCTGGCCGAGGGCCACAGGCGTGGTCGCTTCTTGCCCCGCATAGTGGTAGGTGCCCCACAACGGTGCCGCACAATCGAGTTGCTTGAGCACCGAGATGATCACCCGTGCCGCATCGTCCACCGGTGTCGGGTTACCCCGTCGATCGTCGGCCAGCAACAACTCCTCGGTTTTCTCGGCACGCGCCAGAAAACGTCCCAGCGTGCCGTCGACGCTGTCATCGAGCAACCAGCCAAAACGCAGCAGCACATGCTGCGGGCAGGTAGCGCGCACACTCTGTTCAATGCGCCATAGCGCCTGGCCACGCAGGCCCAGGGGCACCGGCTCGTCTTTTTCGCTGTAGGCGGTGGCGCGCGAGCCATCAAACACCCGGTAGCTGGAAGGTTGCAGCAGCGTGATGCTGTGGTGCTGGCACAATTCCGCCAGGCGCTCGACGGCGGATTCCTGCCCGGCCAGGCGAACCTCGTTCACGCTCTCGGCCTGGAACCAGTCGAAATAATAGGCGAGGTTGATCAAGGCATCGGGACGGGTGTCGTCGAGCAACTGGGTAAGGCTGGCGGCATCCCAGCCGTCTTGGGGCGGGCGCGGGGCGAGGAAACCGATATCTTCCTCCGCACCGAGGCGAATCAGCGCTTGCCCGAGAGCATTCCCGCCGCCCAGTAACATAAGGCGCATTCGCATAGATTGAGCAGGCCCGGTCTGTTTGGAACGATGGCTAGTATCGACAGGCGGTGATGCCATGCCGTAGGTGTTTACCAGAATCGTTGCATTTTGCGGGTTTGTAGCGCAACCGTCACTTACTAAGTGGCTTTGGGCAGCGCGCCCTCCTCCTCAATCTGCGCCACACGCTGCGGCAAAAGCACCGGCTGTGGATAAGTTTGCGCGAAGTGTACCGCGGGGCAGTTATCCACAAGCTTTTTCAGACGCTGATTGAAAGCGCGACTGACCGCGTACTGCCCACCGGACACCGTACGGAACTGCGCCGTCAGGACCACGCCATTGAGGTCCATCTTATCGACCCCAAACACTTCCAGCGGGCCTTGCAGGTTGTACTTGAGGAACACATCGTCGCGAATCGACTGCCCGGCTTCGCGGATCAGTTCCACGGCCTCGTCCACGTCGGTGTCATAGGTGAACTGCACCGAGAAGAACGCATAGGCAAATTGCCGCGACTGGTTGGTGACCGCCTTGATCTGGCCAAACGGCACCGAATGCACAAAGCCCTTGCCGTCGCGCAGGCGCAGGGTGCGGATGGTCAGGCCCTCCACCGTACCGGCGTGGCCGGAGTCGAGCACTACCCAGTCGCCGATGGACAAGGTGTCTTCGATGATGATGAACAACCCGGTGATCACATCCTGCACCAGTTGCTGGGAGCCAAAACCGATGGCCAGCCCGACCACTCCGGCACCGGCCAGCAGGGGCGCGACGTTGATCCCCAGGTTGGCCATGGTGGTGATGGCGCAAATCACCACCAGGATGATCTTCACCGCATTGCGCAACAGCGGCAGGATGGTCTTGACCCGCGTGCTCGGTTGGCGGCTGGAGCGTTTGCTGGCTGGTGGCTTCAGTGCTTCCTGGATAGCGGTGTCGAGCACCACCCAGAACAACCAGGTCATCAACAGGATCAGGCCGATGCTGCTCAGGGAGTCGCTGATCGCCCGGCCCACGGCGTTGCGTTGAGCAAACTCGAACAGCGACACGCCCCAGATGCGCCCGAGGATCTCGATAAACGCGATGGCCATCACCATGCGCAACAGTGCGTGCAGCAAGCTGAGGAAGCGTTCCTTGTAGGCACTGCTGCGCTGGATCGTCGTCGCGCTGCGGGACTTAAACAAATGCTGCAACACGGTGCTGAGAAACACTGTGCCAATCAGCAAAACAGTGGTGAACAGTGCGCAACGCAGGGCTTTCTGGCTGTCTTCACCGGCGCCGATCAGGTTGATCGCCGAGACCAGCACCATCAGCAGGATCGGCCAGAACCACAACCCGGAAAAAATCCGCAGCGACTCCTGCAACGCCGGCTGCTTCAAACGCTGGGCCAACGGCCGATTGCGGATCAGGTGCGCCACGGGCCGGCGGAGACGCACCACCATCAGGCCAAAAATCACCGACGCCACCAAACCGGTAAACACCGCGATGCTGCTGGTGATATTGCCGCCCAACTGGCGGGCGATCTGCGGGCTGGTCAGGGCATCGCTGAGGGCGGCCAGGAAGCCGATCAGAAACAGTGGCGCGGGGCAGTACTGACGAATTATGCGTACCGCTGGGCGCTTGTGTCCGACGTTGAACATGACGATTACGCACAGCAAAACGGAAGTGGAGAAAATACCGCTACTGGTGGCGTAGGCAAAACACAGCGCCAGCGCGCGGCCCACGGAAGCTTGCAGGAAATGACTAAAGTACAGAGTCAGCGGCAGACAGATCAGCGCCGGAACCGTGTAGGGAATCACATAGCCCAATAACGCCTGGAGGCGCTGACGCGGCTGGATAAAGCGCTGTCGACTCAAGCGGGCGACCAACCAGCGTCCTGCCAGGGTCAGAAGGGCGAAGGCGCCGATCCACACGCCGGACAACATCAGGAAGTCCCCGGCCACGCTCCACGGCGAGCGTTCCGACGTCTGGTCGACCAGACGCCCTACCTCAGCGGCGGCCCGATCGGCCCGCAGGCGCCAGGCAGCCACCAGGTTCTGGTTGAGGTCGAGCTTTTCCTGGACGTCATCAATGCTGGAACTGATCGCCCCCAACAGGCCGCCCTCGACCAGCAGTTCCGGCTTGGCCGGTGCTTGCGGCTCGGGGGCGGGGTCGGCGGCCAATAGCGCGCCATTGCCACCCATCAGCAGCGCGCCGAGTAGCAGTGCAGTCTTAAAATTCAGCAAAACTCCGGGCTCCTTTCAGAAGGGTCTGTAAGGAACTGACGGATATATGCCGGGCAAGTTCGGTTTGGCTTGTAACCAATCCTGCGCAGTGGGCCATGAAAATCCTGCGCAGCGCCGTTCACGCCATGGATGTGCCGTTTGTAGGACCGTCGAAACTTTCCTTCGAACACCACAGTCAGCCATTAACGAACGGAGGCCACTGCCTCGCCAACCCACGGGAGCCACCATGGCTGTGATTCCAGAATGGGTGCCTGTCACGCCCAGCGCTGCCATCACCCGCTTCAAGGTGCTGACGGTCAATACTCATAAGGGCTTCACTGCCCTCAATCGACGCTTCATCCTGCCGGAATTGCGCGAGGCGGTGCGCGGCGTGGCTGCCGATGTGGTGTTCCTGCAGGAGGTGCATGGCACCCATGAGCACCACCCGCGGCGCTACAGCAACTGGCCAAGCATGCCGCAGTACGAGTTTCTCGCCGACAGTATCTGGCCGCAGTTCGCCTACGGGCGCAACGCGGTGTACCCCCATGGCGACCACGGCAATGCATTGCTGTCGAAATTCCAGATCATTCGCTATGACAACCTCGACATCTCCCAGAGCGGTCACGAAAGCCGCGGGCTGTTGCATTGTGTGTTGCGCCTGCCCGGCACCGGCCGGGAGGTGCATGCCATTTGCGTACACCTGGGGCTGCGCGAGGTTCACCGCCAACAGCAGCTGAAACTGCTGGCGCAGCGGGTCGCCGAGATCCCCGGCGAAGCACCGTTGATCGTCGCCGGCGACTTCAATGACTGGCGCCAGCAGGCCGACCTGAGCCACAGCGGCCTGCAAGAAGTGTTCGTGCAAGCCCACGGCAAACCGGCCCGTACGTTTCCGGCGCGCCTGCCACTGCTGGCACTGGACCGCATTTATGTGCGCAACCTCAAGGTCCATCAGCCGCAAGTGCTGACAACTCGCCCCTGGTCGCACTTGTCCGATCACGCGCCGCTGTCGGTGGAGATTGAGTTATGAACGGCGCCGTGGAACACATCGCCACCGATCAGCCACCAGATGACACCAGGGCCAGGGATCTGGACTACGCCTGGCAGCCCGGCAACCAGGTGGAGTTGCTGGAAAACGGTGAGGCGTACTTCCCCAAGGTGTTCGAGGCCCTGCGCCAGGCCCGCCAGGAAATCCTCCTGGAGACCTTTATTCTGTTCGAGGACAAGGTCGGTCATGAATTGCACGGGATTCTGATCGAGGCCGCACAGCGCGGGGTGAAGGTGGTGGTCAGCCTTGATGGCTTTGGCTGTGGCGAACTGAGCCCGGGGTTTCTCGGCGAATTGGCCCAGGCCGGGGTCACGGTGCAGATGTTTGACCCGGCGCCCAAGACCCTGGGGTTTCGCACCAACTGGTTTCGCCGCTTGCACCGCAAGATCGTGGTGGTAGATGCCACGGTGGGGTTTATCGGCGGGATCAATTTTTCCGCCGACCACCTGGCGGACTTCGGGCCCGAGGCCAAGCAGGATTATGCGGTGCAAGTGATCGGGCCGGCTGTGGCCGACCTGCATCATTTTGCCCTGGCACAAAGCGGGCGCCCGGTGCGTACGCGGCGTGGCTGGCGACGTCAGCAACGGCCTGCCTGGGCTACAGAGGAAGGTGATGGCCTGGTACGCCTGATCTACCGCGACAACCTGCAACACCGCTCCGATATCGAAGAAGCCTACCTGCACGCCCTGCGCCACGCCCGCCAGCGCGTGGTGATCGCCAATGCCTATTTCTTTCCCGGCTATCGTCTGCTGCGCGAACTGCGCAATGCCGCGCGGCGTGGGGTGCAGGTGCAACTGATCATGCAGGGCCAGCCCGATGTGCTGCTGGCCAAGCTGGCGGCTCGCATGCTCTACGACTACCTGCTCAAGGAAGGCGTGGTGATCCACGAATATTGCCAGCGCCCGTTGCACGGCAAGGTAGCCCTGGTGGACGAAGCCTGGAGCACCGTGGGCTCGAGCAACCTCGACCCGTTGAGCCTGTCGTTGAACCTGGAAGCCAACGTGCTGATTCATGACCGGGGGTTCAATCAACAGTTGTTCGAGCGCCTGGAAGACTTGAGCCGCAACCACTGCAAGACCATGCCGGAAAACCGTACCCCACGCGGCTGGTTATGGCGGGTGACCGTGGGGTTTGTGGTGTTCCATGTGCTGCGGCATTTCCCGGCCTGGACCGGCTGGTTGCCTGCCCATAAACCGCGCTTGAAACCCTTTGTCCATGACCGGAGCCAGGACCATGAGCCAAGCCCACACGGCTGATGCCAGCCCCCGCGGTTTCAAGCGCTGGAAGAAACCGCTGACCATCGCGTTCTTTCTGTTGCTGATCGTGCTCTTCACCATGCTCGCCCGGCGTATCGACTGGAGCGAGGTGTTCGACACCCTCGGCGACTTCAAGCTGCGCACCTTGTGGATGGCCGCCGGGCTGACTCTGTGCAGTTTCCTGGTGTATGCGTGCTTTGACCTGATCGGCCGCACCTACATCCGCCAACCCTTGCGCTGGAAGCAGATCCTGCCGGTGGGCATCATCAGCTATGCGTTCAACCTCAACCTCAGCGCCTGGGTCGGCGGGATTGCCATGCGCTATCGGCTGTATTCGCGGCTGGGGGTGAGCAACGGCAATATCGCCAAAATCCTCGGCTTGAGCCTGGCCACCAATTGGTTTGGCTATATGGCCCTGGCCGGCGTGGTGTTCAGCAGCGGCCTGGTGACGATGCCGCCGGGCTGGAAGCTCAGTAGTGGCGCGCTGCAAGGGGTTGGCGTGTTGCTGATCGTTGCGAGCCTCGGCTATCTGGCTGCGTGTCAGTTCTCGAAGAAGCGCGCCTGGTCGATTCGCGGGATCGAGATCAACCTGCCGTCGCTGCGCATGGCGTGTCTGCAACTGGCGCTCGGCGCGTTGAACTGGTCGCTGATGGCGGCCGTGATTTTCACCTTGCTGCCGGCGAAGCTGGACTACCCGCTGGTGCTGGGGGTGTTGCTGATCAGCGCGATCGCCGGGGTGCTGACGCATATTCCGGCCGGCCTTGGCGTGCTGGAAGCGGTGTTTATCGCGCTGCTGCAACATGAAGCGTCGCGGGGCAGCCTGCTCGCCGGATTGATTGCTTACCGGGCGATCTATTTTATTTTGCCACTGCTGGTAGCGCTGCTGATGTACCTCACGGTGGAGGCGAAGGCCAAGGCCTTGCGGGTGAAGAAAACACCCGCGTGAAACCCGTCATCAGGATTGGATGATGCTCAAGCGCTCGCCCACCACCATCTCGGTGATCCAGTCCACCAGGATCGAGGTGTAGACCTGCTGGGACACCGGGTCGCTCAAGGAGTGATCGCCACCGTCGATGATCCGGTGGGTCAGCGAATGGGTCTGCTGGCATGCAGCCCGGTAGCTCATGATGGTGGCGTGGGGCACGTGGTCATCGGTTTCCGATTCGACAATCAACACATCACCGGTAAACGCCGCACAGGCGTGCAATGCGCGATTGCTCTGGGCGTGTACCAGGGTGCTGCGGTAATCCATCAAGTCGACTTTATCCAGGTCGCGCTTGGGCGTGTGCCATTCCTGGTCGCGGTACAGCGCCGGTACCCGCAGCGCCAGCCAGCGCACCGGGCGCAATGACGTGAGGATCGCCGCCAGGTAGCCGCCATAACTGGTGCCCACCACCGCCACCGCCGAGGTGTCGATGGCCGGGTGCGCCAGCAGTCGATCATAGGCCGCCAGCAAGTCCCGCAGGTTGTCTTCGCGGGTGACCCTCGACAAGGGGATGCCGTTGCCCGCGTGCCCGCGCAGATCAAAGGTCAGGCACACGCAGCCTAGGCCGGCGATACCTTTGGCCCGTTCCAGGTCCCGTTCCTGGCTACCGCCCCAGCCATGCACAAACAACACACCCGGCACTTTTGATTTGGGGCTGAGGAAGGTCCCGCTCATCTGCTCGTCGTCGATATCAATGGTGATGGTTTCGCTTCTAGCCGTCATAAGGTTGGACCGTTACGTACTTGAGAAGAAAGTCGCCGTGCTCTGCCGGGCCGCGATAGATCTCGATCGCATGGGCGGGCAGTGGCTGGTCGATATAGGTTTCGACGGACGACACACGAATCGCGCGCAGGCCGGGATCATTGATAAAACTCTGCAGCGCCGCGACCTCGGCGCTACTGGCACCGCCCATGCGCCAGGACTGCTCCAGCACCCCGCTGCGGCGCGTGCCTTGGCTGTCCAGGCCCTGGGCGATATCGTAATTGCGCCGCGAGGCATAAAACCCAGGATAGGCTTCATCGGCGGCGTTATCGAACACTTGTGCCTGCTCGATGGCCAGGCGCACGTCATCGTCCAGCGCCAGGGCCAGCAACGCGTCGTAATACCCCGGTACCACCAGCAGGTTGGAGCCGCCATAGACCGCTTCGCCCTGCCCGTCTTGGGTCAGGTATTGCTCGCCGCAGTAACTGAATACACGACCGCCAATAAAGCTCTGGCCGACACTGTGGGTGACGACCTCCTGTAGATCCTGCTCCAGTACTACGCCTTGAGCGAACAGCTCTGGCATGGCCGGGCGGGCGAGGATCAGCTCCAATTGCTTGAGGCTTTCGATCACCTCCTGACCACGACCGGCACAGGCATGCACCGGCTTCAGGCGAATCGGCCCACTGTCCAGCAACTGTGTGGCGGCGATGCGGGCATCCTCCATGGCAAACACGCTCAAGCCATCGAGAACTACCCCGCGTACCCGCTCGGCAAACAGCGGCGACCAGCCCTCGGGGGCCACTGCATCAGGGGCGTGCAGGCCATGGGTGATGGCTTTGGTGCAGATAAAATCGTGGTCCACATAACCACCCCACAAGTCCTCCGGCCCCTTCACGCCCAGGCTCAGTGCCTGGGCCGCGCCTATCAGGGTCTGGGTTGGCAGCAGGTAAAGATCGGCGGGGGCATGCAGGTCGGCGCTGTAGCTGGCGCCGTAGTCGAGCCCGAGGATCTGCGCCAGCCAACGGGCCAGGGCGCGGTTGGTTTCCACTTCGTGCAACGGTGCATCGGGCCGGACCGAGTGCGCCACCACGGCTTTTTTGCGGTTGGTCGGGGTCATGCGTCCCCCTTGGGCAAGGCTTGCAGGTGTGTAGTGCAAGGGTTGCAGGGATCAGGCCAAGGCGCAGTCGGGGCAAAGGGTTGGCGGATCAAGTGGTTAGGGGGCAAGCAGTAGCATTTGGCCTGCATCATTCTGCACGACGGGCCGAGGAGGGTCCGGCGTTCTGCACGATCCAGGGCGCGGGGCGATTAAAAATATGGGCTTGTCCGCGATAGCGGTCTATCAGTGAGTACCGCTCTGACTGGTCCACCGCTATCGCGGGCAAGCCCTAATGCCAGTCAGCTAAGCGCAGATCCCCTGTGGGAGCGGGCTTGCTCGCGAAAGCAGTGGGTCAGTCAACATCAATGTTGGCTGGGCCGACGTCTTCGCGGCGATGCGGCGATCCGACAAGCCCGCTCCCACATTTGATCCTCACTGCTTTGAGCATTGCGTTCGCTTAACTGATCGGCATTAGGGCAAGCCCGCTCGCACATAGGGGGTTGGCGTGTTCGGGATTCAGGTCGGGGCCCTGACGCCGAATCGGTTGCGGTAATCACTGGGCGCAAGGCCGGTGATTTTTTTGAAGATCCCGCGAAAGGCGCTGGGGTCCTGATAGCCCACGGTCCAGGCAATCTGATCAATGGTGGTAGTGGTGAACTCCAGCATCTGTCGCGCCTTGCCCACCCGCAGGTGCTGACAGTACTCGGTGGGTTTCAGGCCGGTGGCAGTGCGAAACCGGCGCAGGAAGGTGCGCTCTTCCAGGCCGGCGGCCTGGGCCATCGCCGCGAGGGAGACATCCACCGCGCCACTGGCCTGTAACGCGTGCTGGACCTTGAGAATGGCCGCGTCGCCATGGCCGAGGATCGGCGCAAAATTGCTGCCGCACTGGCTGGCGCTGTCACTGTGCTCAATCACCAGAAAGCGCGCGGTGTCGGCGGCGATGCTCGGACCCATGAGGCGGTCGACGAGGCGCAGGCCCAGCTCGGACCAGGCCATCAGCCCGGCAGTGGTAATCAGGTCGCCATCATCGACGATAGGCTTGTCGGCCTCCAGGCGCACCGCAGGAAAACGACTGGCGAAGGCGCTGGAAGAAGACCAGTGGGCAGTGGCGCTACGCCCATCGAGCAAGCCGCTGCGCGCCAGCATGATCGAACCGATGCACACACCTCCCAGCACGGTGCCTGCCGCATGTTGCTGGCGCAGCCAGTGCAACAGCGCGGGCGGCGCCTGTTCTTCGCAAAACTCGCCAATCGACGGCGGCACCAGCACAGCCATCAACGGTTGATCGGGACCCGTCTGGCTGTCAAATGCCCGAACAGGCGTACCCTCGGCATTGACCTGCCAGTGGCTGACACGCAGCAAGGGTAGCTGCTGGCTCTGATGCTCGGCGGCGATACGATTGGCGACGCCGAACAGGTCGGTCAAACCGTGTACTGCCGCCATCTGCGCGCCACGGTAGATCAGCACGCCGAGCTCGACGATCGCGCGTTCCACAGCCATTGTCAGTTTTCCCCCTGTTATTGTCGGTAGAGCCAATCCCCGCGCCATGCGCCAGCTACGATACTGGGCGCATCAACCCCTCACGAGAAAACACACATGGCCAAGCAAGCACTTATCCTAATTGATATCCAGAACGACTACTTCCCCCAAGGCAAGTGGCCATTAGCCGGCGTGGAAGCGGCGGCCGACAAGGCGCAACAAGTGCTCCACGCATTTCGTCAGGCCGGCGATGCAGTGATCCACGTGCGCCATGAGTTCACCTCGGCAGATGCGCCCTTCTTCACCCCAGGCTCTGAAGGCGCCCATATACATGCCAAGGTGCAGAACGAAAACGACGAGCCGGTGGTGCTCAAGCACTTCGTAAACGCTTTTCGCCAAACCAACCTGCGCGAGTTGCTCGAACAACACAGCATCACCGACCTGGTGGTCGTCGGTAGCATGAGCCACATGTGCATCGACGCCGTGGTTCGCGCAGCGGCGGACTATGGCTACAACGTGACGGTGATCCACGACGCCTGTGCTACCCGCGATCAGGAATTCAATGGCAAGACCGTTCCGGCGGCGCAGGTGCATGATGCCTACATGGCGTCACTGGCCTTCGCCTACGCCAGCGTGGTGTCGGCGGACGAGTTCCTGAAGGCCTGAAGGCTGACTGTCAGCGTGTCGCGAGGACGAACAGCCGTGGAAATGGCAGCAACACCGTGCCATCGGCCAGGGCCGGGTAAGCCTCGCGGATACGCGCCAGATAGACGTCGAGAAAAGCACCTTGCTCGGCCTCATCCAGCGGCGCCAGAAATGGCCGCAGACCCGTGCCCTTGAACCATTCCACCACCGCCTCATGGCCGCTCAGCGGATGGTAATAGGTGGTGTGCCATACATCGACGGTGCTGCAATGCTTGTTCAGCATCTCGTAGTAATCACGTGCCCCGTGGCGCTCGTTGTGCTTGACCGCACCGATCTTGTCCGCCCACGGCCCTTGCGCTGCCACTTCACGGGCCAGGCGGTGGGCGGGCTCGTTGAGGTTGTCCGGGGTTTGCACCGCCAGCGTCCCGCCCGGCGTCAAGTGCGCCACCAGGTGCGGATAGAGGGTGGCGTGGTCCGGTACCCACTGCAGCGAGGCGTTGGCGAGGATCACATCAAACTGTCGCGCAGGCTTCCAGGCGCCGATATCGGCCAATTCAAAGTTGAGTGCCGGCAGCCGCTCACGGGCGCTGACCAGCATGTCCTGCGAGCTGTCCAAGCCAGTAATCGTCGCCTGGGGGAAACGCTGGGCCAATACCTCGGTGGAGTTGCCGGGGCCACACCCCAGGTCGACTGCAGTTCGTACGTCGCCTGCGGGAATGGCGGCAACCAGATCCCGGACGGGACGGGTGCGCTGTTGTTCAAACATCGAATACTGCTGGGCAGACCAGGTCATCGGGGCTTCCTTCTTGGGTAAGGGAGTGCGCTACAGCCTAAATCTTGTGACGCCTAGGGACAAATGCCAGAGCCGGGGAGTTTCCCTACCTAAAAACAAGAAACCCCCGAGGCAAATGCCAGCGGGGGTTCCTGGTGTTACGGGATAGTCCGGGCCAAGGTGGCCTTAGAACGGAATATCGTCATCAAAACTGTCGAAGTCAGCGGCTGGCTGTGGTGCCGCCTGCTGTGGCGCTGGACGCGACTCACGCTGTGGCTGCTGGCTTGGCTGCGGACGGGACTGCTGTGGACGCGGTGCCGAGTTGGACATGCCGCCCTGGCCCTGTTGGTCGCCCTGTGGACGGCCGCCCAGCAGTTGCATGGTGCCTTGCATGTCGACCACGATTTCTGTGGTGTATCGCTTGATGCCGTCTTTTTCCCACTCGCGGGTCTGCAGTTTGCCTTCGATGTAGACCTGCGAACCCTTGCGCAGGTATTCACCGGCGATCTCTGCAACCTTGCCGAACATCGACACACGGTGCCATTCGGTTTTCTCGACCTTCTGGCCGGTCTGCTTGTCGGTCCACTGTTCGCTGGTCGCCAGACTCAGGTTGGTCACGGCGTTACCGTTAGGCAAGTAGCGAACTTCGGGATCCTGGCCGCATGTACCGACCAATATGACTTTGTTAACCCCACGGGCCATAACGTTCTCCTAGGCTGGGCGCGCTGTCGGCACTGGGTTGACCAGTTGCTCGAGCGTCGCGCGATCCAATAGTTCGGTGTCCAATTTGATGTAAATGGCCGCTTCTTCCGCGACCACGACTGCATCTGTTACCCCTACGACGGCCTTCAGGCGTTCTACCAGACCGCTTTCACGGATCGCCTCGGGCGATAGCGGCAAACGCAGACTTGTGACGTAGGGAGGTTCGCGCATGGTAACAGCAAAGACCAGCCAAAGTGCAGCCAGCCCGGCGCATCCGAGGAACACAACCGACAAACCGCCATGCTGGAACATCCAGCCGCCCATGATGCCGCCCAGCGCCGAACCGAGGAACTGGCTGGTGGAATACACCCCCATTGCCGTGCCTTTGCCGCCTGCCGGTGACACTTTACTGATCAGCGAAGGCAGTGACGCCTCCAGCAGGTTGAACGCGGTGAAAAACACCACCGTGCCGATAACCAGTGCCCGTAGGCTGTCGCCGAACTGCCAGAAGAATAGTTCAGTGAGCATCAATGTCGCGACGGCGCCGAGCAAAACTCGTTTCATTTTGCGTTTCTTCTCGCCATAGATGATGAACGGGATCATGGCGAAGAACGAAATCAGCAATGCGGTCAGGTACACCCACCAGTGCTCCTCCTTGGGCAACCCGGCCTTTTCCACCAGCGCCAGGGGCAAGGCGACGAAGCTGCACATCAACATCGCGTGCAATACGAAGATACCTAAATCCAGGCGCAGCAGATCCGGGTGCTTGAGGGTCGGTAGCAGCGCCTGCTTCGCCACGCCCGATTCACGGTGCTGCAGCGGCCCGGTGGAGCGCGGCACCATAAAGGCCACGATCACGATACCCAACAGGGCCATGCCGCCAGTGGCCAGGAACAGGCCGTGCAAGCCAAAGGCGCGGGTCAGCAAGGGGCCCACCACCATGGCCACGGCAAACGACAGGCCGATGGTCATGCCGATCATGGCCATGGCCTTGGTGCGATGTTGTTCGCGGGTCAGGTCCGACAGCAGCGCCATCACCGCCGCAGAAATCGCCCCGGCGCCCTGCAGGATACGTCCGGCGATCACGCCCCAGATCGAATCGGCATTGGCCGCCAGCACACTGCCCAGGGCAAAGATGATCAGCCCCAGGTAGATCACCGGTCGGCGGCCAATGCGGTCGGAAATGATCCCGAACGGAATCTGGAAAATCGCCTGGGTCAGGCCATAGGCGCCAATCGCCAGGCCGATCAGGGCCGGGGTCGCGCCTGCGAGGTCCATGCCATAGGTCGCCAGTACCGGCAACACCATAAACATGCCCAGCATACGGAAGGCGAACACCAGGGCCAGACCGCTTGCTGCTCGGGTCTCGCCGCTACTCATGCGTTCGCTGTGGGGATCGTGCATGGAAAAACCTCGTGTGAACCGGCGGCGATTCTACCAGTCCCATCGTTTGAGAGGGTATATGCGGCGCTTTGCCGCGCAGCTTTCATGTAAGGCTGAAATGGGCAAACTGACAGTGTATATTCATCCAGTCTTTAACCGTATACTCCTGCATTATTTATACGCCCGCCGTGCGAGGCCATCTTGGACAAGATCCTGATTCGTGGGGCTAGAACCCACAACCTGAAGAACATCGACCTGACCCTGCCCCGGGACAAACTGATTGTCATCACCGGCTTGTCCGGGTCCGGCAAATCATCGCTGGCGTTCGACACGCTGTATGCCGAAGGCCAGCGTCGTTATGTGGAGTCGCTGTCGGCCTATGCCCGGCAGTTCCTGTCGATGATGGAAAAGCCTGATGTCGACACCATCGAAGGCCTGTCGCCAGCCATTTCCATCGAACAGAAGTCGACCTCCCACAACCCACGCTCCACCGTGGGCACCATTACCGAAATCTACGATTACCTGCGCTTGCTGTATGCACGCGTCGGTATTCCGCGCTGCCCGGATCACGATATCCCGCTGGAAGCCCAAACCGTCAGCCAGATGGTCGACCTGGTGCTGGCCCAGCCGGAAGGCGCCAAGCTGATGCTGCTGGCGCCGGTGATTCGTGAGCGCAAAGGCGAGCACCTGTCGGTCTTCGAAGAGTTGCGCGCCCAGGGCTTTGTCCGCGCCCGGATCAACGGCAAGCTGTATGAGCTGGATGAAGCGCCGAAGCTGGATAAACAGAAGAAGCACACCATTGATGTGGTGGTCGACCGTTTCAAGGTGCGTGCCGATCTGCAGCAACGCCTGGCGGAGTCGTTCGAGACCGCACTGAAGCTGGCAGACGGTATTGTCCTGGTGGCGCCGATGGACGACGAGCCGGGCGAAGAAATCATCTTCTCCGCGCGCTTCGCCTGCCCGATCTGCGGCCACGCCATCAGTGAGCTGGAACCCAAGCTGTTCTCCTTCAACAACCCGGCTGGCGCCTGTCCGACCTGTGATGGGCTGGGGGTCAAGCAGTTCTTCGATATCAAGCGCCTGGTCAATGGCGACCTGACGCTGGCGGAGGGCGCGATACGTGGTTGGGACCGGCGCAATGTGTACTACTTCCAGATGCTCGGGTCGTTGGCTGCCCACTATAAATTCAGTCTGGAAGTGCCTTTCAACGAGCTGCCGGCCGAGCAACAAAAAGTCATCCTGCACGGCAGCGGCTCGCAGAACGTCGACTTCAAGTACCTGAATGATCGTGGCGACATCGTCAAGCGCTCCCACCCGTTCGAAGGCATCGTGCCTAACCTGGAACGGCGCTACCGGGAAACCGAGTCGGCCAGTGTGCGCGAGGAGCTGGCCAAGTTCCTCAGCACCCAGCCCTGCCCGGATTGCCGCGGCACCCGTTTGCGTCGCGAGGCCCGCCACGTCTGGGTCGGCGAGAAAACCCTGCCGGCCGTGACCAACCTGCCCATCGGCGATGCCTGCGAATACTTCGGCGTATTGAAGCTGACCGGGCGACGCGGCGAAATTGCCGACAAGATCCTCAAGGAAATTCGCGAGCGTCTGCAGTTCCTGGTCAATGTGGGGTTGGATTACCTGTCCCTGGATCGCAGTGCCGACACCCTGTCTGGCGGCGAGGCACAGCGTATACGCCTGGCCAGCCAGATCGGCGCCGGCCTGGTGGGCGTGCTGTACATTCTCGACGAGCCGTCCATCGGCCTGCACCAGCGTGACAACGATCGTCTGCTGGGCACGCTCAAGCACCTTCGGGACATCGGCAACACGGTGATCGTGGTCGAACACGATGAGGATGCCATTCGCCTGGCGGACTATGTGGTCGATATCGGCCCTGGTGCCGGCGTGCATGGCGGCCATATTGTGGCCCAGGGCACTCCCGCGGAAGTCATGGCCCATCCGGACTCATTGACAGGGAAATACCTGTCTGGCCGGGTAAAAATCGAAGTGCCGGCCAAACGTACGCCACGCAACAAAAAACAGGCGCTGCACCTCAAGGGCGCGCGCGGCAACAACCTGCGCAATGTCGACCTGGAAATCCCCCTGGGCCTGCTGACCTGCGTGACCGGTGTATCCGGCTCTGGCAAGTCGACGCTGATCAACAACACGCTGTTCCCCCTCAGTGCCACGGCACTGAACGGTGCCACCACCCTGGAAGCTGCCGCCCATGACAGCATCAAGGGCCTGGAGCTGCTGGATAAAGTGGTGGATATCGACCAGAGCCCGATCGGTCGCACGCCCCGCTCCAACCCTGCAACCTATACCGGGCTGTTCACGCCGATTCGCGAACTGTTCGCCGGTGTGCCGGAGTCCCGCTCGCGGGGTTATGGGCCAGGGCGCTTCTCCTTCAACGTCAAGGGCGGGCGCTGCGAGGCGTGCCAGGGCGATGGCCTGATCAAGGTCGAGATGCACTTCCTCCCGGACATCTACGTGCCGTGCGATGTGTGCAAGAGCAAGCGTTACAACCGCGAAACCCTGGAGATCAAGTACAAGGGCAAGAACATCCATGAAACCCTCGAGATGACCATCGAGGAGGCGCGGGTGTTCTTTGACGCAGTGCCGGCCCTGGCACGCAAACTCCAGACCCTGATGGACGTGGGCTTGTCGTATATCAAGCTAGGACAGTCGGCGACTACGCTGTCCGGTGGTGAGGCGCAGCGGGTGAAGCTGTCTCGCGAGCTGTCCAAGCGCGATACCGGCAAGACCTTGTATATCCTCGATGAGCCGACCACCGGCTTGCACTTTGCGGATATTCAGCAGTTGCTCGACGTACTGCACCGCCTGCGCGACCACGGCAACACGGTAGTCGTGATCGAGCACAACCTGGATGTAATCAAGACGGCCGACTGGCTGGTGGACCTTGGGCCGGAAGGCGGCTCCAAGGGTGGGCAGATTATTGCGGTGGGTACGCCGGAGCAGGTTTCCGAGATGCCGCAGTCCCACACTGGCTACTATCTGAAGCCGTTGCTGGCGCGCGACCGGGCCTGAGTTTTCGGGCCCAACAAAAAGCCCCTGTCACCGCTACGGTGACAGGGGCTTTTTTATGCCGGCGAAATCAGAACTGCGATTGCAGGTAGTTTTCCAGACCGATCAACTTGATCAGACCCAGCTGCTTTTCCAGCCAGTAGGTGTGATCCTCTTCAGTGTCGTTCAACTGTACGCGCAGGATTTCCCGGGTCACGTAGTCGTTGTGCTTCTCGCAAAGCTCGATGCCTTTGCACAGCGCAGCGCGGACCTTGTATTCCAGGCGCAAGTCGCTGGCGAGCATCTCAGGCACGGTGGTACCGGTATCCAGGTCGTCAGGACGCATACGCGGCGTGCCTTCGAGCATCAGGATACGGCGCATCAGCGCGTCGGCGTGCTGTGCCTCTTCTTCCATTTCGTGATTGATACGCTCGTAGAGCTCGGTAAAGCCCCAGTCTTCGTACATCCGCGAGTGAATGAAATATTGGTCACGAGCTGCCAGTTCGCCCGTCAGCAACGTGTTGAGGTAATCGATTACGTCGGGGTGACCTTGCATCGCCCTACATCTCCCTGCTTGAAAGGCCCTAGTTTGAACCATGCTGACCTGCAGGTCACGAGACGAACGGCAGAAAAGTGAAGATTTTCAGAGAAAAGTAGCTGAAATAACGCAAAAACCGCCCAAATGAGGGCGGTTCTGCTTATCACTTAGAGTCAGTTAAGCGATACACCCAGCGCTGTTGCGATTCCTTCTCCATAAGCTGGATCAGCTTTGAAGAAGTGCTGCAGTTGACGCTGAACCACATCACTGGAAACCCCGGCCATCGCGCCGGCGATGTTGTTAATCAACAGCGCTTTTTGCTCAGCGTTCATCAGGCGGAACAGCGCACCGGCGTGGCTGTAGTAATCAGTGTCTTCGCGGTGGTCGTAACGATCGGCCGCACCACTGAGCGCCAAGGCTGGTTCTGCGTACTGCGGTGCCTGTTTTGGCGCATCGGCGTAACTGTTTGGCTCGTAGTTGGGAGCCGCGCCGCCGTTGCTGCCGAACGCCATGGACCCGTCACGCTGATAGGTGTTGACCGGACTGCGTGGAGCATTCACTGGCAGGTGCTGATGGTTAGTGCCGATACGGTAGCGGTGCGCATCGGCGTAAGCGAATACACGGCCCTGCAGCATGCGATCCGGCGACAAACCGACGCCTGGCACCATGTTGCTTGGGCCGAACGCGGCCTGCTCCACTTCGGCGAAGAAGTTCTGCGGGTTGCGGTTCAACTCCAGCTCACCCACCTCAATCAGCGGGAACTCTTTCTGCGACCAGGTTTTGGTTACGTCGAAGGGGTTCTCGTAGTGAGCGTTGGCCTGGGCCTCAGTCATGATCTGGATGCACACACGCCATTTAGGGAAGTCACCGCGCTCAATGGCCCCAAACAGATCGCGCTGGGCGTAATCCGGATCGGTACCGGCCAGACGCGCTGCATCGGCAGGCGCCAGGTTCTTGATGCCTTGTTTGGTCTTGTAGTGCCACTTCACCCAATGACGCTCGCCATTGGCGTTGATCAAGCTGTAGGTGTGGCTACCAAAGCCGTGCATATGACGGTAGCCGTCAGGGATGCCACGGTCCGAAAACAGGATGGTGACCTGGTGCAGCGCCTCAGGCGAGTGCGACCAGAAGTCCCACATCATCTGTGCACTTTTCAGGTTGCTTTGCGGCAGGCGCTTTTGAGTGTGGATAAAGTCGGGGAACTTCAGCGGGTCACGGATAAAGAACACCGGGGTGTTGTTACCAACGATGTCCCAGTTGCCTTCTTCGGTGTAGAACTTCAGCGCGAAGCCACGTGGGTCGCGCTCGGTGTCTGCCGAGCCGCGTTCACCACCTACGGTAGAGAAGCGCAGAAAGGTCGGAGTCTGCTTGCCGACAGCGTCAAACAGTTTGGCACTGGTGTATTGGGTGATGTCTTTGGTAACCGTGAAGGTCCCATACGCCCCCGAGCCTTTGGCGTGTACGCGGCGCTCTGGGATGTTTTCACGGTTGAAGTGGGCAAGCTTCTCGATCAGGTGAAAGTCGTCGAGCAGCAGCGGGCCACGCGGGCCGGCGGAACGGGAATTCTGGTTATCCGCAACGGGAGCACCGCTGGCGGTTGTAAGGGTTTTATTCTGGCTCATGCTCAATCTCCTCAGGTCAGTCTTGGAACTGCCGGCTAATCGGCTTGGAGGCAGTATTGACCAGGAAGATGACACCTTCAAATGTATTAAATCATGCCACTCAATAGATTTTTACTAACACCCAATCGACCGGCATAGCCAAAGGGCAATGAGTGAACATCACGTTGCTTTTCAATCGCCCACAAAAAACCGGGCACTAGGCCCGGTTTTTCGTAGCAGACTGTCGTCTTACTCGGCGGATACAGCTTCGCCAGCAGTAGCACGATCAACCAACTCGACGTACGCCATAGGCGCGTTGTCGCCAGTGCGGAAACCGCACTTGAGGATGCGCAGGTAGCCACCCTCACGGGTAGCATAACGCTTGCCCAGGTCGTTGAAGAGCTTACCAACGATAGCTTTCGAACGAGTACGGTCGAAAGCCAGACGGCGGTTAGCCAGGCTGTCTGTCTTGGCCAAAGTGATCAGCGGCTCAGCAACGCGACGCAGTTCTTTGGCTTTCGGCAGTGTAGTTTTAATCAGCTCGTGCTCGAACAGCGACACCGCCATGTTTTGAAACATGGCCTTGCGGTGCGAGCTGGTACGGCTCAGGTGACGACCACTTTTACGATGACGCATGGTTCATTCCTTACCAAACTCACGTTCGGTGATTACGACGATCAGGCAGTCGCCTTGTCGTCCTTCTTAAGACTTGCAGGCGGCCAGTTGTCGAGGCGCATGCCGAGGGACAGACCGCGGGAGGCCAGAACGTCCTTGATTTCAGTCAAGGATTTCTTGCCCAGGTTCGGAGTCTTCAACAGTTCTACTTCGGTACGCTGAATCAGGTCACCGATGTAGTAAATGTTTTCCGCCTTAAGGCAGTTAGCCGAACGTACAGTCAGTTCCAGATCGTCAACCGGGCGAAGCAGGATCGGATCGATCTCGTCTTCCTGCTCGATTACCACTGGTTCGCTGTCACCTTTGAGGTCGACGAACGCAGCCAACTGCTGTTGCAGAATGGTTGCAGCGCGGCGAATAGCCTCTTCAGGATCCAGAGTACCGTTGGTTTCCAGATCAATAACCAGCTTGTCCAGGTTAGTACGCTGCTCGACACGGGCGTTTTCCACCACGTATGCGATACGGCGAACCGGGCTGAACGAAGAGTCAAGCTGCAAGCGACCAATGCTGCGGCTTTCGTCTTCATCGCTCTGACGCGAGTCGGCCGGTTCATAACCACGACCACGAGCTACGGTGAGCTTCATGTTCAAAGCGCCGTTAGACGCCAGGTTAGCGATTACGTGATCGGGGTTAACGATCTCGACATCATGATCCAGCTGAATATCGGCAGCGGTAACCACCCCCGAACCCTTCTTCGACAAGGTCAGCGTAACTTCGTCACGGCCGTGCAGCTTGATAGCCAGACCTTTAAGGTTCAACAGGATTTCAATTACGTCTTCCTGTACACCTTCGATGGCGCTGTACTCGTGGAGCACACCGTCAATCTCGGCCTCGACTACTGCACAGCCGGGCATTGAGGACAACAGGATGCGGCGCAGCGCGTTGCCCAGGGTGTGGCCAAAACCACGCTCGAGAGGCTCGAGAGTGATCTTGGCGCGGGTTGGACTGACAACCTGCACATCAATGTGGCGGGGTGTCAGGAACTCATTTACCGAAATCTGCATGGATGCACCTATTTTCTAGCCCTTACTTGGAGTAGAGCTCGACAATCAGGCTTTCGTTGATGTCGGCGGACAGATCACTGCGAGCAGGAACGTTCTTGAAAACGCCCGACTTCTTCTCAGTGTCTACTTCTACCCATTCTACGCGGCCACGTTGGGCACACAGATCGAGAGCTTGGACAATGCGAAGTTGGTTTTTTGCTTTCTCGCGAATCGCGACCACGTCACCAGCACGAACCTGGTAGGACGGAACGTTAACGGTTTGGCCGTTTACGCTGACGGATTTGTGCGATACCAGCTGACGGGATTCGGCACGAGTCGAACCAAAGCCCATACGGTATACAACGTTGTCCAGACGGCATTCGAGCAGTTGCAGCAGGTTTTCACCGGTTGCACCTTTCTTGCCAGCAGCTTCTTTGTAGTAGCCGCTGAACTGACGCTCGAGAACGCCGTAGATACGACGGACCTTCTGCTTTTCACGCAGTTGGGTGCCGTAATCGGACTGGCGACCGCGGCGTTGGCCGTGGATACCAGGTGCTGCTTCAATGTTGCACTTCGATTCGATCGCGCGCACGCCGCTCTTCAGGAAGAGATCGGTGCCTTCGCGACGAGCGAGTTTGCATTTTGGACCAATGTAACGAGCCATTCTTTACAATCTCCTGGATTACACGCGGCGCTTCTTCGGCGGACGGCACCCGTTGTGCGGGATTGGCGTCACGTCGGTGATGCTGGCGATCTTATAGCCACAGCCGTTCAAAGCACGGACAGCAGACTCACGACCTGGACCTGGACCCTTGACGTTAACGTCGAGGTTTTTCAGGCCATATTCCAGCGCAGCTTGACCAGCACGTTCAGCAGCTACTTGAGCAGCAAACGGGGTGGACTTGCGGGAACCGCGGAAACCCGAACCACCGGAGGTAGCCCAAGAAAGCGCGTTACCTTGACGGTCGGTGATGGTCACGATGGTGTTGTTAAAAGATGCATGGATGTGGGCGATGCCATCAACCACTGTCTTTTTAACTTTTTTACGAGGACGAGCAGCAGGTTTTGCCATGATAATTTTCCTGTCGATTCGCTGGGGCGATTACTTGCGGATCGGCTTACGCGGACCTTTACGGGTACGCGCGTTAGTCTTGGTACGCTGACCGCGCACTGGAAGACCACGACGATGACGCAGACCGCGATAGCAACCGAGGTCCATCAAACGCTTGATTTTCATGTTGATTTCGCGACGCAGGTCACCTTCAGTGGTGAACTTCGCCACTTCGCCACGCAGCAATTCAATCTGCTCGTCGCTCAGATCCTTGATCTTAGCGGCTGGGTTTACCCCAGCAACTGCGCAAATTTTCTGCGCAGTAGTGCGACCAACACCATAGATGTAGGTCAGCGAGATAACAGTGTGCTTGTTATCTGGAATGTTAACGCCTGCAATACGGGCCATTCAGTGGGACTCCAATTGACAGCTACCTACGCCCCGGAAGCCAAGAAATAGGGCGCGAGATAATATCGCTGTAATAACAAATAATCAACCCGGCAGCGCACTAGCTGCCGGGCTTCAAGCGGATCACACTCAGCCTTGGCGCTGTTTGTGACGCGGTTCCGCGCTGCAAATTACTCGAACAACACCTTCGCGGCGAATAATCTTGCAGTTACGGCACAGCTTTTTCACCGATGCACGAACTTTCATCACCAACTCCTCGAACCTTATGGGGTACTCAGCGCAACATGCCGCTGCCGTAGCCCTTCAGGTTGGCTTTCTTCATCAGGGATTCGTACTGGTGCGAAACGAGGTGCGATTGTACTTGGGACATGAAGTCCATCACAACCACGACCACGATCAGCAACGAGGTCCCGCCAAGGTAGAACGGAACGTTTGCTGCAACCACCAGGAACTGGGGCAACAAGCATACGGCCGTCATATATAGAGCACCGAACAGGGTCAAACGGGTCAGAACGCCATCAATGTAGCGCGCCGACTGCTCGCCTGGACGAATACCCGGAATAAAGGCACCGGACTTCTTCAGGTTTTCCGCTACGTCTTTCGGATTGAACATCAACGCCGTATAGAAGAAGCAGAAGAAAATAATCCCTGCACTAAACAGCAGAATATTCAACGGCTGACCAGGAGCGATCGACTGCGAGATGTCCTGCAACCAGCCCATACCTTCAGACTGACCAAACCAGGCACCCAGCGAAGCCGGGAACAGCAAAATGCTGCTCGCGAAGATAGCAGGAATAACACCGGCCATATTCACTTTCAGCGGCAAGTGGCTGGTCTGCGCAGCGAAGACCTTACGGCCCTGCTGACGCTTGGCGTAGTGAACAGCAATACGACGCTGGCCACGCTCAATGAACACCACAAAACCGATAATCGCTACTGCCAGCAAACCGATGGCAACCAAGGCGAAGATATTGATATCACCCTGACGTGCAGACTCGAAAGACTGCCCGATTGCCCTCGGAAGACCGGCGACGATACCTGCGAAAATCAACATCGAGATACCGTTGCCAACACCACGCTCAGTAATCTGCTCACCCAGCCACATCATGAACATCGCACCAGCCACAAATGTGGTTACCGCGACGAAATGGAAGCCAAAGTCACCAGTGAACGCTACGCCCTGCCCTGCCAGACCAATGGACATGCCAATAGCCTGGACAAGAGCAAGAGCGACAGTGAGGTAGCGGGTGTACTGGCTTATCTTGCGACGACCAGCTTCACCTTCCTTCTTCAACTGCTCCAGCTGCGGGCTGACGGCGCTCATCAACTGCATGATGATCGATGCCGAAATGTACGGCATGATCCCCAGTGCAAAGATGCTCATCCGCTCCAGCGCGCCGCCGGAAAACATGTTGAACAAGCTAAGAATGGTCCCCTCATTCTGTCGAAACAGGTCTGCGAGTCGGTCCGGGTTGATACCTGGAACCGGGATGTGTGCGCCTATTCGGTAGACGATAATCGCCAGGAACAGAAAACGCAGACGAGCCCAAAGTTCAGACATACCGCCTTTGCCGAGCGCTGAGAGAGCACCTTGCTTAGCCATTTATTCCTCGAACTTGCCGCCAGCTGCTTCGATAGCCGAACGCGCACCTTTGGTGGCGCCGATTCCCTTGCCGATAGTGACAGCGCGAGTCACTTCACCGGACAGCATGATTTTCACACGCTGTACGTTGACGTTGATCACGTTGGCATCTTTCAGGGTCTGCACGGTAACGATGTCGCCTTCCACTTTAGCCAGCTCGGACAGACGCACTTCTGCGCGGTCCATGGCCTTCAGGGAAACGAAACCGAACTTCGGCAGGCGACGATGCAGCGGCTGTTGACCGCCTTCAAAGCCTGGAGCGATGGTGCCACCGGAGCGGGAGGTTTGACCTTTGTGGCCACGGCCACCAGTCTTACCCAAACCGCTACCGATACCACGGCCCGGACGATGCTTTTCGCGACGGGAACCCGGCGCTGGACTCAGATCATTGAGTTTCATCGATTAACCCTCGACACGCAGCATGTAGTAAGCCTTGTTGATCATCCCGCGATTCTCGGGAGTATCCTGGACTTCTACAGTGTGACCGATGCGACGCAGACCCAAACCCTTAACGCACAATTTGTGGTTAGGGATGCGGCCGGTCATGCTTTTGATCAGCGTTACTTTAACGGTAGCCATGATCAGAAGATCTCCTTGACACTTTTGCCACGCTTGGCGGCAATGGATTCAGGAGATTGCATAGCTTTCAAACCTTTGAAAGTGGCGTGAACCACGTTTACCGGGTTAGTCGAGCCGTAGCACTTGGCCAGAACGTTCTGAACACCAGCAACCTCGAGGACAGCACGCATAGCGCCGCCAGCGATGATACCGGTACCTTCAGAAGCAGGCTGCATGTACACCTTCGAAGCGCCGTGAGCGGACTTCATTGCGTACTGCAGAGTGGTGCCGTTCAGGTCAACTTGGATCATGTTGCGACGAGCAGCTTCCATTGCCTTCTGGATCGCAGCAGGCACTTCACGCGACTTGCCACGGCCGAAGCCAACACGGCCCTTACCATCACCAACCACGGTCAACGCGGTGAAGGTGAAGATACGGCCGCCTTTAACGGTTTTGGCTACGCGGTTAACTTGAACCAGCTTCTCAATGTAGCCTTCGTCGCGCTTTTGGTCGTTATTTGACATAACTTAGAACTCCAGCCCAGCTTCACGAGCAGCATCAGCCAGCGCTTTAACGCGGCCGTGGTACTTGAAGCCAGAGCGGTCGAAAGCCACTTGCGAGACGCCAGCGGCCTTAGCACGCGTAGCGACCAGCTGGCCAACCTTAGTGGCCGCGTCGATGTTGCCAGTGGCACCATCACGCAGTTCTTTATCCAAAGTCGAGGCGCTTGCCAGGACTTTGTTGCCGTCGGCCGAGATGACCTGGGCGTAGATGTGCTGCGACGAGCGGAACACGCAGAGACGCACGACTTCGAGTTCGTGCATTTTCAGGCGTGCTTTGCGAGCGCGACGCAGTCGAGTAACTTTTTTGTCGGTCATTTGCTATGCCCTACTTCTTCTTGGCTTCTTTACGACGGACGACTTCGTCCGCGTAGCGCACACCTTTGCCTTTGTACGGCTCTGGTGGACGGAAGTCGCGGATCTCGGCAGCCACTTGACCTACCAGCTGCTTGTCGATGCCCTTGATCAGGATATCGGTCTGGCTAGGAGTTTCAGCGGTGATGCCTTCCGGCAGTTCGTAATCCACTGGGTGCGAGAAGCCAAGGGCCAGGTTCAAAACCGTGCCTTTTGCTTGCGCTTTGTAACCAACACCGACCAGCTGGAGCTTACGCTCGAAGCCTTGGCTTACGCCTTGGACCATGTTATTTACCAACGCACGCGTGGTACCGGCCATTGCGCGAGTTTGTTGATCGCCATTGCGAGCAGCGAAACGCAGCTCACCAGCTTCTTCAACGATCTCAACGGACGAATGGATGTTCAGTTCAAGAGTACCCTTGGCACCCTTCACCGAAAGCTGTTGGCCTGCGAATTTTACTTCGACACCGGCTGGCAGCTTAACGGGGTTCTTAGCGACGCGAGACATGCTTATCCCCCCTTAGAACACAGTGCAAAGAACTTCGCCGCCGACACCGGCAGCGCGCGCAGCACGATCCGTCATCACACCTTTGTTGGTGGAGACGATAGACACGCCAAGACCGCCACGAACTTTCGGCAGATCTTCAACGGACTTGTACTGACGCAGGCCTGGACGGCTAACGCGCTTCACTTCCTCGATGACCGGACGGCCTTCGAAGTACTTCAGCTCGATGGACAGCAGTGGCTTGATTTCGCTGCTGATCTGATAACCCGCAATGTAGCCTTCGTCTTTCAGGACTTTGGCAACAGCTACCTTCAACGTGGAAGATGGCATGCTTACGACGGACTTTTCAGCCATCTGGGCATTACGGATACGAGTTAGCATGTCCGCTAACGGGTCCTGCATACTCATGGGCTAGACGCTCCTAATACAAAAAAATTAGCCTTGCGGCTACATATGTCACCGAGAATCTCCGGGCATAAAACACACGGGCTCAGGCGAGCCGCGTATTTTAGACACACTCCGGAAATGAAACAAGCCCCAAAAGGGGCTTGTTCCAGATTCTAGGCCACCGGCGGTCAGTATCTTGCGATCCTGGCCATCGAGACTTCGAAAGTACTTACCAGCTGGCTTTAACCAGACCAGGTACGTCACCACGCATTGCCGCTTCACGCAGTTTGTTACGGCCGAGGCCGAACTTGCGGTAAACGCCGTGTGGACGACCGGTCAGGCGGCAGCGGTTACGCATGCGCGAAGCGCTTGCGTCACGTGGCTGCTTCTGCAGAGCTACTGTAGCTTCCCAACGCGCTTCTGGACTTGCGTTCAGATCAACGATGATAGCTTTCAGTGCTGCACGCTTCTTGGCGTACTTGGCAACCGTGAGCTGACGCTTCAGCTCGCGGTTTTTCATGCTCATCTTGGCCATGGTCCTACTCCAATCAGTTGCGGAACGGGAATTTGAACGCACGCAGCAGAGCGCGGCCTTCATCATCGTTCTTGGCAGTGGTGGTCAGGGTGATGTCCAGACCGCGGAGAGCATCGATCTTGTCGTAGTCGATTTCCGGGAAGATGATCTGCTCTTTCACGCCCATGCTGTAGTTACCACGACCATCGAAGGACTTGGCATTCAGGCCGCGGAAGTCGCGAACCCGAGGCAGGGAGATCGACAGCAGACGATCCAGGAACTCGTACATACGCTCACGGCGCAGAGTCACTTTGACACCGATCGGCCAACCTTCACGGACTTTAAAGCCAGCGATGGATTTCCGAGCGTAAGTCACAACGACTTTTTGACCGGTGATCTTTTCCAGGTCAGCAACAGCGTGCTCGATGACTTTTTTGTCACCGATCGCTTCGCCCAGACCCATGTTCAGGGTGATTTTGGTAACGCGCGGAACTTCCATCACGTTCGAAAGCTTAAGTTCTTCCTTAAGCTTCGGAGCGATTTCCTTCCGGTAAATCTCTTTTAGTCGTGCCATGGTCTTATCTACCTAGCAGTGTTCAAGCATCAACCGCTTTTTGGGTCGACTTGAAGACACGAATTTTCTTACCGTCTTCTACTTTGAAACCAACGCGGTCAGCCTTGTTGGTTTCGCCGTTGAAGATGGCGACGTTAGAAGCGTGCAATGGCGCTTCTTTCTCGACGATACCGCCCTGTACGCCCGACGCGGGGTTAGGCTTGGTATGACGCTTGACCAGGTTCAGACCACCAATGACCAGACGGTCATCAGCAAGAACCTTCAGCACCTTACCGCGCTTACCTTTGTCTTTGCCGGCGATCACGATGATCTCGTCGTCACGACGAATCTTTTGCATGTCGGATCTCCTTACAGCACTTCTGGGGCGAGCGAGACGATCTTCATGAACTTCTCAGTACGAAGTTCACGGGTCACTGGCCCAAAGATACGGGTGCCGATCGGCTCTTGCTTGTTGTTCAGAAGAACAGCAGCGTTGCCATCAAAGCGGATAATGGAGCCATCAGCACGACGTACGCCGTGACGAGTGCGGACTACAACAGCAGTCATCACTTGGCCTTTTTTCACTTTACCGCGAGGAATTGCTTCCTTCACGGTAACTTTGATGATGTCACCGATACCAGCGTAACGACGATGGGAGCCACCCAGCACCTTGATGCACATAACACGGCGAGCGCCGCTGTTATCGGCCACATCGAGCATGGATTGAGTCTGAATCATATAATTTCTCCGACCCCTAGTCCTTAGACTTCCACAGCGCGTTCGAGAACATCAACCAGTGCCCAAGACTTGGTCTTGGCCAGCGGACGAGTTTCACGAATAGTGACTTTGTCGCCGATGTGGCACTGATTGGTTTCGTCGTGCGCGTGCAGCTTAGTCGAACGCTTAACATATTTACCGTAGATCGGGTGCTTAACGCGACGCTCGATCAAAACGGTGATGGTTTTGTCCATCTTGTCGCTGACAACACGGCCAGTCAGCGTACGGACAGTCTTTTCGGCTTCAGCCATGATCACTTACCTGCCTGCTGGTTGAGCACAGTCTTCACGCGAGCGATGTCACGCTTAACTTGCGAGAGCAGATGAGACTGCCCCAACTGGCCAGTTGCTTTCTGCATACGCAGATTGAACTGGTCGCGCAGCAGGCCGAGCAGTTGCTCGTTCAGCTGCTGTGCGGATTTTTCACGAAGTTCATTCGCTTTCATCACATCACCGTCCGTTTAACAAAGGCGGTGGCGAGCGGCAGCTTTGCAGCAGCCAGGGCAAAAGCCTCACGCGCCAGCTCTTCAGTTACACCCTCGATTTCATACAGGACTTTGCCTGGCTGAATCTGGGCTACCCAGTATTCCACGTTACCCTTACCTTTACCCATCCGAACCTCGAGAGGCTTTTTGGAGATCGGCTTGTCCGGGAATACACGGATCCAGATCTTGCCGCCACGTTTAACGTGACGGGTCAGAGCACGACGCGCTGACTCGATCTGACGAGCGGTGAGACGACCACGAGCTACAGACTTCAGCGCGAACTCGCCGAAGCTGACTTTGCTACCGCGCTGAGCCAGACCACGGTTGTGGCCTGTCATCTGCTTGCGGAACTTCGTACGCTTAGGTTGCAACATTTGGCGTACCCCTTACTTAGCAGCTTTTTTACGAGGCGCTGGTGCTTGTGGTTTCAGTTCTTCTTGGCGACCACCAATTACTTCGCCCTTGAAGATCCAAACCTTTACACCGATCACACCGTAAGTGGTGTGAGCTTCGTAGTTGGCATAGTCGATGTCGGCACGCAGGGTGTGCAATGGCACACGACCTTCGCGATACCATTCAGTACGTGCGATTTCAGCACCGCCGAGACGACCGCTCACTTGGATTTTGATGCCTTTGGCACCAATGCGCATGGCGTTCTGTACAGCGCGCTTCATAGCACGACGGAACATTACGCGGCGCTCCAGCTGCTGAGCTACGCTCTGCGCAACCAGCATACCGTCGAGCTCCGGCTTGCGGATCTCTTCGATATTGATGTGCACAGGCACACCCATTTGCTTGGTCAGGTCCTGACGCAGTTTCTCAACATCTTCACCTTTCTTCCCGATAACGATACCTGGACGAGCGGTGTGGATGGTGATACGTGCAGTTTGCGCCGGACGATGGATATCGATACGGCTTACGGACGCGCTTTTTAGTTTGTCTTGGAGATACTCACGCACCTTCAGATCAGCGAACAAATAGTCCGCATAAGTCCGACCGTCTGCGTACCAGACGGAGGTGTGCTCCTTGACGATTCCCAGGCGAATGCCAATGGGATGTACTTTCTGACCCATCTCTTCGACTCCGTTACTTGTCAGCAACCTTGACAGTGATATGGCAAGACCGCTTGACGATGCGATCAGCACGGCCTTTGGCACGCGGCATGATACGCTTCAGCGAACGCCCTTCGTTGACGAAAACGGTGCTGACCTTCAGGTCATCAACGTCTGCGCCTTCGTTATGCTCGGCGTTGGCTACGGCCGACTCCAGCACTTTCTTCATGATCTCGGCGGCTTTCTTACTGCTGAAAGCCAACAGGTTGAGCGCTTCGCCCACCTTCTTCCCGCGGATCTGGTCGGCGACCAAGCGGGCTTTCTGGGCGGAGATTCGAGCGCCCGACAACTTAGCGGCTACTTCCATTTCCTAACCCCTTAACGCTTGGCTTTCTTGTCTGCCACGTGCCCACGATAAGTGCGGGTACCGGCAAACTCGCCCAGTTTGTGGCCGACCATGTCTTCGTTAACGAGAACTGGGACGTGCTGACGACCGTTGTGTACTGCGATGGTCAAACCGACCATTTGTGGCAGGATCATAGAACGGCGCGACCAGGTCTTAACTGGTTTGCGATCGTTCTTTTCCGCCGCCACTTCGATCTTCTTCAGTAGGTGAAGATCAATAAAAGGACCTTTTTTCAGAGAACGTGGCACTGTCGTATCCCTCTATTTACTTGCGACGACGGACGATCATTTTGTCGGTACGCTTATTACCACGAGTCTTCGCGCCCTTAGTCGGGAAGCCCCATGGCGATACCGGATGACGACCACCAGAGGTACGACCTTCACCACCACCGTGTGGGTGGTCAACCGGGTTCATGGCAACACCACGAACGGTTGGGCGAACGCCACGCCAGCGTTTGGCACCAGCTTTACCCAGCGAACGCAGGCTGTGCTCGGAGTTCGAGACTTCGCCCAGGGTCGCACGGCATTCAGCCAGCACTTTACGCATCTCACCAGAACGCAGACGCAGGGTCACGTAGACACCTTCACGAGCGATCAGCTGAGCCGAAGCACCAGCGGAACGAGCGATCTGTGCGCCTTTACCTGGCTTCAATTCGATGCCGTGTACGGTGCTACCAACTGGAATGTTACGCAGTTGCAGAGCGTTGCCCGGCTTGATCGGTGCCAGGGCACCTGCGATCAGCTGGTCGCCAGCACTCACGCCTTTAGGCGCGATGATGTAGCGACGCTCGCCATCTGCGTACAGCAGCAGAGCGATGTGAGCAGTACGGTTTGGATCGTATTCGATACGCTCGACAGTGGCAGAGATGCCATCTTTGTCGTTGCGACGGAAATCGACCAGACGATAATGCTGCTTATGGCCACCACCGATGTGACGAGTGGTAATGCGACCATTGTTGTTACGACCACCAGTCTTCGATTTCTTCTCGAGCAGCGGTGCGTGAGGAGCGCCTTTATGCAGCTCCTGGTTGACCACCTTGACCACAAAACGGCGGCCAGGGGAAGTCGGTTTGCATTTAACGATTGCCATGATGCACCCCTTCCTTACTCAGCACTGCTGCTGAAATCGAGATCTTGGCCTGGCTGAAGGGAGATAACTGCCTTCTTCCAGTCATTACGCTTGCCCAGACCGCGAGCAGTGCGCTTGCTCTTACCCAGAACATTCAGGGTAGTAACACGCTCTACTTTCACGCTGAACAGGCTTTCGACGGCCTTCTTGATTTCCAGCTTGGTTGCGTCAGTTGCAACCTTGAAAACGAACTGGCCTTTCTTGTCAGCCAGAACCGTAGCCTTTTCGGAAACGTGCGGGCCAAGCAGAACTTTAAATACGCGTTCCTGGTTCATCCCAGCAGCTCCTCGAATTTCTTCACGGCCGACACGGTGATCAACACCTTGTCGTATGCGATCAGACTAACTGGATCGGAACCTTGCACGTCACGTACATCAACGTGTGGCAGGTTGCGAGCAGCCAGGTACAGGTTCTGATCAACAGCTTCAGACACGATCAGGACATCAGTCAGACCCATGCCGTTCAGCTTGTTCAGCAGATCTTTGGTTTTCGGCGCTTCAACAGCGAAGTCCTGAACCACGACCAGACGATCAGTACGCACGAGTTCAGCAAGGATGGAGCGCAGTGCTGCGCGATACATCTTCTTGTTGAGCTTCTGAGAGTGATCCTGTGGACGAGCTGCGAAAGTGGTACCGCCGCCACGCCAGATTGGGCTACGGATAGTACCGGCACGAGCACGGCCAGTACCTTTCTGACGCCAAGGGCGCTTACCGCCACCACGAACGTCGGAACGGGTCTTTTGCTGCTTGCTACCTTGACGGCCGCCGGCCATGTAGGCCACGACTGCTTGGTGAACGAGCGTCTCGTTGAATTCGCCGCCAAATGTCAGTTCGGAAACTTCGATCGCTTGAGCGTCATTTACATTTAATTGCATGTCAGCTTCCCCTTAACCGCGAGCCTTGGCCGCTGGACGTACAACCAGGTTGCCGCCAGTAGCGCCAGGAACAGCACCCTTGACCAACAACAGATTGCGTTCAGCGTCGACGCGCACTACTTCGAGGGACTGCACGGTCACGCGCTCAGCGCCCATATGACCGGACATTTTTTTGCCCTTGAATACACGACCAGGAGTCTGGCACTGGCCAATAGAGCCCGGGACGCGGTGGGAAACGGAGTTACCGTGAGTGTTGTCTTGGCCACGGAAATTCCAACGCTTGATCGTACCCTGGAAGCCTTTACCCTTGGACTGACCGGTTACATCAACCAGTTGACCAGCGGCGAAGATTTCAGCGTTGATCAGATCGCCAGCCTGGTAGTCACCATCTTCAAGACGGAACTCCATAACAGTACGACCAGCTGCAACGTTTGCTTTAGCGAAGTGACCTGCTTGAGCAGCAGTCACGCGCGAAGCACGACGCTCGCCGACAGTGACTTGCACTGCACGATAGCCATCGGTTTCTTCAGTTTTGAACTGGGTGACGCGATTCGGCTCGATCTCAATGACCGTGACCGGAATGGAGACACCTTCTTCGGTGAAAATACGGGTCATACCGCATTTACGACCGACTACACCAATAGTCATGTTGTAAACCTCATGAGTGTACGGGGCTTTCACCCGCTATGGCCGCCCATTTCAGAGCGTTACACGACTAAGACCCGAGTCTTAGCCGAGGCTGATCTGTACTTCCACACCGGCCGCCAGATCAAGCTTCATAAGTGCATCAACGGTTTTATCCGTTGGCTGGACGATGTCCAGAACGCGCTTATGAGTACGGATCTCGTACTGGTCACGCGCGTCTTTGTTGACGTGCGGGGAGACCAGAACGGTGAACCGCTCTTTGCGGGTAGGCAGTGGAATAGGACCACGCACTTGTGCCCCAGTACGTTTCGCGGTTTCCACGATTTCCTGGGTGGATTGGTCGATCAGGCGATGGTCAAAAGCCTTCAACCTGATACGGATTTGCTGATTTTGCATTGGATTTCAGACTCCGGCTGCTATTCCCACCGAGCGCACTGCGCCCGTTAAAAGGAGGCGCAATTCTATAGACGCCCCAGATAGGTGTCAACCCAATAAAAAAGCCCCCGCTGAGCGGGGGCTTTTCAAAGCATCGAAGCTATCTCAGAAGAGATGCTTACTCGATGATTTTAGCTACAACGCCAGCACCAACGGTACGGCCGCCTTCACGGATTGCGAAGCGCAGACCGTCTTCCATTGCGATGGTTTTGATCAGGGTGACAACCATTTTGATGTTGTCGCCTGGCATTACCATTTCAACGCCTTCCGGCAGTTCGCAGTTACCAGTCACGTCAGTAGTACGGAAGTAGAACTGTGGACGGTAGCCTTTGAAGAACGGAGTGTGACGACCGCCTTCTTCTTTGCTCAGCACGTACACTTCAGCTTCGAACTTGGTGTGCGGCTTAACCGAACCTGGCTTAACCAGAACCTGGCCACGCTCAACGTCGTCACGCTTGGTACCACGCAGCAGAACGCCGCAGTTCTCGCCAGCACGACCTTCGTCGAGCAGCTTACGGAACATTTCAACACCGGTGCAGGTGGTGACGGTAGTGTCACGCAGACCAACGATTTCCAGTGGATCCTGAACCTTGACGATACCGCGCTCGATACGACCAGTTACAACAGTACCGCGACCGGAGATCGAGAATACGTCTTCGATTGGCATCAGGAACGGCTTGTCGATAACACGAACTGGATCTGGGATGTAGCTGTCCAGAGTCTCAACCAGTTTACGAACGGACGTGGTGCCCATTTCGTTATCGTCTTTGCCTTCCAGAGCCATACGAGCAGAACCGATGATGATCGGAGTGTCGTCGCCTGGGAAGTCGTAAGTGCTCAGCAGATCGCGCACTTCCATCTCAACCAGTTCCAGCAGCTCAGCGTCGTCTACCAGGTCGGCCTTGTTCAGGTAAACCACGATGTACGGAACGCCTACCTGACGGGACAGCAGGATGTGCTCACGGGTTTGTGGCATCGGACCATCAGCGGCCGAGCAAACCAGGATTGCGCCGTCCATCTGGGCAGCACCGGTGATCATGTTCTTCACATAGTCAGCGTGACCTGGGCAGTCAACGTGAGCGTAGTGACGGATCAGCGAGTTGTATTCAACGTGCGCGGTGTTGATGGTGATACCACGAGCTTTTTCTTCTGGTGCGCTGTCGATTTTATCGAAATCAACGATTGCGGAACCGAATACTTCGGAGCAAACGCGAGTCAGAGCAGCAGTCAGAGTGGTTTTACCATGGTCAACGTGACCGATAGTGCCAACGTTGACGTGCGGTAGGGAACGATCAAATTTTTCTTTAGCCACGACAATTAACTCCTTGCCTAAAGGACTGAATCAGCCTTGTTTTTTGGATACAGTTTCAGCGATGTGCGCCGGAGCTGTGTTGTATTTTTTGAATTCCATAGAGTAGCTTGCGCGACCCTGGGACATGGAGCGAACGTCGGTCGCGTAACCGAACATCTCACCCAACGGAACCTCGGCGCGAATCACTTTGCCGGAAACCGTGTCTTCCATACCCAAGATCATGCCGCGACGACGGTTAAGGTCGCCCATGACATCACCCATATAGTCTTCAGGTGTAACAACTTCTACCGCCATGATTGGCTCAAGCAACTCACCACCGCCCTTCTGGGCCAGTTGCTTGGTTGCCATGGAAGCAGCCACCTTAAACGCCATCTCGTTGGAGTCGACGTCGTGGTAAGAACCGTCAAAAACGGTTGCTTTCAGGCCGATCAGCGGATAGCCGGCAACAACACCGTTCTTCATCTGCTCTTCGATACCCTTCTGGATAGCAGGGATGTATTCCTTAGGAACAACACCACCTACTACTTCGTTCACGAATTGCAGACCTTCCTGACCTTCGTCAGCAGGAGCAAAACGGATCCAGCAGTGACCGAACTGACCACGACCGCCGGACTGACGAACGAACTTGCCTTCGATTTCACAGTTCTTCGTGATGCGCTCACGATAGGAAACCTGAGGCTTACCGATGTTGGCTTCGACGTTGAACTCACGGCGCATCCGGTCAACCAGGATGTCCAGGTGCAACTCGCCCATGCCGGAGATGATCGTTTGACCAGTCTCTTCATCAGTCTTGACGCGGAAAGATGGATCTTCCTGAGCAAGTTTGCCCAGCGCAATACCCATTTTTTCCTGGTCATCCTTGGTCTTAGGCTCTACGGCAACCGAGATAACCGGCTCCGGGAAGTCCATGCGAACCAGGATGATTGGCTTAGCAGCGTCGCACAAGGTCTCACCAGTGGTGACATCCTTCATGCCGATCAAGGCCGCGATGTCGCCAGCGCGTACTTCCTTGATCTCTTCACGGGCGTTTGCGTGCATTTGCACCATACGACCCACACGCTCTTTCTTGCCCTTGACCGAGTTGATCACGCCGTCGCCGGAGGCCAACACGCCCGAGTAAACGCGGACGAAAGTCAGGGTACCCACGAATGGGTCGGTAGCGATCTTGAACGCCAGAGCCGAGAACGGCTCGCTGTCGTCAGCGTGACGCTCCATCTCTTCTTCCTCGTTATCAGGGTTAGTACCCTTGATAGCAGGAATGTCAGTTGGAGCAGGCAGGTAGTCGATAACGGCGTCGAGAACCAGGGGAACACCCTTGTTCTTGAAGGAAGAACCGCAAACAGCCAAGACGATCTCACCAGCGATAGTACGCTGACGCAGAGCAGCCTTGATTTCCACGTTGGTGAGTTCTTCACCTTCGAGGTACTTGTTCATCAGCTCTTCGCTGGCTTCGGCAGCAGCCTCAACCAGGTTATTGCGCCACTCGTCAGCCAGCTCCTGCAATTCTGCAGGGATAGGCTTACGAACAGGAACCATACCTTTGTCGGCGTCATTCCAGTAGACGGCTTCCATGGTGATCAGATCGATCTGGCCCTGGAAGTTGTCTTCGGAACCGATAGCCAATTGGATTGGCACCGGAGTGTGACCCAGACGCTGCTTGATCTGACCGATCACGCGCAGGAAGTTCGCACCAGCACGGTCCATCTTGTTTACGTAAACAAGACGTGGAACACCGTACTTGTTGGCTTGACGCCATACGGTTTCCGACTGAGGCTCAACGCCCGAAGTACCGCAGAACACAACGACCGCGCCGTCGAGTACACGCAGGGAACGCTCAACTTCAATGGTGAAGTCTACGTGGCCCGGGGTATCGATTACGTTGAAGCGGTGCTCGTCCTTGTACTGCTTGGCAGAACCTTTCCAGAAGGCGGTAATAGCAGCAGAAGTAATGGTAATACCACGCTCCTGCTCCTGAACCATCCAGTCTGTGGTCGCGGCGCCATCATGCACCTCGCCCATTTTGTGACTTTTGCCGGTGTAAAACAGTACGCGCTCGGTGGTGGTGGTTTTACCAGCATCCACGTGAGCAACGATACCGATGTTACGGTAGCGGCTAATCGGAGTAGTACGAGCCATAAAGCCCTCGCAAAATTAGTGAAGCTAAGATTAGAAGCGGTAGTGCGAGAAAGCTTTGTTAGCTTCAGCCATACGGTGCACGTCTTCACGCTTCTTAACAGCAGCACCTTTACCTTCAGCAGCGTCCAACAGCTCGCCGGCCAAACGCAGAGCCATAGACTTCTCGCCGCGCTTACGGGCGAAGTCTACCAACCAGCGCATTGCCAGGGCGTTACGACGGGACGGACGAACTTCGACCGGAACCTGGTAAGTAGCACCGCCTACACGGCGCGACTTCACTTCGACCAGCGGAGCGATGGCGTCGAGAGCTTTCTCGAAGATTTCCAGGGGGTCGCTGTTCTTGCGTTCTTTAACCTTTTCCAGCGCGCCATAAACGATACGCTCGGCAACGGCTTTCTTGCCGCTTTCCATCACGTGGTTCATGAACTTGGCCAGAATTTGGCTTCCGTATTTTGGATCGTCAAGCACTTCGCGCTTGGCTGCTACGCGTCTTCTTGGCATGGATAAGCCCTCAAACGGTCTTCAGGTTCGTTCGGAATCGGTGCCCTTGCGGGACGCCTCCGACCTTACTCTTATCGACTCAGAAAATAAGATGATTCAGTTTACAAAAAGCCGCTACTACTTAGGCTTCTTGGTACCGTACTTCGAACGACCCTGGTTACGACCTTTAACGCCGGAAGTATCCAAGGAGCCGCGTACGGTGTGGTAACGAACACCTGGCAAGTCTTTTACACGACCGCCGCGGATCAGTACCACGCTGTGCTCTTGCAGGTTGTGACCTTCACCACCGATGTACGAGGAAACCTCGAAACCGTTGGTCAGGCGCACACGGCATACTTTACGCAGTGCCGAGTTAGGTTTTTTCGGCGTAGTGGTATACACGCGAGTGCATACGCCACGACGTTGCGGGCAGTTCTGCAGCGCAGGTACGTCGGATTTCTCGACGATACGCTTACGCGGCTGACGTACCAGCTGGTTGATAGTTGCCATCTACTAGCTCCACTGTTGTCTTGCGACGCTATTGTCTTGCAAGAAAAGCAAAATGGCAGGAACGAATTCCCGCCAAATTTAGGGGTACAAGAGTCTAAAGAGGATCTTGCCCCCAGTCAAGGCAAGGCCCCGACCTCCCCCTCCATCGAAACCCGACAAAACTGTCTTGTTCCGACGAACGGGGCTGCCAGGGCCCGGACTTATTTATCGCAGAACTCAGTTACCGCTAGAGTTCAGCGCTTCGGTCAGTGCAGCTTCCACTTCACTGGCGCTTACGCGCAGCGGCTTGTCGAGTTCACGGCGACGCTTACGCTCGCTGTGGTAGGCCAAGCCGGTACCGGCCGGGATCAGTCGACCCACAACCACGTTTTCTTTCAGGCCGCGCAGGTAATCGCGCTTGCCGGTTACCGCTGCTTCGGTCAGTACGCGAGTGGTCTCCTGGAAGGAGGCCGCCGAGATGAACGACTCAGTGGACAACGACGCCTTGGTGATACCCAGCAACACGCGAGTGAACTTGGAAACAAATTTCTCTTCGGTTGCCAGACGCTCGTTTTCTACCAGTACGTGAGTCAGTTCCATCTGGTCGCCCTTGATGAAACTCGAATCGCCGGATTCAGCGATTTCAACTTTACGCAGCATCTGACGCAGGATGGTCTCGATGTGCTTATCGTTGATCTTCACGCCTTGCAGACGGTAAACGTCCTGGATCTCGTTAACGATGTACTTGGCCAGCGCACTCACACCCAGCAGACGCAGGATGTCGTGTGGATCGCTCGGACCGTCGGAGATAACTTCGCCGCGGTTTACCTGTTCGCCTTCGAACACGTTCAGGTGACGCCACTTCGGAATCAGCTCTTCATACGGATCGCTACCGTCGTTCGGGGTAATGACCAGACGGCGCTTGCCCTTGGTCTCTTTACCGAACGCGATGGTGCCGCTGACTTCAGCCAGGATCGACGCTTCTTTCGGACGACGAGCTTCGAACAAGTCGGCAACACGCGGCAGACCACCGGTGATGTCACGGGTCTTCGAAGTTTCTTGCGGGATACGCGCGATAACATCACCGATCGCGATCTTCGCACCATCCGCTACACCGACCAGGGCGTTGGCTGGCAGGAAGTACTGAGCGATAACGTCAGTGCCTGGCAGCAACAGATCCTTGCCGTTGTCATCGACCATCTTCACGGCAGGACGGATGTCTTTACCGGCAGCTGGACGATCTTTGGCGTCGAGTACTTCAATGTTGGTCATACCGGTCAATTCGTCAGTCTGACGCTTGATCGTGATGCCTTCTTCCATGCCCACGTAGGTCACGGTACCTTTCATTTCGGTAACGATTGGGTGAGTGTGCGGATCCCACTTGGCCACGATTGCGCCAGCGTCGACCTTGTCACCTTCTTTAACCGAAATCACAGCACCGTACGGCAGCTTGTAACGCTCACGCTCACGACCGAAGTCATCAGCAATCGCCAGCTCACCGGAACGGGACACAGCAACCAGGTGGCCATCCACTCGCTCAACGTGTTTCAGGTTGTGCAGACGGACAGTACCGCCATTCTTCACCTGAACGCTGTCGGCTGCGGAGGTCCGGCTTGCCGCACCACCGATGTGGAACGTACGCATGGTCAGCTGGGTACCCGGCTCACCGATGGACTGGGCAGCGATAACGCCGACCGCTTCACCGATGTTCACCTGGTGGCCACGAGCCAAGTCACGGCCGTAGCACTTGGCGCAGATACCGTAGCGGGTTTCGCAGCTGATCGGCGAGCGAACAATCACTTCGTCGATGCTGTTGAGTTCGATGAACTCGACCCACTTCTCATCCACCAGGGTGCCGGCAGGAACGATAACTTCCTCGGTACCTGGCTTGAACACGTCACGGGCAATAACACGACCCAATACGCGCTCACCCAGCGGCTCTACAACGTCACCGCCTTCAATGTGCGGAGTCATCAGCAGGCCGTGCTCGGTGCCGCAATCGATCTCGGTTACAACCAGATCTTGTGCAACGTCTACCAGACGACGAGTCAGGTAACCGGAGTTAGCGGTTTTCAACGCGGTATCCGCCAGACCTTTACGAGCACCGTGAGTAGAGATGAAGTACTGAAGTACGCTCAAACCTTCACGGAAGTTCGCAGTAATCGGCGTTTCGATGATGGAACCGTCCGGCTTGGCCATCAGGCCACGCATACCGGCGAGCTGACGGATCTGCGCAGCAGAACCCCGTGCGCCCGAGTCGGCCATCATGTACATCGAGTTGAAAGACTCTTGATCGACTTCCACGCCATGACGGTCGATAACCTTCTCTTTCGAGAGGTTGGCCATCATTGCCTTGGACACTTCGTCGTTGGCCTTGGACCAAAGGTCGATCACTTTGTTGTACTTCTCGCCCTGGGTTACCAGGCCGGAGGCGTACTGGCTCTCGATCTCTTTCACTTCGTCAGTAGCAGCACTGATGATGCGGGCTTTTTCATCCGGGATAACGAAGTCGTTAACACCGATGGAAACGCCGGAAATGGTCGAATAAGCAAAACCGGTGTACATCAACTGGTCAGCGAAGATCACGGTCTCTTTCAGACCAACCACGCGGTAGCACTGGTTGATCAGCTTGGAGATCGCCTTTTTCTTCATCGGCAGGTTGACGACGTCGTACGACAGACCTTTTGGCACAACCTGGTACAACAGCGCACGGCCGACAGTGGTGTCGACGATACGGGTGTTGCTCACGCTGCCGCCGTCACGGTCGTTGACGGTTTCGTGAATGCGCACTTTGACCTTGGCGTGCAGTGCGGCTTCGCCGGCACGGAACACACGGTCAACTTCTTGCAGGTCAGCGAACACACGACCTTCGCCCTTGGCGTTGATCGCTTCACGGGTCATGTAGTACAGACCCAATACAACGTCCTGCGACGGAACGATGATTGGCTCACCGTTGGCTGGCGACAGAATGTTGTTGGTCGACATCATCAACGCACGCGCTTCCAACTGGGCTTCCAGTGTCAGCGGTACGTGCACGGCCATTTGGTCGCCGTCGAAGTCGGCGTTGTACGCAGCACAGACCAGAGGGTGCAGCTGGATAGCCTTACCTTCGATCAGTACCGGTTCAAACGCCTGGATACCCAGACGGTGAAGGGTCGGTGCACGGTTGAGGAGGACCGGGTGTTCGCGAATCACTTCAGCGAGAACGTCCCAAACCTCTGGCAGTTCGCGCTCGACCATTTTCTTGGCCGCTTTGATGGTGGTCGCGAGACCGCGCATTTCCAGCTTGCCGAAGATGAAAGGCTTGAACAGCTCAAGCGCCATCTTCTTAGGCAGACCGCACTGGTGCAGACGCAGGGTCGGGCCTACGGTAATTACCGAACGACCGGAGTAGTCAACACGCTTACCGAGCAAGTTCTGACGGAAACGACCTTGCTTACCCTTGATCATGTCAGCCAGGGATTTCAGAGGACGCTTGTTGGAACCGGTAATAGCGCGGCCACGACGACCGTTGTCGAGCAAGGCGTCGACCGCTTCTTGCAACATACGCTTTTCGTTGCGCACGATGATGTCCGGAGCGGACAGATCAAGCAGGCGCTTCAAGCGGTTGTTACGGTTGATCACGCGGCGGTACAGGTCGTTGAGGTCGGACGTCGCGAAACGACCACCGTCCAACGGTACCAGCGGACGCAGGTCTGGCGGCAGAACCGGCAGAACGGTCAGCACCATCCACTCTGGCAGGTTGCCGGAACCCTGGAAGGCTTCCATCAACTTCAGACGCTTGGACAGCTTCTTGATCTTGGTTTCGGAGTTGGTTTGCGGAATTTCTTCACGCAGGCGGCCAATCTCGTGCTCCAGGTCGATAGCGTGCAGCAGTTCGCGGACAGCTTCGGCACCCATGCGGGCATCGAAATCGTCGCCGAACTCTTCCAGCGCTTCGAAGTACTGCTCGTCGTTGAGCAGCTGACCTTTTTCAAGGGTGGTCATGCCTGGGTCGATAACGACATAGCTCTCGAAGTAGAGAACGCGTTCGATATCACGCAGGGTCATGTCCATCAGCAAGCCGATACGGGACGGCAGCGATTTCAGGAACCAGATGTGGGCAACCGGCGAAGCCAGCTCGATGTGCGCCATGCGCTCACGACGAACCTTGGCCAGTGCAACTTCAACGCCGCACTTCTCGCAGATCACACCACGGTGCTTCAAGCGCTTGTACTTACCGCACAGGCACTCGTAATCCTTTACCGGGCCAAAGATCTTGGCGCAGAACAGGCCGTCACGCTCAGGTTTGAACGTACGGTAGTTGATGGTTTCCGGCTTTTTAACTTCACCGAACGACCACGAACGGATCATCTCAGGCGATGCCAATCCAATACGGATGGCGTCGAACTCTTCGACTTGACCCTGGTTTTTCAGCAAATTCAGTAGGTCTTTCAAGGCCTTTCCTCCTGGCGGAGCAGAGAGCGGGCATCACTGCCCCGCTCTCGATTCGCGTCACGTGTTATTCGGTTTCCAGATCGATATCGATGCCGAGGGAACGAATTTCTTTGATCAACACGTTGAAAGACTCGGGCATGCCCGGCTCCATACGGTGATCGCCGTCCACGATGTTTTTGTACATCTTGGTACGACCGTTCACATCGTCCGACTTCACTGTGAGCATTTCTTGCAGAGTGTATGCAGCACCGTATGCTTCCAGTGCCCACACCTCCATCTCCCCGAAACGCTGACCACCGAACTGAGCCTTACCACCCAGCGGCTGCTGGGTAACCAGGCTGTACGAACCGGTAGAACGAGCGTGCATCTTGTCGTCTACCAAGTGGTTCAGCTTCAGCATGTACATGTAGCCAACAGTAACCGGGCGCTCGAACTTGTTGCCGGTACGGCCGTCGAACAGCTGCATCTGGCCGCTTTCTGGCAGGTCTGCCAGTTTCAGCATGGCCTTGATCTCGCTTTCCTTGGCACCGTCGAACACCGGGGTAGCCATTGGAACGCCGCCGCGCAGGTTTTTCGCCAGATCCAGGATTTCCTGGTCGGAGAAAGTGTCCAGCTCTTCTTTGCGGCCGCCGATCTCGTTGTAGATCTCGTGCAGGAACTTACGCAGGTCTGCGACCTTGCGCTGCTCTTCGATCATACGGTTGATCTTCTCGCCCAGACCTTTAGCCGCGAGGCCCAGGTGGGTTTCAAGGATCTGACCAACGTTCATACGCGAAGGTACGCCCAACGGGTTGAGGACGACGTCGACCGGGGTGCCATTGGCATCGTGCGGCATGTCTTCAACCGGCATGATCACGGAGACCACACCTTTGTTACCGTGACGACCGGCCATCTTGTCGCCCGGCTGAATGCGACGACGGATTGCCAGGTAAACCTTGACGATTTTCAGCACGCCTGGAGCCAGGTCATCGCCCTGCTGCAGTTTGCGCTTCTTGTCTTCGAACTTGTCGTCCAGCAGACGGCGGCGATCAACGATGTAGGCCTGGGCCTTCTCGAGCTGCTCGTTCAGAGCATCTTCAGCCATGCGCAGTTTGAACCACTGGCCGTGCTCAAGACCGTCGAGGATTTCGTCGGTGATATCCTGACCTTTCTTCAGACCTGCGCCGCCTTCAGCCTTGTGGCCTACCAGGGCAGAACGCAGACGTTCGAAGGTCGCGCCTTCAACGATACGGAACTCTTCGTTCAAATCCTTGCGGATTTCGTCGAGTTGAGTCTTCTCGATGGACAGTGCACGAGCATCACGCTCGACGCCGTCACGGGTGAAGACCTGTACGTCGATGACAGTACCCTTGGTACCAGTAGGTACGCGCAGGGAGGTGTCTTTAACGTCGCTGGCTTTTTCGCCGAAGATGGCACGCAGCAGCTTCTCTTCCGGAGTCAGTTGGGTCTCGCCTTTCGGAGTGACCTTACCGACCAGGATGTCGCCAGCGCCAACTTCAGCACCTACGTAAACGATACCGGCTTCGTCCAGCTTGTTCAGCGCAGCTTCACCCACGTTCGGGATGTCTGCAGTGATTTCCTCTGGCCCAAGCTTGGTGTCACGTGCCACACAGGTCAGTTCCTGGATGTGGATCGTGGTGAAACGGTCTTCTTGAACAACACGCTCGGACAGGCAGATGGAGTCTTCGAAGTTGAAGCCGTTCCACGCCATGAACGCGATGCGCATGTTCTGACCCAGAGCCAACTCACCCATATCGGTGGACGGACCGTCGGCCATGATGTCGCTACGCTGAACGCGATCACCCTTACGCACCAGCGGACGCTGGTTGATGCAGGTGTTCTGGTTCGAGCGGGTGTATTTGGTCAGGTTGTAGATGTCGACACCGGCTTCGCCAGTTTCAACTTCGTCATCGGCAACACGAACCACGATACGGCTGGCATCAACAGAGTCGATCACGCCGCCACGACGAGCCACGACGCAAACGCCGGAGTCACGGGCTACGTTACGCTCCATGCCGGTACCTACCAGCGGCTTGTCAGCGCGCAGGGTCGGTACAGCTTGACGCTGCATGTTGGAACCCATCAACGCACGGTTGGCGTCATCGTGTTCCAGGAACGGGATCAGCGATGCTGCAACCGAAACTACCTGCTTGGGCGATACGTCCATCAAGGTGACGTCTTCCGGCGCCTTGACGGTGAACTCGTTCAAGTGACGAACAGCTACCAGCTCGTCGATCAGGACTTTCTTGTCGTTCATCGTGGCCGAAGCCTGAGCGATCACGTGATCAGCTTCTTCGATGGCGGACAGGAAGACGATCTCGTCGGTGACCAGGGCGTCTTTCACCACGCGGTACGGGCTCTCGAGGAAGCCATACTGGTTGGTGCGCGCATAGGCAGCCAGGGAGTTGATCAGACCGATGTTCGGACCTTCCGGCGTTTCGATCGGGCAAACACGACCGTAGTGCGTCGGGTGTACGTCACGAACCTCAAAGCCAGCACGCTCACGGGTCAGACCGCCCGGGCCCAGTGCAGAAACACGGCGCTTGTGGGTGATCTCGGAGAGCGGGTTGTTCTGGTCCATGAACTGCGAGAGCTGGCTGGAGCCGAAGAACTCTTTCACCGCCGCAGCCACTGGCTTGGCGTTGATCAGGTCTTGCGGCATCAGGCCTTCGCTTTCGGCCATCGACAGACGCTCTTTGACCGCACGCTCAACACGTACCAGGCCAACGCGGAACTGGTTCTCGGCCATTTCGCCTACGCAGCGAACACGACGGTTACCCAGGTGGTCGATGTCATCGACGATGCCTTTACCGTTACGGATGTCGACCAGAGTCTTCAGGACCGCAACGATGTCTTCCTTGCACAGCACGCCCGAACCTTCGATCTCGGTACGACCGATACGACGGTTGAACTTCATCCGGCCGACCGCAGACAGGTCATAGCGCTCAGGGCTGAAGAACAGGTTGTTGAACAGGGTTTCGGCAGCGTCTTTGGTTGGTGGCTCGCCAGGACGCATCATGCGATAGATTTCGACCAGCGCTTCCAATTGGTTGCTGGTGGAGTCGATCTTCAGGGTGTCGGAGACGAACGGACCGCAGTCGATATCGTTGGTGTACAGGGTCTCGATGCGAACAACCTGGGCCTTGGCGATTTTTGCCAGGATCTCGGTGTTCAGCTCGGTGTTGCACTCAGCCAGGATCTCGCCTGTCGCCGGGTGAACGATAACCTTGGCGGTAGTGCGGCCCAGGACGTAGTCCAGAGGCACGTCCAGCGACTTGATACCGGCTTTTTCGATCTGGTTGATGTGGCGCGCAGTAATACGACGGCCAGCCTCAACAATGACCTTGCCCTTCTCATCCTGGATGTCCAGGACGGCAATTTCACCACGCAGACGCGAAGCAATCAGTTCCAGGCTGAGGGTTTCATCCTTCAGGCTGAATACGTTGGTGGTGTAGAAAGCGTCCAGCACTTGCTCAGTGGTATAGCCGAGCGCGCGCAGCAGTACCGAGGCCGGCAGCTTTCGACGACGGTCGATACGCACGAACACGCAGTCTTTAGGGTCGAACTCGAAGTCCAACCACGAACCACGGTACGGAATGATCCGCGCGGAGTACAGGAGCTTACCGGAGCTGTGCGTCTTGCCGCGGTCGTGGTCGAAGAACACGCCCGGGGAACGGTGCAGCTGGGAAACGATTACACGCTCGGTACCGTTGATAACGAAGGTACCGTTCTCAGTCATCAATGGGATTTCGCCCATGTAGACTTCTTGCTCTTTGATGTCCTTGATCGCTTTGTTCGACGATTCTTTGTCGAAAATGATCAGACGAACTTTTACCCGCAAAGGTACGGCGTACGTAACACCGCGCAACACGCATTCTTTGACATCAAATGCCGGTTCGCCCAGGCGATAACCGACGTACTCCAGCGCAGCATTGCCGGAGTAGCTGATGATCGGGAAAACGGATTTGAAGGCCGCATGCAGGCCCACGTCGCGGAACTGATCTTTGGTCGCTCCCGCCTGCAAGAATTCACGATACGAATCCAGCTGGATAGCCAGAAGGTACGGGACATCCATGACGTCCGGCAACTTGCTAAAGTCCTTGCGGATACGTTTTTTCTCAGTATATGAGTAAGCCATCAGCGTTCCCCAGCTTGGTCACCTGCTTGTTTGGCCCCCCCGACGGGAGCAGCCAGAAAATCTTGCAAACCCCTTGGTTTGCACCACCGCATCGGGTGGCTACAGCGCGTTAGTGGCGGCGACCGAGTCGACAGCCAAGAACGGAAAAAGGCCGGTGGCAAGAGCCACCAGCCATCAGCCTTCAGCTTAACGCTTGGGCTGGAAACGCAAGGTCGATGCTTACTTCAGCTCGACTTTAGCGCCTGCTTCTTCCAGTACTGCTTTGGCTTTGTCAGCAGCGTCTTTGGACACAGCTTCCAGAACCTGGGCAGGAGCGCCGTCAACTACAGCCTTGGCTTCTTTCAGGCCCAGACCGGTCAGTTCACGTACTGCCTTGATCACGTTTACTTTCTTCTCGCCAGCTTCCAGCAGCATGACGTTGAATTCGGTTTGCTCTTCAGCAGCAACAGCAGCAACAGCTGGGCCAGCGGAAGCAGCGGCAGCGGAAACGCCGAATTTTTCTTCGAAAGCTTTGATCAGCTCAACAACCTGCAGAACCGACATTTCAGCTACGGCGTTGAGGATATCGTCTTGGGAGATAGACATTGCTGTATTTCCTGAATTGGGGGACGGCCTACGCGGCCATCGAAATAAACAAAAAAACGCGAGAGACGTTGCTCAGCCTTAGGCTGCTGCAGCTTCTTTTTGCTCGCGAACTGCGGCCAGAGTACGAGCCAGCTTGCTGGTAGCGCCTTGAATCACGCTCATCAGCTGCGAAATAGCTTCGTTACGGGTCGGCAGTGTTGCCAGTACGTCGATTTGGTTAGCTGCGAGGAACTTGCCCTCGAACGCAGCTGCCTTGATCTCGAACTTATCCTGACTCTTGGCGAATTCCTTGAACAAACGGGCAGCAGCGCCTGGATGGTCCTTGGAGAACGCGATCAGAGTCGGGCCGGTGAACACGTCGTTGAGGACACTGTATTCAGTGTCAGCAACAGCGCGCTTGAGCAGGGTGTTACGTACAACACGTACGTATACGCCAGCTTCACGAGCCTCTTTACGGAGTCCGGTCATAGCGCCTACTGTCACACCACGGGCATCAGCCACGACAGCGGACAGAGCAGCTTTGGCAGCCTCGTTGACTTCAGCGACGATGGCCTTCTTGTCTTCGAGATTAATTGCCACGGGTTTAACTCCTGCTTGTTACCGTTTCATCTGGCCTAGGCCGGATGTCGTTTTGGTGTCTGATTCGGTAAGGAACCGGGAGCACCATCTGCGTAGGCTTGATGGTTTAAGACTTGCGTCGCCTACGGTCTTGGATAGCCCCCGCCAGGCAGGGACCCCAATTTTTCAATTGGCGCAATCACTTGCGCCAACCTGTGTCTTATACGTCCAGCGAACCCTGGTCGATGACCAGACCTGGGCCCATAGTGGTGCTCAGGGTAACGCGCTTGACGTAGATACCTTTCGAAGAAGCTGGCTTGATACGCTTCAGATCAGCGATCAGGGCTTCAACGTTTTCCTTCAGCTTGACGGCGTCGAAGCCGACCTTGCCAACGGAAGTGTGAATGATGCCGTTTTTGTCGGTGCGATAACGAACCTGACCAGCCTTGGCGTTTTTAACCGCGGTAGCTACGTCTGGAGTTACGGTACCGACTTTCGGGTTAGGCATCAGACCACGTGGACCCAGGATCTGACCCAACTGACCTACAACGCGCATTGCATCCGGGGAAGCAATAACTACGTCGTAGTTCAGGTCGCCGCCTTTCATTTCGGCAGCCAGGTCGTCCATGCCAACGCGATCAGCGCCAGCGGCCAGAGCAGCTTCAGCTGCCGGGCCTTGGGTGAAGACAGCAACACGTACAGTCTTGCCAGTACCGTGTGGCAGCACAGTAGCGCTACGAACGACCTGGTCGGATTTACGTGGGTCAACACCCAGGTTTACAGCAACGTCAACGGACTCGCTGAACTTGACAGTCGACAGCTCGGTCAGCAGAGCAGCAGCATCTACAAAGTTGTAGGACTTGCCCGCTTCGATTTTGCCGGCGATAGCCTTTTGGCGCTTGGTCAGCTTAGCCATTACACACCCTCCACGTTAAGGCCCATGCTACGAGCAGAACCGGCGATGGTACGCACGGCTGCATCCATATCAGCTGCAGTCAGATCCGCGTTTTTGGTTTTCGCGATTTCTTCCAGCTGAGCACGAGTTACGGTGCCAACCTTAACGGTGTTCGGACGAGCGGAACCGCTAGTCAGACCAGCAGCTTTCTTCAACAGAACCGAAGCCGGGGTCGACTTGGTTTCGAAAGTGAAGCTACGGTCGCTGTATACAGTGATGATCACTGGAGTCGGCAGACCTGGCTCAATACCCTGGGTACGGGCGTTGAAGGCCTTGCAGAATTCCATGATGTTCACGCCGTGCTGACCCAGAGCTGGACCGACGGGTGGGCTAGGGTTGGCCTGAGCGGCCTTCACTTGCAGCTTGATGTAAGCGGTAATCTTCTTGGCCATGAGGCACTCCAATTACGGGTTCAAGCGCCTCGAAAGGCTCCCCGGTTACTTGCGCGTTTATCCCAGTGACGACAAAACCCCACAGCCTAAGGCTGCGGGGTTGGGATGCTTTGTCAGCTAGACCTTTTCGACCTGGCTGAACTCCAACTCTACCGGAGTAGAGCGACCGAAAATGAGCACCGCCACTTGGATCCGGCTCTTTTCGTAGTTAACTTCTTCGACAGTACCGTTGAAATCAGCAAACGGACCATCAGTGACACGAACAACCTCACCCGGCTCGAACAACGTCTTCGGCTTCGGCTTGTCGCTACCGTCAGCAACACGACGCAGAATCGCTTCTGCCTCCTTGTCAGTGATCGGTGCAGGCTTATCAGCGGTACCGCCGATGAAGCCCATGACGCGAGGAGTGTCCTTGACCAAGTGCCAAGTACCCTCATTCATGTCCATCTGTACCAGCACGTAGCCAGGGAAGAACTTGCGCTCGCTTTTGCGTTTCTGGCCATTACGCATTTCAACCACTTCTTCAGTGGGAACCAGAATTTCGCCGAAGCCATCTTCCATGCCTGCCAGCTTTACGCGCTCTAGCAAAGAGCGCATAACATGCTTCTCGTAACCCGAGTAAGCATGCACAACGTACCAACGCTTAGCCACGGGACACCCTTAGCCAACAATCAAGGAAACAAGCCAGCCGAGCAGGGAATCAAGACCCCACAACAGCAACGCCATAACCAGAACAACAGCCACAACAATCAGCGTGGTCTGCGTGGTTTCTTGGCGAGTTGGCCAAACGACTTTACGTATTTCGGTGCGAGCTTCCTTTACCAGCACAGCGAAAGACTTACCCTTTACTGTCTGCAGACCAATGAAAACGGCCACAGCAGCAAGAGCAAGCAATACGAGTACGCGGTACAGGATCGGCGAAGCAGAATAATACTGATTGCCAACAACGCCTACGACCACCAAAGCGACGACAGCGAGCCACTTAACCAGATCGAAACGAGAGCTTTGAGCTTCAGCCTTAGGAGTCATCTATGAAGATCCTGTGAAAAGAAAGCCAGATACACCACGTGAATCTGGCAGGTCAGGAGGGAATCGAACCCCCAACCTACGGTTTTGGAGACCGTCGCTCTGCCAATTGAGCTACTGACCTAAAACAAAATCAGGCCGACCATTATGCAGGCCTGAAAAAGACTTTACAACAACCAACCCCAATAGACTTGAAACAACCCGATAACACCAGGCAAAACAAGATCAAGCCGAGGCAGCTGTTAAAACAAAGGCAGATATTTTCATATCTGCCTTGTTATATGGAGCTCTTGAGCGGATTTGAACCGCTGACCTCACCCTTACCAAGGGTGTGCTCTACCAACTGAGCTACAAGAGCGAAACACCTTGCACAACCTGCAAACTTGGAGCGGGTAGCGGGAATCGAACCCGCATCATCAGCTTGGAAGGCTGAGGTTCTACCACTAAACTATACCCGCGGAGCTTGCAGCTCACGCTAAAAATGGTGGAGGGGGAAGGATTCGAACCTTCGAAGTCGTAGACGTCAGATTTACAGTCTGATCCCTTTGGCCGCTCGGGAACCCCTCCTAAGCGAGCCGGCATTTTACATTACGCCGACCTTCTGTCAAGCATTTTCTCATTAAAAATATGAGGTTAGCTGCGTGACGATCGCTTCACACCAACTTCCCAAGAGGGTCATCACTGTGGAGCGGGCGCCATTCTATGCAAACTATTCGACAGTTGCAATGCCTTCGCACGGCATTATTTTATGTTTTAACTCATTGAATTCATTAGCAAGGCTTTCAAAAGGCAGATCGTCAGCCAGACGGCGGCTTTCAGGCGCTACACGCAACCAGAAAGAAGGCGCACCCGCTGAGACCAACGACTGGATCCGGACCCTGATATCCAGACTGATAAGCCGCTGCTCCAGGAACTGCGCTTGCTCATGACTCGAAAACCCTCCGATATACAAGCAGCCAGCAGGCGCCTCCGGAGCCCTGGCCTTGTCACGCCGCGACACAGAGTCCGCCGACTCGCTCAGCAGCTGAATATCCTGCTGGGAGCCCCGGTACAGCGCCAACGGAGTGACATCCTTCGCACGCAGCGGAGCCTCTTGCTGGTGCCAGACGTAATAAAAAACATTGAGGACCAGCAGCAACAGAAACAACCAACGCATAAAAACCTCAGGACAAAGGGCACGCCATCGCCAAGCCAACAAATACCAGGTCCGGAACGAAGCGAGCGCCCGGCAAGGCGTCAGCGACCAACTCCGCATCCCCCCCCGTAAGAAACACCGAGAAGTCTTCCCCCCAATAACTGCGGGCCAGTTCCAGTTGTGACTGAGCAAAACCGCGGAGCATGAGCGTGCAACCTCGTTCAACGGCTTGGGCAGTGGTACGGCCAGGCACCAGGCTTTCCAACGCACGCTCAGCAGCAACATCGTCATACCGTATTTTACGGGTATGGGTTCGCAGCTGATTGCGCATCAGGGGCATGCCCGGGCAGATAAATCCTCCAAGATGCTCGCCATCAGCCGTGATGAAATCGGCAGTGGCCGCCGTACCAAAATCAAGCACCAGGCATGCTCCCGAGGCTAGCTGGAAGCCTCCAAGCATCGCCAGCCAACGATCCAGCCCTAGACGGGCGTAGTCTTCATACCCATTGCGCACGCCGGCCATTTCACGCGACGGCGCAGCACAGCTGATAGAAACACCAAAGGCCGCAACCAACACACCCGCCAGGCGGTTCGTCTCTTCCTGGGCGCGAACGCTGACCAATCTGCAATGCTGCAGCGACAGTCCAGTCAACGAATGAAGGCTACCCAGCAACGCCACATCGGAATCAACAACCCCTTCAGCAAAAACGGCTGCGTGGCTTGCCTCGAGTACTCGCCATTTGATGAAACTATTCCCACAGTCGAGCTCAAGAATCATCACGCAACCTCAGGCTTAACTCACCACCACTGTATATTTTCTCAACACCGTTTACTTCGAGACGTAGAGCGCCTTGATCATCAATACCCAGCACAACCCCGTCCACCTGGTTAACACCTGCGATCAATGACACCGCCTTTCCCTGCCATAGATGGTTTTGCTCCCACTCCTGGCGAATTACCGAAAAGCCGGAATCTCTATGATGATCGAGATAACCTTGTAACGCCTGACTCAGGTGTGCGACCAGATGATTTCGGTCTACCGCACGACCTGTTTCGAGCTGTATTGATGTCCACTGCTGATCCACTTCCGCGGCGCTCTGCATGTTCGCATTGATACCAATACCGAGCACTACATGGCATACGTCAGCAGGGTCCCCTACCAATTCAAGAAGGATGCCAGCTATCTTCTTCGAACCAACGAGCACGTCATTAGGCCACTTCAAACCCGAACCGTGGACACCAAAGTCGCGCAACGTTTGCATCACCGCCAAGCCCACGACGAGACTCAGCCCTTCTAGCTGTCGTAAACCGCCATCGATACGAAGCACAAGGCTGTAGTAAACATTCTGTGCAAATGGACTAACCCATTTACGCCCTCGACGCCCCCTTCCTGCGGTCTGCTGTTCTGAGAGAACAAGGAACGGCGCCACCTGCCCCGCCTCAATAAGGCGCAAAGCCTCGGCATTAGTGGAGCCGATGGTCTCGGATATAAAAACTGAACCTGCGCAGACCTGCGACTTGAGGGCGATCTCATCAGCGCTCAATAGAACCAGCGGGGACGCCAATTGATAGCCCCTCCCCCTGACCTTGTGAATTGTCAGATCCAGCTCGATCTCCAGATGCTGGAGTTGCTTCCACACAGCACTACGACTGACGCCCAGGGCGGCGCCTAGCGCTTCACCCGAGTGGAATCGGCCATCTTTCAGAAGTTTTAACAACGTCAGCATGCAAGTCTCGCCTCACAATGAGGCACGCATGATAGCCATGCGCAGAGCCATTGCATAGAAAGCAAGCTGGCTTATGGCGAGAGCGCAGGGACAGCTTGCTTTCTATGCAATGGCGATAGGCCAGAACCTTTTCGACCGCCCAAAACAAAACCCCAACTGCTTTCGCAATTGGGGTTTCGGAATTTAATCTTGACGATGACCTACTCTCACATGGGGAAACCCCACACTACCATCGG